>JAIPFY010000007.1 GCA_021736385.1 Spirochaetia bacterium | reverse complement strand
CCAGGATCAAACTCTCCATTATACTATGTTTAGCGTCCGAAGACGCTAAGTAGCTTGGTTTGTTTTTCTCCTGTCACCTCGCTGACTTGAAGCCTCTCAGCTCCCTGTCATTAAATTGACTGGAACCCTTACAGTTCCTTTGTTTGTTTATCTCTTCCCTTCTCTTATGCCTGTCAAAAATCCTGTTCTTCCAGAGTTCCCTCTGTCAGACTCTTCTGCTCTCGTGCGCTTCTCATGTTGTCGTTTCTCATGAACGCGCTCGATGTTTATACCAAGAATCCATCCTTCATGTCAACAGCAATCGGTAAGAAATCGTTCATTTCGTTTTCTGTGATACAGATTGGAAATTTTCTGATTTTACCCGTACAAACACGCTAGGATGCCGTTTTGCTGCATTCCTGCACCTGATTGACCCTGCTGCACTGAAGCTTCACCTAACATACAGAAAAGCTCCGTGACGGTCAACCCGCTTTTCGATATTTTTTCATTTTTTGTTTGATCTGTCAGCTTGTGCAAATCAGGAACCTCTGCAGAACACGTTCTCAGGTCATACAGGAGACAGAGTGCCACATGTTGCCCCGGAATGCAGCAAATCAACCGTTCGACACTCAACATGACAGGCAAAACATGATAAGAATATAGATACGAATCATTCCATACAGTGCAGCCCTGCAGGATCCGATCTCCCGGGGCTATGCAGCAGAATCCAAACAGGTAGAGGAGAAGAGTATGAATCTGATTTTTCTAGGTCCTCCAGGAGCCGGTAAGGGGACGATGGCTTCCCTTGCAAAAGATTTCTATAACATCCCCCATATTTCCACCGGGGATCTGTTCAGAGCCGCTATCAGCAATGAGACCGCTCTCGGGAAACAGGTGAAGGCCATTCTCGCAGCCGGAGACCTGGTCCCGGATGAGGTGACCATCGCCATGGTTCAGGAGCGTCTGCTCGAAGGTGACACTGATCGGGGGTATATCCTTGATGGGTTCCCCAGGACTATCGGTCAGGCTGAGTCCCTCGATAAGTTCGCAGACATCGATCATGCTGTGAACTTCAACATCCCCCGGGAGATGATCGTAAAACGGCTGACAGGAAGACGCGTTGCCAAAAGATCGGGGAAACTCTATCATATCATCTACAATCCACCCAAGGTCGAGGGAGTGTGCGATGTGACCGGAGAGCCGCTGATCCAGAGAGAGGACGACAAGGAAGAGGCTATCCTCAACCGGCTTGATGTCTATGACGAGCAGACCGCTCCATTGATCGCCTACTACAGGAAACAGGGTAAACTGGTCGATATCGACTCCAGTCTTTCGACCGATGAGGTCTTCAAACAGCTGCTGAGATCTCTGGCATAAGCACTACCCCAGAGAGAGATCAGGTCCCACCCTGCTCTCTCTGCGCTACGGCTGATCTGGTACCGGTACGATCCGTATCAGATCAGCCGCTTCAAGTATCTCCAGATACGAACGGGCAAGCTCCCCCTCGAGCAGATCGTAGAGTGCCAGCAGCTGATCGGTATCTGCAAACCCGAGCTCTATCGCCCTGTTCATGATCTGGACCCCGAGATCATCACCTTCAGCAAGCAGCATCTGTGCATACTGGTATGCTACCGAAGGATCTTCTGGTGCAGCCTCTGAGGCCTGTGACAGGATCCTCAGGATCTCCTGATCTGTCTTCTCTCCCGCTGAACCTGCAAGGTCCAGAAGATACTGCAGTGCAGGCAGGTACCCCGGGTCTTCAAGGACCGCGGTCGCATACCACTGCATGCCATCTGATACACCTGAGAGGCGCTCTGTCTCACCGATGAGATAGAGCAGCTCAGCACTCAGCAGATCTTCATCATACAGATAGCGCAGATGGACGTCTGCACGCTCATAGAGCCCAAGCTCCAGGGATATCTTCGCAGCCGACAGGCGCAGCTGCTGATCATCCCACCAGTCGATCATCGCTTCGAACTCACCAAGAGCCCCCTGCAGATCTGCCTGCTGATAGCGTACATAGGCACGCAGCTCATACAGCTCCTTCTCGTCCGGGTAGGAATCGATCAGCTCATCGAGCAAGGTCACAGCCTGAGCGTATTTTCCCTGAGCGCTGTAGGCATACGCAAGATTATATGAAGCTCTGTAGTACTCAGGCGCTTCCTCCACAGCGAAGCGATAGGCTGCCTCAGCCTGTTCATACTCTCCCAGGCGCAGATAGGCATTGCCGAGGTTGTAGGACTGCTGTGACAGCAGGGACAGCTCCTGCGTGCTCGAACAGGAGAGCAGGAGCAGGAGCATCCCGCACAGGACAGCCGTGATCGCGCTTCTGCTACCCAAGCACGGTCTCCTCGATCTTCCTCACCTGTGAACGGTAGAGGGCGGATATGTTGGACCCGTAATCAGCGATCAGCTGGATCATGTTCCTTGGATTGTCATCCTGGTCCTTCCCGTTCAGGCGGTCTCCGGCATCACCGAGCCCCGGAAGGATGTAGGCATCCTCATTGAGGACCGGATCCATCCAGAGGGTATAGACCTCGGCATGCTCGACAGCGCGGACGATACGCAGGGCCCCTTTCAGAGCCGAGACCACATTGATCACCTTGATGGATTTGGGTTCGATCCCTTCGTTCTTGAGATACTCGACGATCGTCACCAGAGAACCGCCGGTGGCGTTCATCGGGTCAGCGAAGATCAGATCCTTGCCCTGAAGTGATCCCAGATCGAAGTAGGACTTATCAAGATCAAGCACATATTCCATATTGTGCTCTTTCTTCGAGTCATCCCTCTTGATCCTGAACAGGGCGAAGGGAGTGACGAAGTTGGCTGATGAATACTCCTGGATCTCCTTGCTGAGGATCATCGAGGGCAGCAGAGCCCCTCTGAGCATGACGCACATGACAGTATTGTTGATCATATCATCAACATCGGGGATCTTGTGTACGGCAAAGTTCCGTACCGGCACCGTCACAGGCGTCTCGGTGATCAGATAGTTCTTGCTCGCCAGCGCATGATCGGCAAAGGCCAGGTTGAACAGCAGTTCATAGGCCCGCTGCACATAGTAGACGAACTCCTCGTGCTGGGTCTTCGGATTACGCAGCTTCGCGATCAGGCGGGAGGCCTCGCCATGAGACTCCTTAGGCGTATCGAACGAATAGACGTGCAGAGATGCCTCCTCTTTCACGATATCCTGCATCTCCTTACCCATACGATCATAACTGCCTATGAGTTTATCTTTCGCTGCTTTGAGCCGTTTCTCATGTGAACCGCTGCTGATGACTTCGAACTCCTTCAGCGCTTCCTTGTACATCTCATCCATATGCAGCAGTTTCTCTTTGTCTTCCGTTGATAGATACCCGTCCAGGTCCGAGGCAGTCAAGATAACCTTGTTCATGATTTTCCCCTTTCACGTTCTTTGCACAGTACATGCCCGGTCAGTATAATCCATCAGAGATAAAATGAAAACAATCTCATCGATGATTCTGCAACTCTCATGCAGCAGCGATATGCTGGTATCTGTCTGGAAAGAGATCACATACCTGAGTCTGAACGCTACCGGAAGGGTTCCTGCAGGGACCGAGGCGGCCCGATGATCTCAGAAAGGACGATCGCACGCTGTGTGAGCGGGTACCGCTCGAGTCTGTCCAGACGCTTTGGAGCTCCGCCTGTTCCCGGGGCACGCTGTGCCTGCTCCGGGAACAGGCCTCCTCCTTCGTCATCAGCCTCGTAGTCCACGAGATATCGTTCCTTCGAAGGATAGGGTTCGAGAACGAGCGGGCGTACCTCACCATCTGTCCTGGGTGCAGGCGCCGGAGGTTCCCGGCGGCTCTTCCTCTGCAGGAACCCCTTGATAGGAGGCCAGGACCACTTCGAAGCCTCTGGCCTGACAACTGGCTCTTCTTTCTGTATTGATGGCTCTTCTGACTCCCTCTGTGTCTGGTCTGATCGTCTGGGATTCCTCGATCGTAGACGTCTGCTGATGATCTTTCTGAACATGATGAACAGATACAGGGGGACGAGGACCGAAAGTACCGATAAGAGGTCTTCAAGCAGTTCTTGTACTGGACCCATGTTATTGACTCCTGAAACTCACCGATCAGCTCTCCTGATCCGGCGAGGTATCACCCGCTGAGGGCTCTTTGGCGATGCTCTCACGCATCTGGGTGTCGGCTTTCACATTATTGAGCCGGTAATAGTCCATGATCCCCAGCTGCCCGTTCCTGAAGGCCTGAGCGATAGCTTTCGGGACTTCCACTTCAGCGAGCACCACCTTAGCCCGATTCTCCTGCACCTCTGCGAGCATCTCCTGTTCGCGTGCTTTAGCCAGTGCCCTCCGCTTCTCTGCCTCTGCCTGGAATCTGCGTTTATCAGCTTCAGCCTGATCAGCCTGCAGCTTGGCCCCGACATTGTTCCCGACATCGATATCTGCGATATCGATCGAGAGGATCTCGAATGCCGTCCCTGCATCCAGTCCCTTCTCCAATACCAGTTTCGATATATTATCGGGATTCTCCAGGACCGCCTTGTAGTCCTTTGAGGATCCGATGGTGGTGACGATCCCTTCCCCTACTCTGGCGATGATCGTCTCTTCTGTCGCACCACCTACCAGTCGTTCGATATTGGCACGGACGGTGATCCTGACTTTCACCCGAAGCTGTATTCCGTCTTTTGCCACGGCCTCTATCGACTGCTTGCCCTTGGTGATATCAGGACAGTCTATCACTTTGGGGTTCACGCTCGTCTTCACTGCCTCGAGGACATCCCTTCCTGCAAGATCGATGGCTGCAGCCTTCTGGAACGTGAGCGGTATGTTCGCCTTGTTCGCCGCCACCAGGGCCATGCTGACTTTCAGCACATCTCCTTTTGCCAGATAGTGGGTCTCAAGCATATCGGTATCTATGGGGATTCCTGCTTTTACCAGCATGATGCGCGCATCGATGATGATGCTGGGGCTCACTTTCCTGAGCCACATACCGATGACTTTCGCAATGGTCACCGGGGCGCCTGAGAGCAGAGCCCTGAACCAGAGACCGAAGAACTTGATGAAGATGAACAGGATGGCCAGAGCGATGATACCGATTGCCACATATAATACGATATAGAGCATACCCGACTCCTTTTACGCTGTAATAGCTCGCTACGAATTCTCTTTACGTCTTCGTACGACGATACGGTTCCCATTCACCTCACTGACAGACAGAGGAGCCCCCTGTTCGATGAACTCTCCAGAGGTCATGACCTGTACCACCTCATCCCCGATCTCCGCTTTGCCTGAAGGTCTGAGCGTCGTCAGAGCGATACCTTCCTTGCCCAGATAGCGCACAGACTCACTGCTCTCCTGTGAGGTGTATCCCATGGAGGTCTCCTGACTATGGGAAAGGGTGAGCCGCTTGAACGGGGTGTATTTGGGAACGAGGAAGGCAAGGACACCGAAGATGAAGAAGCCTGCGATGAGGTTCCCGAGAACCAGCAGCACATGCTTTCCCAGCAGATCCCATTGCCAGGAGAACGTAGGGATCACGAAGTCCTGCATGGACAGGACCAGACCGAGGGTCATCAGTGCGATGCCTGAGATCCCGACGACACCGAAGCCGGGTATCACGAAGATCTCAATGATCAGCAGAGCGATACCGATGACGAAGAACAGCAGTTCCAGAGAACCGACCGTACCGAGCAGGATGTTACCGGTGAACAGTGCGGCGAACGCCGCCAGAGCGATCGCTCCGGGGAACCCGAACCCCGGGCTCGAGATCTCCATGAACAGTGCGATGATCCCGATCAGGATGAGCAGACTGGTAACCACATTACCGGTCAGCAGCCGCACCGCATCATCGGCTGCAGAGGGAGCAAGGCGCACGAGCGTGTACCGCTGGACTCCCTCGCGTTCGAGCAGATCCGCTACCGTGGAGACCGTCCCTGCAGATACTCCATAGGTGAACAGCTGCTCGGCAGTGAGTGAGAGCAACTTTCCTTCAGCCGATATGATCCGACCCTCTGTGATCTCCTGCCCCTCCGGTGCATTACGCACGAGGGTCTCGAAGTCACTGCGAACCATAGGTTCGATCCCGCGTTCAGTCAGCACTTCGATGACTTCAACATCCTTATCGACCATAGCCAGTGCAAGTGCAGGAGGATATCCGTTCTTCTCGGCAAGGGATGCCATCTGGGTACGTATGGCACTGACAGCTTTCTCATCAGCGGTCTCCATGGTCCCTTCCGCCGTCTGCATCACCGGAGCTGCAGCCCCCATCGAAGTCCCGGGTGCTGCATAGATCCGATCTGCAGCGAACGCGATGAGCGCTCCTGCTGACCAGCTGACGGCACTGCCTTCAGCATGCAGACCGACATAGGCGATCGTAGTGACCTCAGAGAGCGATCCGATGAGTGTAGTGATCTGCAAAGCGGCATCGACCCTTCCACCGAAGGTATCGATGTCGAAGATGATATAGGGAGCCTGTTCGTTTTTTGCTTTTTCGATGCTTCTGCGAAGGAATACGGTAAGCCCCTGATCGATCTCACCGGTGATGGGGATGACATACACAGGCACCGCATCAGTACTCTGGGCACTGGCGATACCACCAGATGCGAAAATCAGAGAACACAGCCACACTGCTACGAACCATTTCATCTTCTTCACTACAATAACTGTACGTCCGCAGATATGGTTTGTCAAGTTTTACAGAGTAAACTCTTTTTGTCGAAAGTGATTATGTATGAGTAAAGCTCAGCGATGTTCGCGCATGGTATCAGATCCCGGCCCACTGCCCTGGTCCCGGTTCTTCATGTACAGGTCGGTCACAGCCCCGAGAATGAGACCGACTGCTGTCCCAATCCCGCCCCAGATGAGGGTACCGGAGAAGATCAGGCTCAGGCCTGATCCTATGGCGGTACCGAAGATCAGGCCGATTCCGGCGTATGATACTCTTGATGTGTTCTTTGTTCCGTGTTCCGGCATGGTCTCCCCCTTCAGATATAAGAAGACCGGCATCTACACACTTCCTGCATACGCAGGAAACCGTGTAAACACCGGTCCTCTGTAAGTAAAACGGTTTGTCCCTCTTTCAAGGAACAAGATGAACACATCTCCTAGGGGAATTGAACCCCTGTTGCCGGGATGAAAACCCGGTGTCCTAACCACTAGACGAAGGAGACATTAACCAATTGCTTGGTATGAGCCGCACAGGGTTCGAACCTGTGACCCACGCCTTAAAAGGGCGTTGCTCTACCAGCTGAGCTAGCGGCCCAAGCGACCGATAGGAATATAGCAAGATGCCTTGAAAGTGTCAACACTATTGGGCATGAAACCTTGGTTATTTTCCTATGCTATTACATTACAACAGGTTACATTTTCACCAGTTGCTGTGCGATCTGTGTCTGCTCACGAACCAGTGCGTCACACAGTTCATTGAGAGCAACCCCGGAATGTCCCTTCACCCAATGCCACTGAACCGGCAGGGTATCGGAGACTCGTTTCAGTTCGATCCACAGTTCCCGGTTCTTCACCGGTTTCTTGGCACTCGTCTGCCAGCCGTTTCTCATCCAGCCGAAGATCCAGGTCGTGATCCCGTTCTTCACATACTGAGAATCCGTATGGATATGGACAGGCAGCACAGCCCCCTGACCCAGAGATGCAGCATAGGTCAAGGCCTCTATGACTGCAGTCAGTTCCATCTTGTTGTTGGTAGTGTACCGGTCGTGGCCTGAGCCGGTCACGGCATCTTCTCTACCTTCCGGTGCAAGGGCATACGCCCATCCACCGGGGCCGGGATTCCCCGAACATCCGCCATCTGTATAAATCACCAGTTCTTTCATGCGCCGATGATAATCTACCAGGAACATCACGTCAAGTATTACCTCACAGCGGGATCGGAATACTGAAGAGGATGAGATCCCACGCAAAACGCTGATCCTCCAGACGGTAGGAGGCGCGTATACCGCTAGAGAGTTCCAGAGCGAACAGATGTGCGAAGGTCATATCGGCAAGCAGTTCAAACCCCGCTGATGAAAAGGACCCGGTATCCCAATAGGTGTGATCGAAGAAGAGCTCAGCTCTGATTCGCTTGATGAAGAACGTTCGTGCCACCGACAGATCAGGATACCCCAGCGGCACGAGATACCGTGCAGAGACCGTACCGATCAGAGATTCACCCGGTTCATCCGGCAGTTCAGCTTGTCCATACCCCCGTGCCTGTATCGCCTGCCAGGAAATGGCACCTGCACTTCTCCAGGAGACCCGGCTGCTGAAGATGAACCCGTCATCGCGCAGCAGTGCACCGGTGTAGAGGGTGATCAGATCGTTGATCTGAACAGGATAGCCGCTGCCCAGAGCGGTGAATGCGGAGATCTCATGGGTGATCCCCGGTTCATAGGGGACCAGAGAGCGCTCTGCTGCCTGAAGACCGAACGAGATCAGGTCATAGACCCCTGCGGTGGCGAAATAGTCTGGAAGCAAAGCATCTGATACCTGAACACGGCCCCCGAGGGAATGGTCCAGCGCTCTGCCGTGACGCCGCACTCTCGTGTTGAGAAACAGATCGGCCGCTGCAGTATAGGAGGGAAGCTGCCCTTCTCCTGGTGTGAGATCCAGAGAGATGGTTGAGACCAGCAGATCTCCCGTACGGGTCCAGCTGGTATGGAATACCGGTTCTCTCTTTTCAAGATCATAGCCGATGGAGACACTCGTCTCATGCTCGAGCAGCGGGTCGGCACATGTGAACCCGAGGGTGAGTTCGCTGAAGGTCTCCGGCAGCAGGATCCCCCGTGCGTACGGTGTGAAGACCCAATCGATACGCCTGTAGGGAAGGACCTCTGCACCAACAGCGGGCTCTACCGCAACTTCGAAGCGGTCAGGGTCCAGGAACCTGTCGACCTGCAGCGCATCATAGCTGCGCCGTACCGGAAGGACCTGAGCATCGGTATCGACCCGGACCAGGATCTCACGATCGAAGGAATCGAGCTCTACAGCATACAGCTGTCCATCTACCACAACAGGGTCCCAGAGTCCATACCGGGAGACGGTCACCTGAGCGTGTTCACCGCTTCTCGTGTCGTACTGATAGATCTCATCGATCCCATCGGCATCTGAGCCGTAGTAGATCAGAGAACCGGAGCGTGCAAGTCCGGTGATCTGATGGTGTCCTGCGAAGAACAGCCTCTGTGCATCCCCCTGCAGTGTATACCGTGTGAGATACCGCCCTTCCGAGTGCTCTTCGACGACGATGAGGGTCTCCTCGTCCCAGACCATATCGCCTATGAACACCCGGTGCTCAGGATATATGATCGGTCCAGGCAGCCCAGTGTGAACATCAAAGACCTGCACAGAGGACCCCATCTGCGGGTCATAGGTACTGACAGCCACAAACTTCCCATCAGCTGAGAGAATCGGAGAACCGGTGTACACCCCCGATGCAAGATCCTCCATCCCCCATGCTTCGGTGTCAGCCCGCACGAGCACATCGATGGTAGATCCCGGGTCCGAGCGCTTCGGACGGTGTTCGATCCACAGCAGATACTCCTTGGCGATCACCACATCAGAAGCAGGGACCCTCCTGGATTCCGATACCGTGGACCCATCCTCCAGATCATACTCACGGTACAGAAGTCCCTGCGATCGATCATGGGTCACGGCAGTGATGGTCCTGTCGTGAACCGCATACGCTTCGATCCGTACCGCCCCATAGGCATCAGGGATGACGACCGGGACTCTGGGAGTGATGATCCGCCCCTGCATCTGCTGATCCCACTGCATGAGCAGATCAGCTTTTACCAGTTCGAACAGAGCACTGGGTGTGGTAAGACTTCCCATGAGTGAGGAGATCGCGATCGTCGGAGAGAGGAACGGTACCGGGTATGCCCCGAGGGTACGGAAGAACCCGGCTATACCCTCATCCCCATAGCGTTCGAGCAGATACCCCATCATCACATACCCATAGGCATACATGTCAGGATAGCCATGCACATAGGAGCCCTGACTGAGCTCCCGGTAACTCAGCTGAGGATGCTCGATCAGCAGAGCCCGCAGGCTCCTGATGAACGCAGCTGACCTGCCCCTTCCCTCCCGGGAGAACCGGGTCTCTGCGATGGTCGCATCCCCTTCATAGATCCACCCGGGGATGAAGGAGTGAGTCATGGCCATCATCATCTGCCTGCCGCCGATCACGTCGGCAAACCGGGTAAGACCGGTATCGAGCGCTTCGTACTGCACCATATGCCTGCCTTCATGCAGGGCAAGGGTCCTGAACCAGTCGGCTCCTGAAGAGAGGGAGCTGTAGGGAACCGATTCCCATACCGATCTGACTACCGGCAGCGATACGAACCCCGAGGGGGAAGATGAATCCGAGGAGAGGACCACAGGCCAGGAGAACCGATGACTCACCGAGAGCATGTCCCGATAGGCAGGCAGGATCTGGGAGAGATCGGAGAGGACCTGCTGCGCCTGATCAGCATCCCCGGGTTCACTGATCACGGAGATCCCGTGATCTGAGATCACCTGCAAGTCAGCGGCATGGAGCATGCCTGCTCCTGAGAACAATGCCGCAGAGACGATACCTGCAAAGATCAGGTTGCATAATCTGTACATGTCCACACTCCTGTGATCGATCCGAAAGAAAGAGAAGCAGTATACGAATGAGAGATCCTGCTGTGATAGACTATCCTACAGTTCTGCTATCTTGACAACCCATGATCAATGAATTAGTCTTGTGTATCAATGAAAGGTCGGCATTGCCGTCAAATGGGAAACGGGTGTGAATCCCGTACGGTCCCGCCACTGTGTAGGAGAGCTGAAGTACATTGGCTGATTACGAATCAGCCAGCCCACTGTATGTGACAGATGCATATGGGAAGGGTGTATCAGGCGTAGATCCAAGTCAGGAGACCAGCCTTTTCACGAGATCGCACAGTCATCAGATCGATGACTGAAACTCACGGAGCATGAGTAGCGAGGACACACCCTCAGCTTATGCTCTCTATTCATGGAGAGTATGTATGCATTTCAAACGAGTCGCACTGGTATCGGTTCTCTTCTCTCTGATGCTTCCCCTGTTCTCACAGGGAGCAGCGGAGGTCACACCCATCGATGAGAGTACAGGCAGCATCTACATCGATTCCTATGATCGAACGGTCACGGTCCCTGATGCCACCGAGAGGATCATCTCTCTGGGTCCGAACATCACGGAGATCATCTATGCCCTCGGCAGAGGCGATTCTCTCGTCGGACGTACCGATTTCTGTGATTATCCCGCAGAGGTCTCAGAGGTGACTTCGATCGGGACCCTCCGGGATCCCAACATCGAGACGGTCATCAGTCTTGAACCCGACCTGGTCATCGGATCCACCCATACCTCGATCGAAGCCCTGGAACGTATGGAGAAAGCCGGGATCACCGCTGTCGGGATCTACTCTGACAACACCTTCACAGGGATCTACAAGACCATAGCTGATACCGCTCAGTTCATCGATGCCGAGGCTGAAGCCGAGGTTCTCATGACTGGGATGAGGCAGACGATCGAGGATATCACCGGGCGTGTGGCTGATCAGCCGAGACCCGATATCTACTACGTGGTGGGATTCGGTGAATGGGGAGATTTTACCGCAGGCGGAGACACCTTCATCCACGAGGCGATCGAACTGGCAGGTGGACGGAATATCGCAGAAGATGTGACCGGCTGGTCCTACAGCCTCGAACAGCTGATCGAGCAGGATCCCGATATCATCCTCTGTTCACAGTATTTCGGTATCAAGGAGGCTTTCGAGACCACTCCCGGGTATCGTGACCTCAGGGCGGTCCGTGAAGGGAACCTCTATGCGATCGACAACAACCGTATCGATCGACAGGGAGTACGCAATGCCGAAGGGGTCCTGGAAATGGCCAGGATCTTCCATCCTGACCGTTTCTGACAGGAATACCCTATGAGATCATCCCGACTGCAGATACCGATGCAGCATATCACACCGCTTCTACTGCTGGGGATCCTGATCACAGGGATCCTGGCGCTGCTCTCGCTCTCGTTCGGCACGGCTGACATATCGGTCGCCGAGACTGCTCGCATCGTACTGTACGGCGGTGAAGCTGCTCAGACGAGTGCTGCCCATATCTACATCATCAGGCACATACGTATCCCTCGGGTACTGACAGCTCTTCTGGTGGGTATGGCGCTTGCCACGTCAGGGGTGGTCTTCCAATCACTCTTTCGCAATCCCATGGCCGAACCCTATATCCTGGGAGTCTCCTCAGGAGCCGCCTGCGGCGTGGCATTCGGTGCCTACATCGGCGTCTTTGCCTTTCTCCCCGGCTCCTGGGGTGTCCCGATCTTCGCGTTCATCGGGGCAATCGGAGCTTCATCCATGATCTACGGGCTCTCCGGGGGACTCAAGTCGACTTCAGTGACTCTGCTGCTCTCCGGGGTGGCGATGAACTTCCTGCTCTCCTCACTCATGTCCCTGTTCATGTACTTCAATCGTGAACAGCTCGAAGATATCGTATTCTGGTCGATGGGCAGCTTCGCCTCTGCGAACTGGGAGAAGCTTGCCGGCATCGGCCCGCTGCTGATCATCGGCACCCTGCTCATCCCGCTCTTCCACCGGGAGCTCGATCTGCTGCTTCTGGGGGAAGAAGCGGCCAGATCCATGGGGTTATCGATCAAAAGGACACGGGTCCTGCTGCTGATCATCGCCACCCTGCTCACAGCCAGTGCGGTGGCAATCAGCGGCATCATCGGATTCGTCGGTCTGGTCACCCCGCATGTGGTGCGCATGATCGTAGGCCCCGGGCACCGGAGGCTCCTCCCGTTCACCATCCTCTGCGGCGGATTGTTCACCCTGCTTGCTGATACCATGGCACGGGGGCTGCTGGAGAATGCAGAGATCCCGGTTGGGATCATCACCTCTCTGGCAGGAGCGCCGTTCTTCATCTATCTGCTCAGAAGGCAGAAAAAGGAGATATTCTAGTGGACCCCAATCAAGCGATCACGATCGACGGGCTCTCCTGGTCCTACGATGACCGTCCTATTCTCACAGACATCGCAGCTGCGGTCGAGAAGCAGGCGTTCACCACGATCCTGGGTCCCAACGGTTCGGGCAAGACGACCCTGCTCAAACAGATCCTGCGGATCCTTCCAGTCAGAGCAGGTACAGTCTTCCTCGAATCAAGAGATATCACCGGCCTCGATCGCAGGGATCTTGCGCATGTGATCGGGATGGTACCGCAGAATGAGCGTAATCCCTACCAGTTCACCGTCGAAGACATGATCCGTCTGGGACGGTATGCACATCGTGAGCACGATCAGAAACATGAGGGATATGAGGCGAGGAGTATCGAACGGGTGATGAAACTGACTTCGATCGATCATCTGAAGGATCATCTGATCACAGAGATCAGCGGGGGGGAGTACCAGCGGGTCATCATCGCCCGGGCCCTTGCCCAGGAACCGCGAATCATCGCGCTGGACGAACCGACGACCTACCTTGACCCGCTCCATCAGCTGGGGATCCTGAAACTGCTCAAACAGCTGATCATCAACGAGGGACTCACGGTCATCTGCATCCTGCATGACCTCAACTCGGCGATGAGTTTCAGCGACCATGTGATCATGCTCCATGACGGCAAGGTATTCGGACACGGTACCCCTCAGGAGATGATCACCCCACAGACGCTGAAGGCCGTCTACGGGATCACCACACAGATGGTCGAGGACCCCTTCACCAGAAGACCTTACATCATCCCCGATACCAATCTCTGAGCATGCTGCGTGCTGCAGACTGCCGAGCTGCTGATCAGTCTCGACGTCCTGTGAGTTTGATGATGTGATACCCGAACTGGGTCCTCACCAGAGGGCTCACCCGTCCTCTGGAGAGCCGCTTCACGGCCTGTTCGAAGGCCGGGACCATCTGTCCGGAACCGAACCAGCCCAGATCCCCGCCCTTTGACTTGCTCGGACAGACCGAGTAGGAGCGTGCGATCGATTCGAAGGACGACCCGTTCTGTATCTTCTTCAGCAGGCTCTCCGCAAGAGCCCTGTCTTTCACCAGTATGTGACTTGCTTTCCATTCCATAGCGGTAGATTACCAAAAATCAGCCAGTGTGTCACTATGGATTGACCGACAGATAAGAATGGCGTACTATGTGCACATGAAGATAGCAAGAGACCCCTACGGCACGACCTCATATGGCAAAGCGATAGACAAGATCACTCTGGAGAACTCTTCAGGGTACTCGGTGGAGGTGATCACCTATGGTGCATACCTGATCTCCTTCAAGGGACCTGACCGAGATGGGAGGATCGAAGAGCTGACCAAGAACTTCCCTTCCCTCTCAGACTACCAGGTCCCGACGAACTACCACGGCGCGACGATCGGCAGGTATGCCAACAGGATCGGCGGCAGCAGCTTCACCCTCGACGGGGAGCTCATCGAGCTCGTCCCCACACACGATACGTTCCAGCTGCACGGCGGCCCCAGCGGTTTTAACACCCGCATCTGGGAAGCATTCCCCATGAGGGAAGAGGAACGGGCATCAGTGAAGCTGACCCTGACGAGCGAGCATGGGGACCAGGGGTTCCCTGGTACGCTCGATGTCGCTCTGACGATCACACTGACAGAGAAGAACGAACTGTTCTTCGTCTATGAGGCCGTGACTGACAGACCCACCTGCGTGAGTCTGACCAATCATACCTACTGGAACCTGTCTGGTAAGGCACGCACAGAGCGTGTGCTCGATCAGCTGATGCAGATCCATGCCGAGCATATCGTCGAAGTCGACAGTGATCAGGTCCCGACAGGCCGTCTGGTTCCGGTAGCGGGAACACCGTTCGATTTCAGAGAGCCAAAACCTATCGGAGACGATATCACACGTATCGATGCCGATCCTCAGGGCTATGATCATAATTTTGTTCTGGCAGATCATAAGGGAGTACTCGAAGCTGCCGTACTCAAGGACCCTTCGAGCGGCCGCGTGATGAAGGTGCTGACCAATGCCCCGGGTCTGCAGTTCTATACCGATAACTATTCGATCGGTAACGAACATACCGCCCTCTGTCTGGAGGCGGGGGAACTTCCCGATGCGATGAATCATCAGGAGTTTCATTCACCGGTACTCAGACCGGGAGAGACCTATCGTCAGGTGACCATCCACAGCTTCTCAGTCGAACGTTAGCAGAGATCACCCGAAACGAGCGCTCAGTCGGATCTCCCGGCTGAGCGCTCTCTCATCGTGAACGCAGCATGTCGATATACATACGTGGTTCGACAGCGGTCTCCGGTACCTGCAGCCGCTCCAGCAGAGCATGGATCACGACAAGTGCCTCATCGGCACCTCGGGGATCTTCAAGCAGCACTTCAAGTTCGATGAAGCTGCCAAGCCCTGTGACCTCCCACAGCTCGATGCTCACCTCTTCATGTCTGAAGATCTCCCCGCGTTTCTCTTTGCGTATCACCACCTGATACCCGAGAGACTCACAGAACTCTCTGCAGGCCTGTGGATCGGAGACGGAGAACTCTATCTCCCGATTCACCTCAGCGAGGCCGCGCATGCTCTTGAGCTTCCGGGTGATCTCACACCGATCCTGCTCTGTCCTGATGCGAAAGAGTACCCCAGGGCCATCTCCTGCGCCGTAGTAGGAATCCTCTCTATGCCGGTATTCCGGTCCACAGATCCCCTCGAGCTGCAGGATCCGTTCACGAAGAGCCTTCAGATCATACACATGTGCTTTGATCTCTACCTCTGTCATCAGTCCTTCCAGGGAAAGATCATTCCCTTGAGTGATCGCTGCCCCACTTTTTCCTGTTCATCGAAGAGCAGAGCTGTCCAGGGTATGTGTTTGCGGTCACCCTCAGGCTGCTCTTCGAGATAGTCATACTTGTACATCAACAGCTTCACCGCATCTTGATGAGAGAGCAGGATCGCGGTGATCCCGGGGATGAGCATGGCGGTGACGATAGAGAGTATGATGTTGACAAGGGTATAGAAGAGCAGGAAGAGGGAGAAACCGGCATTATCGAGAAAGATGATGAACGATTTCTTCAAGGCCTTGAGCGGCCGGTCTCTGAGCTGCGCACTGACTGGGAGGAAGTACATCAGAGACCCCATGGCCATGACCTCTACCCAGAAGAGTACGGCGAAGATCACGGTACCGAGGATCGACCCGAGCGAGAGGTAGAACGGCATGATGACCACGGTAAGGAGGACCAGCAGCAGGTTCACCGCAGATAAGACCAGAGAAGCCGGTATGGCCTCCTTGAAACAGTCACGGAACTCCGCGAATCCCGGTCGCCGGTACCATGCATATTCTTTTGTGTAGTAGGATACAGCCCCTGCGGCAAGGTGCATCAGCACGAACCACAGTACCAGAGCGATGATACCCAGTGCTGCATGTATCTGGAACAGCGACATCGCAGCATACCCGAGGGCCAGCAGTGCGACGAAGGAGACATTGACCAGAACGATACCCAGAAGGTTATCCCATCCGTCAAAGAATGCTTTCTTTATATAGAATCCGACCATAGTGTACTGCTCCTGTAAGATCATGGATTCATCACGTGAGGTGATGTATATGAACAGAGCCGCACCTGTGACTCTGCTGCCCATCAATGTACTAGAGTCTCAGACCGAAAGCAAGCCCCTGTACCCCCTCGAATCCGACAGGAGGGTGATCGATCGGCTCGGAACCCAGCAGTTCGAACCCCATGCGCTCATAGAAGGCAAGAGCCTTGTGATTGGCACTGGAGGTCTGCAGATGGATACCAGGGACCCCGCAGCTGCGCATATGATCGAGCAGATGCTCCATGAGAGCTCTGCCGATCCCCTTCCCATGATACTCCGGAAGTACATTGATGTGAAGATGTGCAGGATATCTCTCGATATAATCAGGAGGTGCTGTGGTCAATCCACCGATGACCTCGTGCAGACTCCTGCGCATCCATCCTGGATGGTCCTGTTCGATACGACCCATATGATTGGTATAGATCGACCGTTTCAGGATCTTGGGTATCATCGTCTCGATGAAGCGTGCCCGCTGTCTGGAGGTGTCTGGGGTTGCCACGACATACCCCAGAATCGTATCCCCAGCTCTGGCGCATACGCAATGCTCAGGTTCATATCTCAGGTAATACCAGCAGTAGTAATAGCCGAACAGTCGCAGATCATCGACCAGGCCGGATCGGGCCATATCTTTTCCGAACAGACCGGTTCGATAGGTGATCTTGAGTACTTCTGCAGTGTCCACAGACTGGATCGGTTCGATCCTCATCGGGAACGTCATGCAGACTCAGCCTGCTGCACAGCGACCAGCCGCAGGAGCACAGCGAAGAAGACCAGCATGGCACCGAAGATGATCAGCGTCATCCCGAGTCCGCTCGTATCGACCGCAAGACCGAACAGCGGAGCAAGGATTGCCGTGATCAGGGTCTTGATCTGCGACTCACCCGAAAGACCGGTGGCCATGACAGACCCTTCGATCCGATCACTGATATAATCGAGGGCCAGAGGCCGTCGTATATTCTGTATCATATAATAGATGATGAACGTGACAACCGCCAGATAGGACCAGCCTGAGAGATAGAAGTATCCGGTGAGCATGACCATGAGAGCACCGAGGAGGAACAGCAGGTTCAGACCTCTCTCGGTCTCAGCCACCCTGCGTCGGACCGCCCCTGCCCTGCTGGAAGCGAACGAGGTGAGCAGGAACAGCAGGGTATAGACCAACCCGATCAGCAGCGCAGCACGCTCCTCGCCGGAGAACGCCAGGAAGAACGGCAGGATCAGTGCCAGCTGTTCGATCACCGGCTGAAGATAATCCTTGATCGCCTTGAACAGGCCGTCGAACATACTGAAATTCAGGATCCCCCTGCGTATCTCCTTTGACCTGATCAGCAGACCGAGGCTGGAGAAACTCCTGACGAACTGCTGCTTCCAGGCTCCCGGACCTGCAGGAGGCATCTTCCCGTCAACAACGGCAAAATCGAGCTCTTTCGGATAGCTGATCATGAGCAGGAGTCCCAGGATATAGGGGATGATGGAGAACAGGAAGATGATGCGGTAGCCGCCGGAATAGAAGACCATGATCGCTGCAAGGAAGGCAGAGAGAGCAGAGCCTGCCTGAGACCAGCCCCGGGTGTGCCCGTAGTAATCAGCTTTCAGATGCAGCAGATGATTGAGTCTGAGATGCTCAAGGATCATGGCCTTGTGGGTACCGGTACGGAACGCCTCTCCGAGGGCGAAAAAGACCATGGCGATCACATAGACCCAGTACTCGGAAAAGAGGAAGAACAAAGCGAACGAGACGATATAGCTGGCAAAGCAGAAGACCATACTCCTTCTTCTGCCGAAGGTGTCGGCTATGAGACCGGAGGGTATCTCCATGAGATTGGTGAGGATCTCCCGAATGGAGAACAGGACCCCGATAAGGGTGTAGGAGATGCCCATCTCCCGAAAGAACAGGAGGATATATGCATCAAAGAACCTCAGATTCTTGAGAAACCCATAGGAAGAGAATTTGATGTACTGCTTGTCACGCGCGAATGTACTCATCAGACTATCCTTTTGACAGCATGCCCGGTGAGCATGCTGCAGTGCTGAGAACAGTGTATACTACTATGTATGATTATGGGTACCAGGAGAGAAGAAAAAGTAGTGGCGAAGGGATTTGAACCCCTGACCGAACGGATATGAGCCGTTTGCTCTACCAACTGAGCTACGCCACCATGATGAGAGCATCACTGCCCCTGCTTCAGGTATTCACTCAGCAGGCAGTACCCACTGTCAGTGAACTTTGGTACTATAGCAACGAAGGCGATTCGTGTCAATATTATTGATCAGATTATTTCAGATCGAGATGACCTATTTTCCACTGATCACCCTGTTCGAGCAGATAGACCGTCCCGGAGAGTGATGCACGTCCAGATTCAGGGCTGAAGATCAGCCGGATGGGGACGCCCAGGGTATCAGCCTCGGTGACCACTCCGATACGGAGTTCTTCAGCCGGGAGGTCCGAAAAGAGTGTACTTCCGTACAGCGCATCGATCATGTGAGCCGAAGCATCACCGAGCATCTCCCTTCTCTGCTCGGTGGGGAGTTCCTCCAGAAAGAACTGCTGAAGCAGCTGAGCATACTCTGCAGGGATCGCAGCTGCTGAGGGCATTTTGCCGAGTACCGTATCCAGCGGTGCCACCGGCGGTATACGGACCATAGTGAGCATGCGAAGCTCATGTGGTGAAGCAGCAGGAGCGAGCACTGCACACAGAAGCAGCACGCATGCAGCAGTACCTCTACCTCTCATTCTCTACGAACCTCCCCGAATCTCGACAGCTATCCGCATCATATCATGGTTCGGCTCGAGAGGGAACTCATACGAGTCGAACTCTCAGCGGGACGCAGCAGGACACTCGTGAACCGAACCTCCAGTGGACTGTCTATCCACTCTAGACAGAAAAGAGACCATTGAGATAGTATGTCCGGTATGAATGATTCAACCAGTGCCATCTTCACGTTCCTCACCTCAGGCTGCAGCGAACCGGTCCGGGACCCCGTATGGGGAACAGTACTGTTCCCCGAGACCTTCATGGACTTCTGGCGAGAACCCGAGTTCCAGAAACTCTCACGGATCAGGCAGCTCGGTCCGACCCATCTGATCTATCCCGGAGCCGTGCACACCAGGCTCAGCCACAGTATCGGGGTCTATGCGATCGCCAGAAGGATGCTGCTGGTGCTCATGAAGGATCAGCAGAACGCCATCACCTCACGCTGTTCACTCACCGGTGTAAGGTCCTTTCTCGTCGCTGCCCTGCTGCATGATCTCGGTCACTTTCCCTATACCCATTCACTGAAGGATCTTCCGCTCAAGAGCCATGAATCACTCGCGGCACGGCTGATCATCGAAGACCGGGGTCTCTCAGCGGTGATAGATCAGCGTATCGGAGCAGATTCCCTCATGACCGCTCAGATCATCGATGACCAGATGCCAGGCGCTTCTGAGGAGGTTCGGCTCTATCGCACCCTGCTCTCGGGGACTCTTGATCCTGACAAGCTTGACTACCTCAACCGTGATGCCTTCTTCTGCGGAGTCCCCTATGGTCTGCAGGACGTGGATTTCATCCTGACCAAGATCGCACTGACTGAAGATGGGGTACTCGGGCTGCAGGAACAGGGGATCAGCAGTATCGAACACCTGCTGTTCTCCAAGTATCTGATGTACCGCAATATCTACTGGCATAGACATGTCAGAAGTGCCACCGCCATGATCCGAAAAGTCCTCTATCTGGGTCTGCAGGAGACCATCATCACTCCCGAGCACCTCTACGGTCTCGATGATGCCCGGTTCCATCAGGTACTCGGATCCACCGATTACCGGCCGTTCTCGGTGATCAAGGAGGTCTCTGACAACCGCCTCTACCAGATGGCGCTCTCTGTCCCCTATCAGAGGGCTCTGCCGTTCATCCCGATGCTTCGCGACCAGAGGCAGCGCTTCAGCGCAGAGGAGCGCCTCAGGACGCATCTCAACCGAACCTCCGGTGCATCACTGGAGCCCTGGCAGGTCATCATAGACATCCCTGAGCCCATCTGTCTGCAGTCCGATGCACAGATCATCTCAGGGACCCGGAAGGGACTTCCCTTCCTTGAAGCAGATACGATCTTCACCCGGCCTGTCATAGACAGGTTCACCCGAACCCTCACAGCCCTGAGAGTGTTTCTTCCCGGTTCCCTGACCGTTACCGAAGAAGAACTGTTTTCTGTGCTGTCCTGAGACAGAAGGAACTGATCACGATGACGAACACACCACCTGCAGAAGCTCTGCTGAGACTTCCCTACTCTGACCTGATCGCAGGGACCTTCCCCCCCTGGGTCCACCGATTCATCAAGAAGACCGGTAAGGCGATCAACAGCTATGATATGATCGCAGACGGGGATACGGTACTGCTGGGGATCTCAGGGGGGAAAGACTCTCTGGCTCTGGCTCTGGCGCTATCGCTTCGCAGGAAGTGGCTGCCGATCGACTACCGCCTGGAAGCACTGCATATCAACTGGAGGGAGTACCCGGTATCACCGGAACATGTTCAGGAACTCAAGCGGTTCTTCGAAGCCCTCGATATCACCTTCATCTCCCAAGATGCCCATATGTTCCATGAGGCCTATCATGATGATTTCAACTGCTATCACTGCTCACGGAACCGACGGAGGATACTCTTCGAGCATGCACAGCAGCGGGGGATCAGGATCATCGCCCTGGGGCACCATCTTGATGACCTGGTTGAGACCTCTCTGATCAACCTCTGCTTCAGAGCCGACTTCTCCACCATGCAGCCGGTCCAGGAGTTCTTCAAGGGCAGTCTCTACGTGATCAGACCGATGATCGAGGTCCGTGAGCGCGTCCCGGCCCGTCTTGACGAGGTCTATGACCTTCCGGTGGTAAAACCGGTATGTCCCTATGATCAGACGAACATCAGGTCTAGGATCAAGCCGATCATCAAAGACCTCTGCTCCATAGACAAGCTCACCAGAGAGCATATCTATCATGCCCATGATCTCAGCTGCCGAATTCCTCGGAGTGGACCTCTGCAGCATACAGCGTCGCATGAGAGTACTGCTCAAGGAAACGAATGATCTTCTGCAGGACCTGATTACCGTACTGCGCATCATTGCACACCAGAGCTGCACCGATCTGGGCAAAGGAGAGTGAATCAAGCAGATCGACCTCGGCAGCTGATACGGGGAACTTATGCCTGATCCGATCGATGAGAGATCTGACGATCCTTCGCTTGTCCTTCAGACTGGAAATATCTTCCAATTGCATAACGACCTGTAACATACTTACTATCATAGCTGTTAGTATATATGAAAGCCATTTATACCGAAAGGTTTGTCTTTTGATTACGATTACAGTATACTTTTTTCAGGGGAGAACATTATGAAAAAACAGATAGGATTAGCTCTGGCAGTGATGCTGCTGCTCATGCCGCTCTCAACGGCAGCAGCCAATGACTTCGATCTTAATATCGGATTCCAGTATAACCTCGTCAATGATGAGGGAGAACCGATAGCAAACACGATCGGGGTGAATATCAAACCCGATATATCGATCGGGAACTTCGGTATCGGACTGATCGGTTCGTTCCGTTTCTCCTTCGGCGGAGATGCAGGATTCACCTTCATCGCAGAGGATTGGATCCCCGATTTCACCGATGATGAGAATCTCATCGATAAGGCGCAGACGGTAGCCTCCACCTATCTTCCGCTCATCCGCTATGTACGCTACGGATTCAAAGGCGATCCGCTGTATGCACGCTTCGGAGAACTCGACAGTGTGACAGTCGGAACGGGCATATTCGTCAACCGATATACCAATACGGCACTTCAGCCTGACATCCGTCTCATGGGTGCCCAGTTCGATATCGATGGTGAGCTGTTCGGCTTTCCCTATATAGGGTTCGAGACCTTCATCAGCGATCTGTCAGCCTACAACCTGATGGCAGGCAGGGTCTATACCCGACCGCTTGCCTTCATCTCCTTCCCGCTGCTGCACGATATCCAGGTGGGAGCCTCCTACGCGACTGACTTGGATCCTGATGCCTACGGTCACTTCACCGATGCTGCGGCGACAGCCCCTGATCAGGTCCTCATGTACGGCGCTGATATCATGATGCCGGTCCTGGATATGGGTCTATTCGGTCTGACCCTCTATGGCGACCTTGCCTTCCAGCAGAAGGATGAGACTCCGGTCAAAGCCTACCGTACCGGACTGATGGGTGATATCGTGGGCTTCATCCGATACCGGGCAGATGTGACGTTCCCTGAGAGCGGCTACCAGCCGGACTACTTCTCAAAGAAGTATGACCTCGACCGCTATCAACCCTATGAGAACAGCATCGCAGTCGATAACCTCTACCTGTTCGCCAATCTCGGGTTCGACCTGTTCGATGAGAACCTCGTCCTTGATGTGAGCATCATGGGAGACCTTGACCCGACCGCAGGTACCATCGATACTCCGAGCATGGAAGCCTATATGAAACTCGGAGAGGACCTGCTGCCCTTCTTCTACTTTGATGCGACCTACACCAGGAACGAACTCGACGGCAGCTCACTTGATACCTTCCTCGACGGGGTATTGAACCCGATGCAGGATTCAGTGATCAATGCCAATGTGACTGTGAAATACAGTATCATCGAGACATCCTTCGGCTATACCATCGCATTCGATGAGAATGGAGACATGTCGACATCCGGATTCTCACTTGCGGGTGACATCGCACTGCCTTTCTAAAAGAGAGGGTAAGCACTGCATTGTGGTTTACCATATTTTGGTGTATAATTGCATAGTATTGCCATATCAGTAAGGTTCTTTCGCAGCCCATGCAGAAAGGACCTTACTGTACAGTACCCTAAAAAGTGAGATGTGATTATGATGAACAAAAGATACCGGATTCTGTGGATCATGCTGTCGATACTTCTGCTTGTTCAGACAGGGAATATAGGTGCTCAGGAGGTGTCAGGACTTTCGTTCACCCCCTACCTTGAAGGCTCGAATGCCAAGATCTTCAATGAGAAGGGATTCCTGGTCGAAGACGCGAGTACCGTGAATGCCGTCCATCAGGGCTGGATCATCCAGACACTCGATCGTTCGGTAGAGTTGACGCTCTCTCTCGGGGCGATGCGTATCGGGCCGCAGTCCATCATCGCGATCGACTCACTGTCTGCCGATGAGATACGCATCTATGTCGTACGAGGCAGTATCAGAGCATTATCAGATGCCGACACCCGCATCACGCTTTCGACTGCACAGTCGTCCTATACGTTCACAGAAGGTGACTACATTCTGGAAGCAGGTACAGAACAGCGATTCACCAGTGTCAAAGGACTCGCTGAGGCCCGAGTTGCTGCTTCAGATCAATCGTTCGAGATCCCTGCTGAAGGACAGCTCGCCACCGGTGCATCGGAATCTGTACTCGGCAGCGCCGAGGCTCAGCAGATCGAACGACTTACCACGGAACTGCCCATACAGCACTATGAGCGCGTACAGCTGGCAGTCACGGCAGCGGTAGAACCAGTAGAACCAGAACCAGAACCCCAGACTGTCGCAGAGGCAGTGGAACCCGAACCCGAACCCGAACCCGAGGCTGAACCGGTGACAGAACCTGAGATCGATCAGCCGACCGAAGAGCCTGAGATCATCATCGCTAAGGAAGAACCTGTTGAAGAACCAGCACCTGAGGAAGTCACAGAAGAGGTCCCGCTCGCACGTGAGATCGAACTGCTGGTCGCCGAAGACACGGCTGAGACCGCAGGTGATGCGAACGACAGCGACTCCGGTCTCACCGCGGAACTGGCTCTGGGCTTCGGTCTCATGCATGAGCTCAAAGGGAGTTCATCTGTTCCCTATGCAGTGACCACCCTCTATCCGCGGTTCATGTTCGGTCCGGTCGATCTCGGCTTGCGCTTGAGCGTAGCTTTCAACGATAACCCCCTTGCCATAGAGAACTGGTATCGGGAGCGCGATAACCTGCTGTGGAATTTCGGCGGCGGGGCTGCGGGATTCGAAGGGATCCTTGACATCGTCTCCGATTCACTCTCCCTGATCGACCATGTCCTCATCGGGGCACCCGATAGCGGGTTCTATCTGAGGATCGATGACTCCACCCCGCTCTCTTTCGGACACGGGGTGCTCATGAGTGAACTGCTCACTGCCATCGATGCTCCCTATATTCACCGGGCAGGTCTCTACCAGAGTGTCACTACACCGTTCTATGATCATGAACTGCTCATAGATGATATCACCTATGCACGCATCTACGGCGCCCGTTTCGCTCTGCGTCCGTTCGCCCGAAGCTATCCGTTCACCCTCGGTATCTCTGCACTTGCCGATATCGACTATCTGCCAACAGAGATGGTGATCACCCCCGCTCTGGACCTTACCCTGCCGGTGATTGCTACCGAGAACCATTCGTTCTCTGTCATCGCTGATGCCGCTGCCCTCATGGTCTATGAAGACAACACCTTCGACTACCTTGCATCGTATGATGAGACAACCGGATTAGAGAACATCCTGGTCAGTGCAGGTCTTTCAGGCAAGTCCGGAGGACTCTCCTACCAGATTCTCGGTGTCTATGACAAGGGTAATCTCTCCCTTGATATGTTCGGGGATGACTACCAGTGGAGACGTGATACCCTTCTTGAGGGGCTCTATGACGATGGCTATGCTTCAGCAGCCGATGCTCTGGAATTCGGTCTCAAAGGGACTGCAGCCTATGACCTTGATCAGCTGCATACCCGTATCTCCTACTACCTGCCGATAGATGCTGCGACCTATGATCCCCAGTTCGATTCTGATCGTCTCTCCTTCAGGCTCTCAGGCGGTAATGAGTCGTTCAGCCTGTATGGCGGGTTCTCCAGCGACGGGCTGATCTCCAGCCTGATCGATGACTCCTTCTCGCTGTTCACCCCCGATACCAGGCTCTTCGGCGGCTTGACCCTCACTACTGAGGATCTCTCCTTCACTGCTGCATATGCACAGATCGCTCAGTACAGTGATCCTGACAGTGACGGCCGCTATACAGCTGATGCTTCCAGTGTCACACCGGTACTCTCTCTGGAGACTACCATCAGACTGGGAGATCTCGAAGATCTTCGCTACACGGATCCTGAGGATCGTGTCGAAACACAGCCGGCAGTTTCTCAGGATGAGAGTCCCTCCTGGTTCAGTCTCACAGGTGAACTCGGGATCAAGGAGTCGATCGACTCATCCGTATATGCCTCACCCTATACATCGCTGTACCTCTATCCATCGATCCAGACCGAGTCCTTCGATGCAGGACTCAAAGTCGGTATCGATACTAACGGGAACCCTCTGGATACAGCCTCCTGGCTCTATGAGGCAGGGAACACTCCCTATGACTTCTATGAGAACTTCGGGAGTTCAGACTTCCATAGTGTCCGTGAGACGGTCATCGATATCCTCTCTCTGATCGATCATGCACGCATCAACGAACCTGGAGATACCTTCTACCTTCGTGTATCAGACAGTGACGATATCACCTTCTCTCACGGCAGCCTGATCTCTCATCTGAACACCTCCATCGATGCTCCGTTCATCAACCGCACCGGCTTCTACTCAGAACTTGATACGGCGCTGCTTGATACCGAACTGATGATCAATGACCTATCCAACCCGCAGCTCATGGCTGCAGGGATCGGGATCACCCCGACGCCCAATGGCTATGCGTTCGAACTGGGAGTCTCTGCCCTGATCGATCTCACCTTCAAAGCTCCCGGGTCCGGTACCTCTGCTACACAGATGCTGCTGATCCCTGGGTTCGATCTGACCCTGCCTCTGCATACCGGTGAAGATTCCCGTATTGCAGCCTTCGGTGAGCTCAATGTGATGACGATCGTGGATGATACCTTCCATACTGATGGGTTCATGAATGATACGAGTTTCTATAACACGCTGGTCACCGCAGGGATCGAAGCTGCCTATCCTACCATGGATATCAGGGCATCACTCGCACGGAGCACCGGCAATCTTACCGGCAATCTCTTCGGAGCTGACTATGCATGGAGACGTGCAGCTATATATGATCTCTATGATGATACTGATTACCTGACTGACAAGGGTTTGATCAGCTGGACCTTCGCAGCTTCCCTCGATTACCACAGGGATCTGTTTGCGTTCTCGGCCTTCCTCGAACTGGACTTCGATGATTCCTTCACTATCGACTTCGATACCACCAGTGCTGCCTCGAGTCCCGATCTGATCGGGATCAACGTATCCTACCAGGGTACGCCGCTCGCAGGTTCTGCAGGGATCGTCATGCGAGGGTTGTCGTACAACATACGACCGGGTATCACGGATTTCACACTCTTCGATGAGTCAGTACAGCTCTTTGCCGATATCTCCTATACCTTCGGATTACTTGAAGTGTATGGTCGATTCTCCTCGATCGCCGAATATGCGAACGGCAGATTGATAGATCCCTATACTGCCGGCAATGATAATGTTACCGGTACGGTAGTTCCGTCATATTCCTTCGGCACCAGAGTGCAGCTATTGTAACAGGAGTACGGATGTCACATGGCCCAAGGATCAGGCAGCTTGATCCGATCATAGCACAGAGGATCGCAGCGGGAGAGGTCATAGACCGCCCGCAGGCGATCGTTCGTGAACTGCTCGACAATGCCATCGATGCGGGATCCACCCGCATCGATGTCTATATAGAAGATGGCGGGATCTCATCGATCAAGGTGATCGATGACGGAAGCGGCATGGATCGTGAGGACCTGGCACTCTGCTGCAGGTCGCATGCGACCTCGAAGATCTCAGAGGTCAGTGATCTCTATGCGATCAGGACGCTGGGCTTTCGCGGTGAAGCACTTGCAAGCATGGCTGCCTGCTCGAAGATGACCATCATGAGTTCTCCTGACCGCGAACACACCAATACTCTTACCGTCACCGAGGGGCTCATCGAGGATCCTGTGCCCGGCGGGTACGCAAAAGGGACGACGATCGAGGTCAGGGATCTCTTCTATTCCATACCCGGCAGAAAGAACTTCCTCAAAAGCCCTCAGGCTGAAGCTGCAGCCTGTAAACGTGTCTTCATCGATAAGGCACTGGCCTTCCCGCAGATCGAGTTCAGATTCTTCTCCTCGGGAACCTTGAAACTCTTCCTGCGCAAGGCAGATGCGCTCCAACGGGTCATAGATGCCTTTCCGAAGAAGTTCGATCCAGTGTTCTTCTCATCAGTCCATCAGCAGTGCGGTTCCTTCTCTCTCGATCTGATCTGCAGTACCACCTCACTCTATCGCAACGACCGCTCCTATATCAAGATCTTCGTCAATGACCGACGAATCGATGACTACGCACTGATGCAGGCGATCGGGTATGGCTATGCCGATCATCTGCCCGGCGGCTGTTTCCCCTACTGTTTCGCCTTCATCACCGTGGACCCTGAACTCGTCGATGTGAACATCCATCCGGCAAAGCGGGAGATCAAACTGAGGATCGCACAGGAGGTGCATCATCAGCTGGTACAGACGATCAAACAGCATCTCTATCAGGAGAGCAGGAGCGAACTCAGAGATTCCTATACCCGACAGCAGGCGTTCACCTTCTCCTCCGAATCACAGAAGAGTCGCTCGCCGGCTGTGAGGACTGCCTACCGTCCATCCTCAAGCCAACCTGCCCCATCGCACCGGGAACCGGTCTCTGATCAGTGGATCAAGGATGCTCAAGCCATATTCTCTCCCGGACCGACACCGGCACGGGAATCGAAGCAGGATGTGCCAGTCAGGGACTTCTCCTATCTGGGGCAGCTGTTCGGGGTCTTTCTGCTCGTTGAACGGGATCAGGAGCTCTACCTCATCGACCAGCATGCAGCTCATGAGAAGATCATCTATCACGAACTGTCTACCCATCCAGCAAAGCAGCAACTGCTCGTACCGCTCTCCTTCAGTGTCTCTGAAGCGACTGACCGCTATCTTACCCTGCATGCAGATGAGTATGCTGCATCGGCAGTGGTCCTGAGAAAAGACCCCCAGCAGGAGCTCACCTGGGAGATCATGGCGCTGCCCTATTATGCGAAGAGTATCGAAAGTGAGATCGTCTCGTTCATACAGCAGCATCTCGGCAGTGCAGAGGAGATCACCAGAGGTCTGTTCGCTTCCATATCCTGCAGGGCGGCTGTCAAAGAGGGAGATGTACTTGATGAACTGACTGCGGCGGAACTCATAGAGAGAGCTTTTGCCCTCGAGGTACCCCGCTGTCCTCACGGTAGACCGATCTGGACCATCATCACGAGGGAAGAGCTCTTCAAAGCGGTACAGAGGATCATCTAGTCTTCAGGCAGTGTATAGGCTCCGGTTCTGAACTGCTGCTTGAGTACCGGGTCAAACCATGCAAGTTCGAAGAATACCAACTCAGCCTTCATCTCATCGCTGATACGATCGATCTGCTCAGCCAGTCTCAAGTCGGTGCGCACCTCGGTCTCCCCGACGGGGTTCATGGCAGCATCGAAGCCGCGTATGCGTACAGATGCTCCAGAGGATGCCAGGATGCGATCTTCGGCACGGTCATAGCGGGGGAACAGTATCGATACCGCAGGGGTGAGCACCAGGGGGTCATTGATCATGAACTGCTGCTCGGCAGCTAGACCGTTACGCATCAGGAGGGTCAGGGTATAGGATCCCCGGGGAAACTGAATTGCTCGTCCAAAGGCAGCAGGGGCAAGCAGACGGCCGGTACTGATCCATAACTCACCATCGATCAGCTGTGCATGCATCAGGTCCTGATTGATCTCCCAGGCAAGGAACGTATCCTCAGGAGCGGTGACGGTGATGCGTTCTATCTGATGCTGTTCATCATCACCTGCACTATGCACGGCGAGTTCCAGGAAGCGGGTGATCTCACCGGACTCCTGATCAGTATGATTGACAAGCTGTGTCTGTATCTCATGGATCTGCGGGGTCTCTTCGGTACAGGAGATCAGCAAGGTCATACACGCTGCAAGGATCAGCAGCGTCGAGAAGCACTCCTTCATCAGTGCTCAAGTTCCTTGAGATACATCTTCACCGGGTTGGCATAGGAGTCCATGATGAAGGATCTCAGTTCCGGGGTAAGGCCTCGGTACCGATCATTGAACTTCTCACGAGCTGATTCATCATAATGAGCAGAGAACCGATTCCCGCCGGTGACCTGGTCATAGGCGATGTAGTTCGTGTCCCACAGCTTGTAGCCGAGATGGATCTGTCGGTCGATCTCACGGGCCACGGCAAGATGATCGGTAAGACCCGGGTCAAGCGGCTCTCCCACGTACAGATGCACATGGCCCTTCTGCTTGCGGATCCCGCGAAGTACATTGATCATATCCTCGTATTTCTTCTTGTTATAGAAGCCTTTCAGATAGTGAGAGAGGGTCTCCCGACCCTTGTTGATGTCACAGGGGTCATACTGATAGGAGACAGCGACCGGTACGATGGTACAATCTTCCAGCAGCTGATGGAAACTCATCCCCGAACTCTTCTGCGACATATAGAGCATCTTGATGATCGCGGGACTGGTGACATCGATCCCGTCTTTCGCTCTGCCGCTCTTCTGGGCGACCCACATCGACTTCTTCCGGTGTGCGATCGTCTCATAGAAGTAGGAGGAGAGTTTTTTCGATTCATGGAACTTCTCACGCATCGGAAGACTGCGTTTGACCGTCACCCCGCCGTTGAGCTTGAACAGATCCTTGGAGAGCTGATTGAGCAGGAGGTTATCCCCTATGGCGATCTCCGTATAGCCGTATCCTTCATTACCGAGCACTTCATTGAGCAGGGCGCAGTCCAGCACGATATCACGGTGATTGCTGAAGAAGAAATAGGCATTGCCCTTCTTCAGATGTTCAAGGCCCTCATAGGTGAACCCATCGGTAGAGTTCTTCAGGACCTGCTTGATCAGGATCTTCGAAGTCACGTTCGCCTGGAACTCATCGACCGTATGCACCTGATCGAGAGCATCGAAGAGTTTTCGCTGCAGGGCGTGCTTCTTCACTGTGGATACCAGATTGAAGTGGTCGGTGAACACCATCTCACTCGCACTCTTGATGAAACTCTTGTTGCTCTTCAGCCGCTCGATCGCCTCGTAGAGCTCATCACCTGAGTACGGTGTGATATCCTTAAACTCATCACTGATCATCAGACCCTCTCTACTCTATACCGCATACGGCTTTCACATACTGGGAACGCTCCCAGAGATCCGGATGCTCAAGATTCTCCTGACATAGTTTGCCTTTGAAATCAGCGATACTCTGATAGCCTTTACGGTCCATCCACTGCTCCAGGTCCTTGTTCATCGTGTTGATCACTCCATGGCCATGTTTCATGACCGCAGAACAGATACCAACGCAGGCGGCTCCTGCCAGCAGCTGTTTGATCATATCCTCGCCGGTGAATATTCCGGAATTGGCACAGATATCAAGATCGAGTTCGCCAGATGACAGAGCAGTCCACTGCAGCGGGATCGCTGACTCTTCCGGGACACTCAATACCTTTCCGGGGACCATCAGTTCCTTGTTGATATCTATATCAGTTCGATAGAAGCGGTTGAACAGCACCAGGGCATCGACTCCCAGCATCTCGAATCGTCTCAGTCTGTTCGCGAGAGCTGTGAACTGCTGTCCGATCTTCAGGGCAAGCGGGATGGATATCTTCGATCGGACCTCTTTCACGAGCCGGTCATACTCCTGTTCGATGTGTTCAGGGGTCTTGGATGCATCGGATGGGATGATATAGACATTCATCTCCAGAGCATCAGCGTTCACTTCCTGAAACCTGTGTGCATAATCGATCCAGGAACCGGAGTGGATACAGTTCACACTGGCGATCACCGGGATCGAGAGGCTGGCTTTCGCCTGCTCCACGAGTTCGAGGTATCGATCGATATAGTAGTCTTTGCTGGTATTCGCGAAGAAATCATAGGCATCTGCATGATAGGAGGCATCCGCCCCTTCGAGCATCTTCGCAGAGTCAAAGTCGATCTGCTCTTCGAAGATCGATTTGAGCACGACCGCACCCGCACCGGCATCCTCACATCTCTTGACACCATCTAGTGTTGCCGTAAGTCGAGAACTTGTTATGATAATGGGATTCGCAAGAGATAATCCCAGGTAGTCAGTTTTGATATCAGCCATCACACCCTCCAGAGCTATACTTCTCATGCTATTGTACAAGGGTTTGCCGTGATAGACAAGTGGTATTCCATATCTGAGAACAGCGGCAGGTAACTTGTACCTGCCGCTGTATGCTGTGCTATGAAGAAACGGTATCAGGTCTCCAGCGGACGACCGGCTTCCGTGCAGCCTGCACCTCATCGACACGTCCGATCGGTGTGGTCACCGGAGCAGCATGCAGCGCATCGGGATCATCGATGACCTTCTGTTTCAGCAGGAGCATCGCATCGATGAACCGATCAAGATCGGCCTTCGATTCAGTCTCAGTCGGTTCGATCATCAGTGCTTCAGGCACGATCAGCGGGAAGTACATCGTGGGGGGATGGATCCCCTCATCGATCAACCCTTTGGCGATATCCATGGCAGAGACTCCGTAGGTCTCTTTGATCTCCTGTGCCGAGATCACGAACTCATGCTTGCAGATCTGATCGTACGGCAGCAGATAAGCCTTTTTGAGCCCCTCTTTGACGTAGTTGGCAAAGAGCACCGCATGCTCAGAAGCCTCCTGCAGTCCGTCTGCTCCCATGACCAGGATATAGGTGTAGGCACGGATGAGCACCCCGATGTTCCCGTAGAAGCCTGAGATACGCCCTATCGAATCAGGACGATCAGTGGTGAGCTGATACACCCCGTCACTGAAGGTGATGTCGGGAGTCGGAAGGAACGGCAGCATGCGCTGCGAGACCAGGACCGGACCGGCACCGGGACCTCCCCCGCCATGCGGAGTAGCGAAGGTCTTATGGAGATTCAGGTGAATGACATCGAATCCCATATCTCCAGGTCGGGTCTTACCCATGATCGCATTGAAGTTGGCCCCATCGTAGTAGAGCAGGCCTCCGGCACGATGGACACTGCCTGCGATCGTCAGGATATCATCTTCGAAGAGCCCGAGCGTGTTGGGGTTCGTCAGCATGATACCTGCAAGTTCATCATCAAGATACTGCTCCAGATCCTTCAGGGAGACCAGGCCTCTCTCGTTGGCAGCGACCTCGATCACCTCGAAGCCCGACATATGAGCTGAAGCCGGATTGGTCCCATGGGACGAGGTGGGGATCAGGATACGCTTACGCCGGGTATCACCGAGCTTGTCGAAGTAGGCTTTGAACAGCTTCATCCCGGTATACTCCCCATGAGCACCGGCAAAGGGCTGGAGAGTCCCCCACTTCATCCCTGTCAGGGCTGAGAGCCTCTCAAGTAATTCATACTGCAGACGAAGTATCCCCTGGATGCTCTGTTGTGGCTGGAGGGGATGCAGCTGCGAGAAACCCTTGAGAGCCGCAGCATCCTCGTTCACTTTGGGGTTGTACTTCATAGTACAGGAACCGAGAGGATAACTGCCGGTATCGACAGAGAAGCATTTCTGACTCAGATTGGTATAATGCCGTACGACATCGACCTCGGAGACCTCGGGCAGATTCGGGACACTGCTTCTGATGAGACTCTGCGGAAGCACCTCAGACAGTTTGATCGCGGGTACATCCAGGGCGGGGAATCGATAGCCCTGGCGCCCGGGGCAGCTCTTCTCATAGATCAGGCTGGTATACGTCATGAGAGCACCTCCTGTGCCGAGTGGACATACTGTTCAAGTTCGGCTTTCGTGCGTTTCTCAGTCACAGAGACTGCGATCAGCCCGGCCATGGAGGCATCGAGCTCGCCAAGATGCACTCCGGCAAAGATCCCGTGTTCCCGCATCCCTGAGAGGAAAGCACCGGCCTGTTCAGCCGATCCAAGATCGATGGTGAACTCACCGATGAACGGTGAGGAGAACGCAGGTTCGATCGAACTGACAGACTGCAAAGCTTCATAGAGGAAATGGGCCTTCGTCAGCGACTGGACCGCAGCCTCTCTGACGCCGTTCCACCCGGTCAGTGATAGATACATCGAAGCGGTCAACGCGACCTGAGCCTGATTCGAACAGATGTTCGAGGTCGCCCGTTCACGTTTTATATGCTGTTCACGAGCCTGGAGCGTCAGTACGAAAGCACGTCTGCCGCTGCTGTCTGTAGATTCACCTACGATCCTACCAGGAAGTTTTCTCAATAACTTCTCGTGTACGGCGATATAGCCTGCAGAAGGCCCGCCGAAACAGGTCGGGATACCGAAGGGCTGGATGTCACCGATGGCGATATCTGCACCCCAGTCACCCTGAGAAGGGATCACACCGAGGGCCATCGGATCACTGGATATGATGAACATGGCCTTATGTGCATGGATACGATCGGCAAACCCGGAATAATCTTCCACGCAGCCGTAGATGTTCGGACTCTGCACCAGGACCCCGATGACCTCAGGACTCAACATCGCTTCCAGATCAGCAAGTTTGACTACGCCGTCATTCGCTGCGATAGTTTGGATCTGCAGATCAGAATGGGACATATGTGTCTTGATGACACTGAGAGTGTTCGGATGTATCGTCTCTGATACGAGCAGGATGTTCCCCTTCCTCTTGGCGTTGCGGGCCATGACCACAGCTTCAGATGCGGCGGTATGTCCGTCATAGAGAGAGGCATTGGAGACATCCATCCCGGTGATCTCACAGATCATCGTCTGATACTCGAAGATCGCCTGCAGCGTGCCTTGTGACACTTCAGGCTGATAGGGAGTATAGGCAGTGAGAAACGACGGGAGAGAGGACAGATGGGAGACCGCAGAGGGGATGATATGGTCATAGGAACCACAGCCCAGATACGATACCCCGAGGGTATTCATCTCAGCAAGAGATTCAAGGTGCCGCAGAGCTTCGTACTCGGAGACACCCTGAGGGATATCAGTACAGCTCTCAAGATAGAGATGCGATGGAATATCACTGAAGAGTTCTCTGATGCTCGAAAGGCCGATAGCCTTGAGCATCACAGACTTCTCTTCACTCGTGGGGACACTATACGGATTCATCATGGCAGCTACGTATTCCTTTCCTCGTTATAGTGTTTCGAGGTATGCACTGTATGCATCAGCATCAAGCAGATCGTCACACTCTGATTCATCAGAGAGCTCTATGGCATAGATGAAGTACTCGAACGGATCGGAATTGATATGCTCAGGCGTATCTTCAAGATCCTCATTGACTTCCTTCACCGTCCCGGTCAGGGGATTGATGATGGCAGAGGCAGCCTTGACCGACTCGATACTGGAGATCTCGTCATCCTTCTCGAACTCATCATCGATCTCAGGAAGCTCTACGTATACCACTTCACCAAGCTGTGCCTGAGCATAATCGGTGATACCAACATAGGCCTTTGTCCCCTCAAGTCGAATCCATTCATGATCGGTGGTATACCACAGTCCTTTTCTTACTTCGCTCATCGTTTCCTCCCGGTATTCTTGTAGAATGGTGTTTTCACCAGTCTCGCTCGTTTCCGCTTGCCGCGGATTTCGATATCCACACGATCTCCGATCTTCAGACCGCAGCCGCGCCTGATCAGCACTAATCCGATGAATGCATCCAGTTTCGGTGACACCGCTCCGCTGGTGACGAACCCGATACAGTCATCCCCGCTGTAGACCTCGTACCCATTTCTCGGGATACCTTTGTCTTCCATTATGATACCACGTAATGAGCGGGGTATCCCCTCTTCCTTCTGCTTCACCAGCGCATCTTTTCCACAAAAATCTCCAGCATCAAGATGCACGAAGACTGACAGGTTCGCTTCCAGAGGTGTGATCTCTGAGGTGAGTTCATGGCCGTAGAGCGGAAGCTTTGATTCGAGTCTCAACGTATCACGCGCACCGAGCCCGCAGGGCAGGATACCGAAGGGTTCTCCTGCTTCCATCAGCAGATTCCAGAGCGCCGGTCCGTCTTCCGCCGGAAGATAGAGCTCGAAGCCGTCTTCACCGGTATAGCCGGTACGTGAGATGAGTGCGGTAATACCGCCGAGAGATACCGATTCTTCGAAGTGAAAGAATCCCAGTTCACTGCAGCCTGTCCAGAGTGTCGCCAGCACATCTTCAGCCAGGGGACCCTGCAGAGCGATCTGCACGAAATCCTGTGAGGCATCGATGATACGCGGCAGGTTCTGATCCCCTGCAGCACTGCGGGGATTCTCCCTGGTGACCCAGGCAAAATCCTTCTCGATGTTCGCGGCGTTCACCACGAGCAGATAGGCATCAGCAGCCTTCTTGTAGATGATCAGATCGTCTACCACCCCTCCGGAGGGATAGCACATCAGTGCATAGAGCACCTGTCCGTTCTGCATGGCTGCGACGTTCCCGGTCACCAGGTAGTCAACGAACTCATCGCTGCCCGGTCCATCGACAAGGAACTCCCCCATGTGTGATACGTCGAACAGTCCCACCTGTTCCCGTACCTGCTTATGCTCCGCCAGTATCCCCGCCTCAAAATTGACAGGGAGTTCCCATCCACCGAAATCAATGAGCTTGACTCCGGGATACGAACTGTATACTGCGTGCAAAGGTGTCTTCTTCATACCCAAACCCCTTGTATCTTTATTCCGTGAAGACGACAGCCCGGTTACAGGCTGTCGTCAGATATACCTGCAAGTCAGAATCGCATCAGAGAATATAGGGGACTCTCAGGTCAAAGGACTCATAGACGACGAACGTCTCGACATCCTGGATCTCAGAGACCTTTACCAGCTCCCGATTGAAGAAGTCCAGTAGAGAATACCCGTCGTTCTCATTGATGAGCACCTGTACGATCAGATCATAGCGTCCGGTGACGACCGTTGCGAAGACTACCCCGCGAAGCTGGGTGAATTCCTTGGCCTTCCTGCCCAGATCCAGAGTCTTCAGTTTGATGCCCATGATGACGATCTTATGATTCGGCAGTGATGATGGATCGACTAACCCGGTTATTTCAAGCACTTTCTCATCCATGAGCTTATTGACCCGGGCGCGTACCGTATTCTCAGTGATAGAGAGTTCATCAGCTATTGCGCTATACGATTTGCGTCCATCTCGAAGCTGTTTGATAATTGCTTTGTTCGTATCGTCGATCTTCATTGGTTTATCCATTCTTTCGTGCAAATTCTTTCATGTAGTCAGCAAGCACTGCCACAGATTCTTCAGGAAGTGAGTTGTAGATCGATGCACGGCATCCACCAACACTTCTGTGTCCTTTCAGTCCGAGCATGCCCATGGCTGCGGTCTCTTTGAGGAACTGTTTCTCGAGCTCTTCATCCCTGAGTCTGAACACGACGTTCATCTTCGATCGGTATCGTGCATCTACGGGTGAGTAGAAGACGGAATCGAGACTGTCGATCGCATTGTAGAGCAGGTTCGCCTTACGAGTAGCCCGTTCTGCCATACCCTGAGCACCGCCATGAGCCTTGACCCATTCGAGTACCAGCTTGACTGCCCAGATCGAGAAGACCGGAGGGGTGTTGAACAGACCATCTTTCTTTGCATGGGTATTGTAATTCAGGTAGGAGGTCAGATTCGCAGGTGATCTCTCGAGCATGTCATCACGGAGGATCACAAAGGTAGCCCCTGCAGGTCCGAGGTTCTTCTGTACCCCGCCGTAGATCATGGCGAACTTCTCGACCGGAACCGGTCGGCTGAGGATGTCACTCGACATATCGGCGATCAGGGGGACGTTGCCCGTTTCCGGCCAGCCCTGCCATTCGATCCCTCCGATGGTCTCATTCGAACAGAGGTACAGGTATGCTGCATCCGCATCAGGTGTTACACTCTCCGGAGCAGGCAGGGTCGAGTAGTTCGAATCCTTCCCATCGAAGAGGACCTTCACGTTCCCGAGTTTCTGAGCATCGTTGCATGCCCCGTTGGACCAGGTCCCGGTCTTCAGGTAATCGGCAGTCTGCCCTGCCCCGAGGAAGTTCATCGGGATCATGGAGAACTGCAGAGTAGCCCCGCCGCCGAGGAAGAACACCGAGTAGTTCTCTGGTATCCCGAGCAGTTCCCTGAACAGATCCAGGCACTCGTGATACATCGTATCGAATGCCGGTCCTCTGTGGCTTGCTTCGATCATGGAGAACCCGTTATCTTGGTACTCACCGATCTGGTCTTTCAGCTCTGCAAGGACTTCCTCAGGAAGTACTGATGGCCCTGCAAAGAAATTCAGTTTTCGTTCACTCATAGCTTTCCTCCGTCAACAGCTGCTTTGATGATGCTGTATGCTTCATCGCCTATTCTCAGCAGATTCTCTTTACTGCTTGCCCCGATATGAGGGGTCATGGTCACATGTGGTGCTTTCAGGATCGGGTAGTCTTCTGATGGTGGGTCAGAAGGCCATACATCAGTGGCATACCAGCTGATCTGTCCGGATTCCAATGCAGCGGTCATAGCCTGGGCATCCACACAGGGTCCTCGACCGGTATTGATCACTACAGGTCTCTTCACACAGGCATCGATGATCTCCTGACCAAAGATCCCACGGGTCTCATCAGTCAGAGGCAGATGCAGGGAGATGTAGTCTGCATCTTTGGCAGCTTCTTTGAGAGAAGGTTTCATCTCTGCCACTGGGCTCTGTGATACGTATTTATCATACGCAACGACCTTCATCCCGAAGGCTGCAGCCCGTTCTGCTACTTTGGAAGCGATGTTCCCGATACCACCGAGGCAGAGCGTCTTACCGTACAGCTCAGTCCTCTTGATGCTCTTCTTCAACCAGGAGCCCTCGACCATACCGTTATGTGCTTCTACGATGTGGTTCGGGACTGAGATCATCAGAGCGAACGCCAGTTCAGCTACTGCGATCGATGAGGCCTTCGGTGTGTTATGCACCAGGATACCTTTGCTCTGTGCATAATCCTTATCGATATTGTCGATCCCCACTCCGCCTCTGATGATTAGCTTCAGGTTCTTTGCAGCATCGATATACTCTTTGGTACATGTTGTCTTACTTCTGATCAGTACAACATGAGCTTCTGCAAGACGTGAAGTATCAGTAGTGACTTCACCAAATTGAGTCAATTTTTCGGGCAATGACGCATCAAAAGCGTCTGAAATCAGGATAAGCATAGGTTACGCTCCTCTAAACTGTTAAAATCTATCTTATTGTACTTAGTAACTGAGTAAATGTCAAATATTTCGTGATAAAATTACTGTATTCATAATGACTACGTATTCTTCTCGGGGGTTAAAAAAAGGAGAGAAAATCATGAGATATGACTTTCCCTCCCTTGTGACCGGATACCGATCGATTACGGCAAATGACACCAATACGTTATATATATATAACCTAGTAGCTCTTCATTGCTTTGAGTTTTCTCAACTTCTTCATCTGTTTTCGCTGAAGAGCTTTTTTCTTCCGGTTATTGATGGTGGAAGGCTTTTCGAAATATTCTCGCTTCTTCCACTCTCTGATAATCCCTTCTTTCTCAACCATTCTCTTGAATCGTTTCAGAGATTTCTCCAGAGGTTCGTTTTCGTCGACTTTTACGAAAGCTATAGTAATCACCCCCTTTCCCATCATGGGAAATACTACGGTAGTACTATCACGTATTATCGTATGTTTGTCAACATGTCATCAGCATCTTGAGCGATATCGAGTACAGTCAATTGCAGTGACTCCATGTTCTTATAGTAGTTTCTCCCGAATCTGAAGACCAGATCGATGCGATCGCCCCTGGAGAATTCCTGACCGGCCCGGTCCCCTGCCCGCCAGAAGATCGCCGGCCATTTGTAGGCCCCATAGGCGATGAGCATCTTCACGTGTTTCTGTTCCCCTGCACCGAGCAGGCTGATCTCTTCGATCACAGCTCCACGCATCATGAACTGCAGCGGATTGTGTTCAGCACCGTAGGGCTCAAGACGCTCGACGAGCGTGATGAGCTCCGGGGTCATGAACTGTTCCGGCAGTTCCGCATCGATGGTCAGGATGTCCTCACTCTTCTTGATCACCAGATCCCCTGCGAGCTCATCGACCCGGATCAGGAACTCATCCAGGTCCTTCTCATAGAGACTGAACCCGCCGGCACACTGATGACCTCCATGATCGATGAGGATATCATCGAAGGTGGAGAGGAACGATTTCACATTCATCGCCTTACTGCTTCTCATGCTGCCCACCAGATGGTCTTCGATCTGAGCGATCACCATGGCAGGGGCTTTGAACTGACTGAGCAGTCGTGAGGCCATGATACCGGTGATCCCCCTGTTGACCGACTTGTCATAGACGATGACGATCTTGTGATCGTGTGCATCATAACTGGTCCGTGCCTTGGGAAGGATCTTGTTCCATGAATCATCACCGAGCTTCTTTCGTCTCTTGTTCAGTCCGATCAGTTCGACCGACAGCTGTTCCTGTTCGGTTCGATCCTTGCTCAACAGCAGATCGACCGTCTTATCGGGAACTCCCAGCCTCCCGGATGCATTGAACACAGGTGAGATCTGCCAGCCGATGTTCGTCGTCGAGATACGCTTACCATCAAGATTGAGCATGGAAAGGAACATGAGCAGCGAGTGTCTGTCACCGCGGGAGAGTACCTGCAGCCCCTTCTTCACCAGGATCCTGTTCTCCCCATGCATCGGCATCAGGTCAGCCACGGTGCCGATAGCAACCAGATCGAGATTCTTCTCATACTCGGACGAGAGCGACGGATGGCTCTTGATCACATAGGTGCTGAACAGACTCACCAGCGTATCGATCTCCTGGATCGTTCCCGTCCCGTACCGGTTCGCCTTACTCAACTGCTGCAGACGGACGAGACTCTTTCCCTTCATCGAAGGGAACTGCTGTATGACCCCGGGTGCCAGATCGATCAGATTGATCTCCACCCGTGCACCGAATGCCTGCTGGAGCATGCGCTTCTCAAGGCCCTCATCATAGACAAGGATCTGTTTTCCGATCAGAAAATCAAAGAGGCGGGACTGACTGGCCGGCAGCACTCCCGGGACGATGTTCTCGGTGATACGATCGATCTCGACAAGATTCTCCAGTTTCACCGCATCAATGATCACCGTCTGGTTCCCCGGCCGTGCATGCAGGAGCACCAGTTCCTGCTTGTAGAGATCGGTCTTGCTGAAATTGAGAGCCCAGATGCATTTTGCGACCACCCCGCAGCCTGCAAGATCCCGGAACGGATACCCGCTGCCCTCCACCTTGGGATTGATGATCGCCACTGCAGCCGGCAGTTCATCTCCGGGTATATGATGATCGATGACGATCGCATCTATCCCGTGTCCTGCCGCATAGGAGATCTCCTTCGTGTTGGAGATCCCGCAGTCGACGGTTATCAGCAGGGTGCGCCCGTCCTCTACCATATGGTCCACCCCGGCCATCGTCAGACCGTAGGGCTCATCCTCAAGCGGGAGCCTCCAGTCGACATCCAGACCCAGTTCATCGAGCGACTCTTTGAGCAGCACCGTCGAGGTCATCCCGTCAACATCCCTGTCACCGAAGATACGCACCTTCTCTCCCTCGTTGACCGCATCAAGGATACGATCGACTGCACTCTCCATATCTTCGAACAGAAACGGATTGTGCAGAAAGGAGACATCATCTTCGAGATAGAAGCGAATATCAGTGTGACTGACTCCTCTTCGTTCAAGGATCGATGCGGTGATCAGATCGATATGATACCGTTCATGCATCTTCTTGACTCGTGCTGGATCTATAGCCGGTTTTTCCCATTTCATGTCTACAACCTTATCGTATGCAGCGCTTCGTATCGAACGCTGGTATGTCCTATGTGAGATCGATACAGTACGATGGTATCCAGTTCGATCTGGGCACGGATCTTCAGATCCATGGTCTCCCTGATCAGCCGGAGGTCTGTCCGTACCCCTTTCGGTATTCGCGCAAGACTCAGATGCCAGATCGTATCGTCTGAGGGTATCGGTATCTGCAGCCGGCCTGCCAGATCCTGTGCCAACTCCGTAAGCTGTTCTCTGCCTGCGGTCACCGGTGTCACGATGGTGCGACGAGAGAAGATCCTGATACCTTCGCAGATGAGCGCTTCAGGCAGGGATCCGAGGCTGGCAGCATCCATGGCCCGGGTGATGACCGGGATCTGCGAAGGATCCCGCTCTCCGAGGAACAGCAGGGTCACATGATACCGATCCGTCCCTGTCAGGCGTATCATATCACGATCAGGGCATGCGTTCATAGCCTTGCGCAGGCGAGCTGCTGTCTCCGGTCTGACCGGGATACCGATGAACAGCCTCACAGGATGCCACTCTTGATGGTCTTGAGCCGCCCGTCGGTGATGCTGTCCATATAGTGCAGCAGGGCATTCTTGAGCATGCGTGCGGCCTCTGCTGCCAGAGACACCCGAAGTGCCTTCTGCAGCGGAAGCTCTGCAGTATAGCTCAGGTATCTGCGGCTTGCCACATCCAGCGCAGCCCCTGCTGGAGCGAACGGGAGACAGGACTCACACCACAGACCGTGTTCACCGTGATGCAGGCTGCCGATTGCCTGGCCGAGCGGTCTGCCGCAGGCAGCACAGGTGAGCAGGTCGGGAGCCAGACCGAAGAGATGGAGGAATCGCCAGCACCCCTGGATGATGAGGTGGTGATGATCCCTCTTCTGCTCGATCTCATCAAGGAGTTCAAGCATCAGGGCATATACTGCTTCATGATCACCACCGCTGCCGAAGGATTTGAGGATCAGCTCAGCAAAGAACGATGCGCTGTAGAGGTCCACAAGATCGTCACGAAGCGATTCACGGAACTGTTCGACCTTGATGTCCTGCAGGGAATACTGCTGTTTCACAGGGTTGTAATAGGCATAGACCCGCCCGTGGACGAAGGGTTCGACCAGACCTGCGAGTTTCGCACTCCCTTTGCGCGCCCCGTAGGCCGTCGCATCAAAGAGTCCGAGCTGCGGTGAGATCAGGGTGAGCCGCCGATGGAGCTCACCGGACCGCATACTTTTCAGGATCATCGCATCACACTGTATGTTTCTGTTCATTCGCTCGCCGGCACATGCTCCCTGATGATCCTCAGATGATCATACTTCTGTACGATCTCCTCGAGCAGTCCGGCTGCCGCAAGGACTACCGCCAGACAGCCATCTTCCTCTGTGTGCATCGACGCTTTCAGGTCGATACACATCAGAGAGCCGAAGCGCCTTTGGGCCTCTTCCAGATAAGCCGCTGTCACCGTCTTGATCGTCTCTTCCTCATGCGCCTTCTCGCGCACGAACAACGCACCGAGCGCCATGACTGCCCCGCTAAGGGCGCCGCAGACACTGCCGATGGAAAGCCCGCCACCGAAGCCAGCGGCAGTACGGAGACTCTGTGGGTCAAGATGCAGCTCGTACCATTGATCAGCTCCGAGGATCACTGCCTCTGCACAGTTCATGTCACGATCTCTATAGTACGTCCGGCAGCACTGCTGCAGTGAAGTCCTTTCGTTCATATATGGTTCCCTCTCATATCTTTTTTCTTTCCATTCATCGTGCTGCCTGATGCAGTGCATCCTGTACCGCCTGGACGATCACCTGAGAGCTATAGGTTGCACCGGAGATCGTATCGACCTGCAGGGACTGTTGAGAGATGATCTGTTCGGTGATCTCCTCTGCAGCCTTCCCCCTGCCCTGTTCGTGCTTCACGATGGTGATCTCATCGATCCGATGGCCAGCTATGCGCACCTGCAGCACTACGGCTATCGGCCCTGCTGCAAAACTTCCCTGATAGATCCCATCTTCACTGTCAGACAACTCCAGGACATCCACCGGCAGCTCACTCAGAGCTTCCAGGTCTTCCTGCATCGAGTTCAGATACGGTCTCCCCCAGCATGCATAGATCAGTGCCGCTGCTCCCAGCAGCACCAGCAGTACCAGTACTACTTTGCGCATATGATCTCCTGTTTTTCATCGCTCATGAGAGCTCATAGAAGAGCTTCTTCTCGATACGTACAAGCCTGCGGACCCTTCTGGCCTGTCTCTTCCGTTTTCTCATACCCTTCGCATCACTTCTGCCCTTGAGCACCTCATACCGTCTTCTATGCTCTGCGATCTGCTTCTGCAGAAGGACCCGCAACTTCTTCAGATACTTCACCTGAGCGACCAGTGCACTCTCTGTCACCGGCCTTCGCCCCTTCGGATCAGCCTTGGAGAGTCGTTCGAACCTTCTGAACAGCTGCCGCTTTCTCATCCTGGCTATGGCTATCCTGCCCCGAAGGGAGAACCGCACGATGATACCCAGCATGAACAGGGCAAACACCCCCAGCACGATCGAAGTGTTTCGCAGATCCCAGAAGCGCCGTAGTGCATACCTGCGATATCCGAAAGAGAACATCCTATCATAGGATGGGCTGTATTCATAGAGCTCCCGGTACTGCTGCTGATCTACGGTAAACTCCTGCACGGTCCCGGCCTCTGCATCGAATCGTACGAACACGACCTTCCCTGCGGGGACGGTCACCTCCCAGGCATAGACACCGGAGGTGACCTGGTGGGTACCGGCCCCTACCTGCAGCGATGAGGGAGCCCTGCCGATCTGCTCATCGAGGGTGAAGGCTTCACCTCCTGCAGTCCCTACCAGGATCAGCGTCCCGGTACGGGGATCAGCCGTGAGTTCGATCATCGCTCCGGAAGCGACGATCTCAGGAGCCGCTGCATGCAGCAGGATCTGTTCCCGTGCACCATCGGTGATTCGCAGCGGTTCATCGATCATGCGAAAACCAGGAGCGAACGCAGTGAGACGATGGAGGCCGTCAGGGAGATAGACCACCATCCCCTGTTCGAATACCAGCTCCTCATGATCGATGGAGACCGTCCATGCGATGCGATCATCCGATGAGATGATCTGCACTGACCCGTCAGCTGCTGCATACCAGAATGCGCACATGAACACCAGCAGAAAAACACAGGTTCTGTATCCAGGCATGACTAGCTCCCTTATCATAGATCTCAGGGAACCATGGTATCATGAACAGGAGACAAAAAAAACAGGCAATCGGTCAATATCTATCAACTGTATGATCAGGTGAAGAACAGGCTGTTGACTTCCAGACCACTTTCCCCCCTATAATGGTTGCAAACATACACACCGGCAGGTCGGCAGGAGGGCAGCATGGACGAACAGATTCTGATCATCGCTACAGGTGGGACCTTTGACAAGCAGTATGATGAGATCACCGGAGAGCTGACCTTCAGGAGTTCCCACCTCTCCCGGATCATGCAGGTCGTTCGGTGCACCATCAGCTACAGCATCAAGCATATGGCCCTCAAAGACAGCCTGCTGATGGATGATGCAGACCGGGCTGAGATCCTCGCAGCCTGCAGGGCATCCGAGTGCAGTCAGATCATCATCATCCATGGGACCGACACCATGGAGATCACCGCCCGCGTACTCGGGAAAGCCGATCTCGATAAGACGATCATCCTCACCGGCGCGATGGTCCCCTATACGGTCGCTGATTCCGACGCCTTCTTCAACCTCGGTACCGCGGTAAGCAGTGTCCAGTCCCTTGCACACGGCGTCTATATCAGCATGAACGGCAGGACCCTGCCGTGGGACCGTGTCAGAAAGAACAGAAAGAAGGGTATCTTCGAACAGATCGAAGCAGAAACTCCCTCTTGAACACATCCCTACATTTTTGTAGGATACACACATGAAAGAACCAACAGAACTCCTGGTCCTCTTTGAGATCAGTAAGATCCTTGATGAGACTGAAGACCTGAAGAAGATCCTCAGTCCTATCCTCCACTCACTCTCAGAACATACTCCGGTCATACGCGGAGCGATCACCCTGGTGAACCGTGAGACCGGTGAGATCCTCATCGAATCTGCCTACGGTCTGACTGAGATCCAGAAGAAGAAAGGACGCTACCGGATCGGAGAGGGAATAACCGGACAGGTGGTGAAGACCGGGCAGCCGGTGATCATCCCCGATATCTCTCAAAGTGATGTCTACATCAACAAGACCGGAGCTGAGACCCGCCATATCCAGGCCAATACCCGTGTCTCGTTCATCTGTGTCCCGATCAAGAGCGGTAACGAGACCATCGGGACCCTGAACATCTCCTGTGCGAAGTTCACAGACGATGAACTCGAACAGTATTTCCAGCTGCTCTCGGTCATCGCCTCGATGATCGCCCGAGCGGTACAGATACGACAGGAGCTCAGAGAGGAGAAAGAGCGCCTGATCGCCGAGAATGACCGGCTCAAGCAGGAATTGAAGGAACGCTACCAGCCGGCCAACTTCATCGGGAAGGCTCAATCCATTCAGGAAGTCTATGATCTGATCTCACAGGTGAGTGCCAGTGATGCCACCGTACTCATCAGGGGAGAGAGCGGCACCGGAAAGGAGCTCGTAGCGCATGAGATCCACTATAGCAGCCTCAGAGCCGGCCGGCCCTTTGTCAAGGTGAACTGCGCCGCGCTTCCTGAGAGCATCATCGAGAGCGAACTCTTCGGCCATGAGAAGGGGGCGTTCACCGGTGCCCATGTCCAGAGGAAGGGCCGTTTCGAGCTCGCAGACACCGGTACGCTCTTTCTTGATGAGATCGGAGAGCTCTCTGCCCAGATGCAGGTAAAACTGCTCAGAGCCATCCAGGAACAGGAGTTCGAACGCGTCGGCGGGGTTAAGACCATCTCCATCAACGTCCGTATCATCGCCGCTACCAACCGGAATCTCGAACAGGAGATCGAGAACGGGACCTTCAGGGAAGATCTCTACTACCGGCTGAATGTCTTCCCCATCCATATACCGCCGCTGAGAGACCGCAAATCAGATATCATGCTCCTGTGCGATCACTTCATCGATAAATACAACCGCAAGAACCACCGCAAGGTCAAGCGGATCACCAGTTCAGCCATCGATCTGCTGATGATGTATCACTGGCCCGGTAATGTCCGTGAACTGGAGAACTGCATAGAACGCGGGGTACTGCTGAGCAAGGATGACGTGATCCACGCCTACAGCCTCCCTCCCAGCCTGCAGTCGGCAGAATCCTCCAATACGCAGTTCGCATCCACCCTCCGTCATGCGGTAGAAGAGCTTGAACGGGAGCTCATCGCGGATGCTCTCAAACATGCACGGGGGAACCGGGCCAAAGCCGCACGTAATCTCGGGATCACCGAACGCATCATGGGTCTGCGCATCGAGAAGTACGGACTCGATTCAGACCGGTACAAACCACAGTAATCCTACATACATGTATCATAACAACCATATACCTACGTTTTCGTAGGTATATGGTTATATTACTTCTGCTGCTCGACTGACCCACCCCCAGAAAGACTGACACATATCTCTTTTCCTCAATATCTTTTACAAGATCTCTCCATACAGTTTTGTCAGATTGGCATGCTTCCTGCTTAAGAGATCTGCAACACACATAACACACAGGAGAGGTATATGAGGTACAAAATCGCACTACTTGTTTCAGTGCTGCTGATGATCAGCTGCGGTACGCTGTTCGCAGACGAACTGGCTGAGACGGTCGCGCTTCACCAGGAAGCACTTGACATGATCTGGCTGCTGCTGGCAGCAGCTCTGGTATTCTTCATGCAGGCTGGATTCGCCATGGTCGAGATGGGACTTACCCGGGCAAAGAATGCAGGGAACATCATCATGAAGAATCTCATGGACTTCTGTGCAGGAGCTCTGATCTATTGGGCGTTAGGCTGGGCACTGATGTACGGCAGTTCCAACGGGTTCTTCGGATTCTCACAGTTCTTCATCAAAGGAGCCGATGCTACCCTCTTCAGGGACTGGATGTTCCAGGTCGTCTTTGCTGCGACCGCAGCGACCATCGTATCAGGAGCCATGGCAGAACGGACGAAGTTCTCCGCCTACCTCATCTACAGCGTGTTCATCTCCGGAATCATCTATCCGATCTCAGGACACTGGATCTGGGGCGGCGGATGGCTTGCAGAGATGGGCTTCCACGACTTCGCAGGATCGACGGTCGTGCACTCAGTCGGTGGATGGGCAGCACTCATGGGAGCTCTCTTCCTCGGACCGAGGATCGGTAAGTTCGTCAAAGTCAACGGGAAGACCACATCAAAAGCCATCCTGGGACACAACCTGCCCCTGGCAAGCCTTGGGGTGTTCATCCTCTGGTTCGGCTGGTACGGATTCAATGCCGGGTCCACGCTCAGCGGGACTGACATGACCATGGCGACCGTCGCGGTCACGACGACCCTCGGAGCCTCTGCGGGAGCGATCGCAGCCATGCTGATCTCCTGGATCCACTTCGGTAAACCGGATGTCAGTATGTCCCTCAACGGTGCACTTGCAGGACTGGTCGGGATCACCGCGCCGACAGCAGTGGTCACCCCCTTCGGAGCTGTGCTCATAGGATTGATCGCAGGGATCATCGTCGTCTATTCGGTAGAGTTCATCGACAAGGTGCTGCATATCGACGATCCGGTCGGAGCCATCTCAGTCCACGGGGTCTGCGGACTCTGGGGAACGCTGGCAGTCGGACTGTTCGGCGCCACTGATGATGTCAGAGGCCTCTTCTACGGAGGCGGGTTCACACAGCTGGGGATACAGGCTCTGGGAGCCCTGTCGGTGTTCATCTGGGTCGCTCTGTCTGCAGGACTGCTGTTCTTCATCATCAACAAAGCCCATGGACTGCGGGTATCAGAGAAAGAAGAACTCGTCGGCTTGGACCTGAGTGAACACGGGACCGAATCATACAGCGGATTTCAGATCTTCACCACGATGTAATGGAGGATTACCACTATGAAACTGATCATTGCCTATATACAGCCCGATAAACTGAATTCAGTGAAACAGGAGCTATACAAACGCGAGATCTACAAGATCTCCATCACCAACGCCCTCGGATGCGGACAGCAGATGGGGTATACCGAGACCTACCGTGGAGTCGATATCGAAGTGAACCTGCTGAAGAAACTTCGTATCGAGATCGCTGTGAACGACTCCTTCGTGAGCTCTACCACCGAAGCGATCATCAACGGAGCGGGTACGAACAGCATAGGGGACGGGAAGATCTTCATCGTACCGATCGAAGAATGTATCAGAATACGCAACAAAGACACGGGAGCCAAAGCCATAGGCTAGATGAGGTACCCGGACACTAGAATAGATTCCTACAAAAATGTAGCTATCGATCCTATTTGACTACATTTTTGTAGGTTATCAAACCTGCAAAACAGCAGCAAAGAGCTGCTGATCATATGCTACTTTATATCTAATAAGAAGTTATATTATTTGGCACGCATATTGCTATATAATCATCAAACAACCAACAGACAGGGAGATCGAGATGTCAGAGTGTATAGATTTCACAAAAAAATCATTGACTGAAGTATATGGAGAGAACTGTTTCAGCGATGTGATCATGCAGGAACGGCTGCCGGCCAAGGTCTATAAGGAACTCAAATCCGTCCAGAACGGGGAGAGAAGTCTCTCACCGGAGGTAGCAGAAGTCGTCGCGAATGCGATGAAGGACTGGGCACTCGAGAAGGGAGCGACCCATTATACCCACTGGTTCCAGCCGCTCACAGGACTGACGGCAGAGAAGCATGACTCGTTCATCAATCCCTGTTATGACGGGACCGTGCTGCTCGAGTTCTCCGGCAAAGAACTGATCCAGGGAGAGCCGGATGCCTCATCCTTTCCGAACGGAGGCCTGAGAGCTACCTTCGAAGCACGCGGCTATACCGCATGGGACACCACCAGTCCAGCAGTGATCAAAGAGAATCTGGGAGTGAAGACCCTGACGATCCCCACTGCCTTCATCTCCTACACCGGGGAGGCTCTGGATAAGAAGGTCCCTCTGCTCAGATCGATGGAAGCGATCAACCGACAAGCCCTCAGGGTACTCAAAGCCATCGGGAATACCACGACGAGCCGCATCATCACCAACGTGGGACCGGAACAGGAGTACTTCCTGGTCGATGAAGAGTTCTATGATCAGAGACCTGACCTTCGTCTGACCGGAAGAACGGTCTTCGGCACGATGAGTGCGAAAGGTCAGGAGATGGATGACCACTACTTCGGCGCGATCAAAGAACGGGTCGCAGTCTTCATGAAAGAACTGAACTACGACCTGTGGAGACTCGGCATCTCTGCAAAGACCCAGCACAATGAGGTAGCCCCCAACCAGTTCGAGATCGCTACGATCTATGATACAGCCAACCGATCGACCGATACCAATCAGCTGCTGATGGAGACCATCAAGAATGTGGCGAATCGGCATGGTCTGGTCGCCCTGCTGCATGAGAAACCCTTTGCAGGGGTCAACGGCTCAGGAAAGCATAACAACTGGTCGATCGGGACCGATGATGGACACAACCTGCTGCAGCCCGGCGACAGCCCTGAAGATAATGCACAGTTCCTGCTCTTTCTCACCTCGGTGATCAAGGCAGTCGATATGTATGCACCGCTGCTCAGACTCTCAGCAGCGAATGCCGGGAACGACCACCGACTGGGTGCGAACGAGGCACCTCCTGCGATCATCTCCATGTTTCTCGGGGATCAGCTCACTGAGATCCTTGACTGTATCGCTGATGAGCGTGAACTGAAGAAACGTGACGGAAAACTCGTTGAAGTCGGAGTGACGACCATACCGCGATTCCCCATGGACACCACCGACCGGAACAGGACCTCCCCGTTCGCCTTCACCGGTAACAAGTTCGAGTTCAGGATGGTCGGCTCCCTGCAGTCACTTGCCGGCCCGAACACCATGATCAACACCGTAGTCGCTGAGATCCTCTCTGAGGTAGCGGATAGGCTTGAACGATCTGAGAATGTCATGAAAGAGACGGCAGCGATCATCAAGGAGTTCTACAGCAGACACCGGAGGATCGTGTTCAACGGTAACGGCTATGCACAGGAATGGGTGGCAGAAGCCCTCTCCCGAGGCCTTCCCAACCTCACGAGTACCGTGTCGGCCCTTGCGAAGATGACCGACCCCGAGTACGTGAAAATCTTTGAGAAACACGGAGTCTTCTCTAAGGCTGAGATCGAGTCACGAGAAGAGATCTATCTGGAGACCTACAGCAAACAGATCAACATCGAAGCAGGGATCATGGCAGAGATGGCAAAACGCATGATCGTACCGGCATCCACCAGATATCTGCAGGAAGTACTTGATTCTGTGAAATCACAGACTGCTCTGGGATTGGATCCTGCTGCCCAGAAAGCACTTGCTGAGAAGCTATCGATTCACGTGAACAGCACCCTGACCGCTGCAGACACACTGGAAGATGAGATGGCAGCAGCGCTGGCGATCGAAGATGACACGCTCAAGCAGGCGAAAGCGTACCGTAACACCGTGATACCAGCCATGGCAGCACTGAGGACCCATGGTGATATGCTCGAGAAGATGACGGACAAGGCCTACTGGCCCTTCCCGTCATATGAAGACATGCTTTTCAGACTCTAGTCTAGAGTCTGGACATATACACACTGCGCATTTATATGCTTTGTGAGACCGCTCCGTTGGGGCGGTCTCCTTATGGTGTCCACCTCGTGAGCTGTTTCAGGAGACGATACGATTCCTGCCGGCAGCCTTTGCCTCATAGAGCTTCCTGTCAGCATCTGAGATCAGCTCGGTCATACTCTGATACCCATACCGCTGGAGCCCGCCGCTGATGGTCACCTGTACTCCCCGGTCGAACTGATACTCCTGCACCTGCCTCCTGACCCGTTCTGCGATAGCCTGGGCCTGATGCTCATCTGCACCATAGAAGGCTGCGATGAACTCCTCCCCGCCATACCGCCCTGCGATATCGTGACCTCGGACAGCATCCCTCAGCAGTCCTGCGATGATCTTGAGTACCTGATCCCCGTACACATGCCCCTGCGTATCATTGACCTGCTTGAAATGGTCGATATCGAACATACAGAGGTACAGCGGCTGCTTGTTCAGAGCTGAGAGCTCCATCACACGCTCGAGATCTCTGAGAGCCGCCCGGCGGTTGGCGATCCCCGTAAGGGGATCTGTCCATGCCTCTATCTGCAGGTTGTGATTCTGCCGCTCGAGTTCCATCTCCCGTTCTTTGGCAGCAGTGATGTCATATACGATACCCGAAAGCAGCAGCGGGGCTCCCTCTTCGGTACGTCTGACGATCATACCCCGGTCGAAGAACCACTTCCAGCTCCCGTCCTTCGCCTTGATACGGTACTCCACCTCATAGGCCGGCAGGTCCCCGCGCAGGTGAGAGCGCATCTGCTCCATGATCGGTTCATAGTCCTGGGGGTGCAGCAGATCGGTGAAGAACTGATACGGGATCTCATCAGGAACCTCCGAGCGTTCATACCCGAGGGCACGGATCTTCAGCGGATCGAAGACCACCGTATTCGTCTGGACGTTCCAGTACCAGTGTCCGAGATTCCCCGACCACGAACTCTCCAGGGAACTCTTCTCGCGCTGCTCAGAGAGCAGCTCTTCGGTCAGCACATCCAGCTCACGCACTCTCTTCCGGATCTGTTCACAGCTCACATCATCGTCCAACACCATCTCATTCCCCCCTGCTCATAGCTGATATACCGAATTCCACTATCCTATAGATGATACCCAATCTTCTGCGATACTTCAAGAAACTTCTGAGCCGGGAGAGTACCCCGATCAGGCTGAGCCCTCACGTCTGATGAACCAGAGGATATATATCCAGCTGAGCTCTATGCGTTGGAGTCCTCCTGTGAGTATCTTCAGTCCATCACCTGTAAGGAGATTCATATGATAACCATAGTGTGCTACGACGCACAACCTTATGATACAGCATCATTCGATCGACATGCTGATGATGACCGGTTCAAGATCGTCTATGTCGGAGATCGTATATCACCGGCGAACACAGCCCTGGCACATGGTGCCGATGCGGTATGCCTGTTCGTCAATGACCGTGTTGATGAAGCGGTCGCACGATCACTCGCCGAACACGGGGTGCATCTGATCGCCCTGAGATCCGCAGGCTATAACAACATTGACCTGAAGGCTGTCTATCACCACAGGATCCATGTCGTACGGGTACCTGCCTACTCTCCCTATGCGGTCGCAGAGCATGCTGCAGCGCTGATCATGACGCTCAACCGTAAGACGCATAAAGCCTATAACAGGACCAGAGAGAGCAATTTCAGTATCACCGGACTGACAGGGTTCGACCTGCACGGGAAGACCGTCGGGATCATCGGGGCCGGGAGGATCGGCAGGATCATGATCTCGATCATGCGGGGCTTCGGTACCGAGGTGCTCGTCCATGACCGGCATGAGCCGGAGGAACTCAAGAGCGACCCTCATATCAGTTTCGTCGAGCTGCCCGAGCTCTACCGGCGATCCGATATCATCTCACTGCACTGTCCGCTGACCGAACAGACACACCACCTGATCGATGAGGAGGCGGTGGCTATGATGAAGGATCAGGTGATGGTGATCAATACCAGCAGAGGGCAGCTGATCGATACCACAGCACTGGTTCGAGGACTCAAGAGCCGGAAGATCGGCGCTGCCGGGCTGGATGTCTATGAAGAGGAGAGCGAATTCTTCTTTCATGATTATTCACTGTCGTATGTGCATGATGATCAGCTGGCGCGCCTGCTCTCGTTCAACAACGTGCTGGTCACCTCTCATCAGGGATTTTTGACCGCAGAGGCGCTGGACAATATCGCACAGACGACCCTCTCGAACATCTCAGACTATGTGCAGGGATCCCCGCTGGAACATGAGATCTGTTACCGATGTGATGGGCCGTGTCTGAAAAGTACCCACGGCAGGTGTTTCTAGTCAGTACCGCCGGTGAGCTGTCCGAACAGCTCTCGGGTCTGACCGGGGATGAGCACCGGTTTGCCTGACCCGATATCCACATGTCCTACCTTGGTCTGCTGTCTGGCAAGCTGCTGCTGACCGCGCATGATGCGCTGATCGAGCACCAGAGAGAAGCGGTCACAGCGTGTGACCACGGTCCTCACCGTCAGCAGATCATCGAGCAGTCCGGGGCGTTCGTAGTCGATGGAGATCGACTTCACCACATACCCCACTCGATGATCCCTCATGGCCGCTCCCTGCTCGATCCCCAGCAGACGCAGCATCTCCGTACGTGCGTGTTCGGTGATATCAAGGTATCTGCTGTGATAGACGATACCGCCTGCATCAGTGTCACTGAAATAGATCCTCTGTGTATAATAACAGACTGCTCCTTCCAAATAGCTCGTGCCTGCGGCGGTATGGTCTATCATCGTGTAGCTGCTCCTTCTATCGATGCCAATTCGTTACGATATGCTTCTGGGTGAGAAATCGAGCGTGGCAAACAGGTCCTCGATGGTCTCAGCCCGTCTGATCAGCTTCACACTGCCATCTTCAGCGAGCAGCAGCTCTGCCGAGCGAAGTTTCCCATTATAGTTGAAACCCATGGCATACCCGTGGGCCCCCGCGTCATGGATGACCACATAGTCTCCCTCTTCGATCTCCGGCAGTGATCGGTCGATGGCGAACTTATCATTGTTCTCACACAGCGAACCGGTGACATCATAGGACTGTGTACACGGCAGGGACTCTTTGCCCAGTACCGTGATGTGGTGGTAGGCTCCATAGAGTGCAGGACGCATCAGGTCAGTCATACAGGAATCAAGGCCGGCATACTGCTTGTACTTCTGGGTGACATGTCGTACCTGCGATACCAGGTATCCGTAGGGACCGGTGATCATACGTCCGCATTCGAACACGATACGCAGGGGATCAAGACCTGCCGGTACGATCATCTGTTCATACAGCTCCTTCATCCCCTCTGATACCTGCTGCAGATCGACTGCAGTCTCTTCAGGTCGGTACGGTATCCCGATCCCGCCGCCCATGTTGATGAACTCCAGTCTCACCCCGGCCTCTTCCTTGATCCGGATACTCAGCTCGAAGAGCATCCTGGCGGTCTCGACGAAATAGGCTCCGTTGAGCTCGTTGGAGGCGACCATCGTATGCAGACCGAAGCGTTTGACACCCTTGTCCTTCATGATCTTATAGGCAGAGACGATCTGATCACCGGTCAGCCCGTATTTTGCTTCTGCAGGATGTCCGATGATGGCATTCCCGGTCCGTGCATCGCCGGGATTATAGCGGAAACAGATCAACTCCGGGATGCCGCAGCTCTCTTCCATGGTCTTGATATGGGTGATGTCATCAAGGTTGATCACAGCCCCGAGTCTGTACGCCTGGGCGAACTCCTCTGCCGGGGTGTCATTGGAGGTGAACATGATCTGTTCACCGGTGAGCCCCACCTGTTCGCTGAGCAGCAGCTCGGGAAGCGAGCTGCAGTCTGCACCGAACCCCTCTTCTCGAAGGATCGACATGATCGCCGGGTTGGGACAGGCCTTCACGGCAAAATAGTTCATGAATCCCGGGGCCCACGCAAACGCCTCTGTGAACGTACGTGCCTTCGCCCTGATCGCAGCCTCGTCATATATATGGAAGGGGGTCGGGAACTCCCCGACCGTCCTCTCGATAGTCTCTTTGGTAAACGGAACGTCTTTCACGTTCATAGGTGCTCCTTCAGCCCGGTCTCTCACAGGCTCAGATGATCTTGTATGCTCTTCACTGCAGCTGTAATATCTTCCCTGTGTCCGAAGGCACTGAGTCTGAGATACCCCTCTCCTGCCGGTCCGAACCCCACTCCCGGAGTCCCTACCACGTGGGCCTGTTCGAGCAGACGGTCGAAGAACTCCCAGGAGGAGATCCCTTCGGGTGCTTTGACCCACAGATACGGGGCATTATCGCCGCCATAGACGGTCAGTCCCAGTGCTACCGCTGCTGACCTGATGATACGGGCATTCTCCATATAGTATCCGATCAGCTCATAGCACTCCTTCAGGCCATCCTGTGAGAGTGCTGCGATCCCGCCTGACTGGACGATGTTCGAAGCCCCGTTGAAGAAGGTGCACTGTCTTCTGAACCAGAGTCGGTGTACTTCCCCTGGAGCTGCACCTTCGACGGTCAGTTCCCTGGGGACGATGCTCCACCCGAGGCGTACGCCGGTGAATCCGGCGAACTTGGAGAAGCTGTTGATCTCGATGGCACACTCTCTGGCACCTTCGATCTCGTAGATGCTCTTCGGCAAAGACGGATCGCTGATATACTCCGCATAGGCGGCATCGAAGATGATCACTGATCGGTGTTCCCGGGCATAATCGACAAAGGCTTTGAGCTGTTCTTTCGAGGCGACCGCACCTGTGGGATTATTGGGACTGCACAGATAGATCAGATCAGCATGTCCCTGAGGGACTTCAGGGATGAAGCCGTTCTCCTCATTGCAGGGCATATAGATGAAATCACGGTACTCCCCTGATGCCTGATCGAACCCTGAGGTCCTGCCGGCTATGACATTGGAATCCACATAGACCGGGTACGCCGGATCCTGGATAGCGATCACGGCATCGGAACTGAAGATCGACTGGATGTTCCCGGAATCGGGTTTGGCACCATCACTGATGAAGAACTCATCTGCATCGATCGTGATCGACCGTGTATCCTGGTAGAACGCCTTCAGAGCCTCTCTCAGTGCATGATCACCCTGTTCATCACCGTATCCGCTGTAGGTGCTGACATCGCCGAGTCGGTCGATGCTCTTGTGCAGCCCTGCAAGGATCGAAGGAGTCAGAGCTTCGGTCGTGTTCCCGATGCCCAGCTTCTTGATCTGTGCCTGCGGATGCTCCTGCTGGAACTGCCGCACTCTGCGTCCGATCTCCGGAAACAGGTATCCTGCTGCCAGTTTGCTGTAATGTTCGTTTATTCTCGCCATGCATATATCTCCTGCATAAATATTGATCGGTACTAGGTCCGCAGACTCATCTGGTGATCGAAAGGTTCTTCAGCACGCTGTAGATCGTGTTTCGATGCTCTTCCGATGAGAGGCTGCAGATCGGCAATCTGAAGATCTCCTCACACCATCCCAGATGCGCCATGGCAGTCTTGATGGGAATGGGATTGGTCTCGAGGAAACAGGCTTCGAACAGCGGCATCAGGGTGTCTTCCATCCTTCGTGCTGCCGCGATGTCACCTGCGAGTGCAGTATGCACCATCTCCACCATCCTGCCCGGGATGATGTTCGAGGCAACGGAGATCACCCCGTCACCGCCTGCTTCGATCAGATCGATTGCCATCGTATCATCTCCTGAGAGGACTGTGAATCCTTCATGGCGGTGTGCGATGACATTCTTCATCTGTTCGATATCGCCGGAGGCCTCTTTCACTGCGATGATGTTCGGACACTCGGTCATCAGCTTCACGACGATGTCAGTATCGATATTGACCCCGGTCCTGCCTTTGATGTTGTAGAGGATACAGGGGATCGTCATCGCATCAGCGATCGCCTTGAAGTGCAGGTAGAGCCCTTTCTGTGTCGGTTTGTTATAATAGGGATTCACCAGCAGCACCGCATCGACTCCGGATGCCTCAGCATGCTGAGACAGGCGCACAGCCTCTGCGGTAGAGTTACTCCCGGTCCCTGCGATCACCGGTACTCTGCCGTCTGCATAATCCACCGTCAGCTTGATCACTCGATCATGCTCCTCGTGAGAGAGCGTAGGGCTCTCCCCGGTGGTCCCGCAGGGGACCAGTCCGTCGATCCCGTTCTCTATCTGAAAATCGATCAGTCGTTTCAAAGCTGCCTGATCCACATAGCCTTCCTGAGTGAATGGGGTGATCAGTGCCGTATGCACTCCGCGTAATAATCTGTCGTTCATCTATCTGCCTCCCAGCATATCTGCCATCATGTCATCTATCGTGAAGAATCCCCTTCTTTTCCCGATCCACCCGGCAGCCTTCACCGCCCCGAGGGCGAACCCCTCGCGGTTTCTTGCTCTGTGGGTGATCTCTATCGTATCGACATCAGAATCGAAGGTGATCGTATGGGTCCCCGGTATAGAGCCGCCGCGGGTCGAGGAGACGTGCAGTTCATCTGATCCGATCGGATGATCGAGGGCTTCGGTGACCATGCGATCCTTATGATCGAGTCCATCGATCAGCAGGGAACCGATCATCGATGCGGTTCCCGAAGGGCTGTCGGCCTTGTTCCGATGATGATACTCGTGCACCATGCAGTCATACTCGGGAAACTGTGTCATGATCCCGGCAGCCTGTCGCACCAGCGCGAAGAGCAGGTTCACCCCGAGCGAGAAATTCCCTGACCAGATGCAGCCCACCTGAGCGTCCTCTATGATGCTGCGGGCCTGATCCATCTGATCATACCAGCCGGTGGTGCCCACGACGATCGATACGCCGCAGGCAGCGCAGGCTCTCATGGTATCGAGCGCGGCAGCAGGCAGCGAGAAATCGATCACGACCTCGGCTCCGTTGAGCGTTTCACGGGTGATCTCCCGTGCACTCACCCGCGGATCATCTGATACAGGGTCGATGACCGCAGTCACGGTAAGACCTCCGTGCTCTGCAGCCGTGTGAATAAGCCGTCCCATCCTTCCGAATCCATTGATTGCAATGTACATAGTATCTCCTACTGTTTCGACTATGATACTTAAAAAATAACTTTTTGTCTATATAGTAACATAATGTTTTTATAGTAACTCACAAAACAAAGCTTTGTACTGAAGTCTACTGAGTGATTCTTTATTTTGACATTCTTTCGTAAGGTTGTTATCATACAAGTCATATCATATACTATAACGACTGGTTCCAACAGTACGAACAGAGGTACGACGATGCAGAACTCATGGGATGAACTTGAACACTACCGGGGGCCCTGGATTGCAGGAGAATGGCCGACTATCAGCGAGCAGCTGCATCTGTCTGCCCACAAGTATCCAGATGCTGCCTGCTTTACCGCATTCAGCCCATCAGAGATCACCATGACCTATACGGAGGTCGTAGGCCATGTCGAACGGACTGCAGACTATCTGATCACTTCCGGGGTCAACCCCGGAGACCGCATAGCGCTCACCGGGAAGAACTCACCCTACTGGGGTATCGCCTACTTTGCCATCATCGAAGCGGGGGCAGTGGTCGTCCCGATCGACTACCAGCTGGACAATGCATCGATCGAACGGCTCATCTCTGCCAGTGAGGCCTCGGTCCTCTTCGTTGACAGGGAGAAGTTCGATGACCTGGCAGTCTCAGAGAGCTCACCGATCAGTACCCGCATCTCCCTCGCTCCCGGGTTGCCGCAGTTCATCCTCGATCTCGCTGCACCGAGCTGCACCAAGCCCGTACGCACAGAGCATGATCTCGCCGCGATCCTCTTCACCTCCGGGACCACCGGGAACGAGAAGGGAGTCATGCTCACCCATAGGAACCTCATGTCTGATGTCTATCAGGCCTGCCACAAGATGTTCCTCGATGCTTCTCAGAAAGATATCTGGTATGCGCTGCTGCCGCTGCACCACAGTTACTGCATGACTGCCGTGTTCCTCGAGGGTATCCAGTTCGGCAGCCAGATCATCTTCGCCACCCGTCTGGCAGTCCCCCAGATCATGAAGGATCTGCGCAAGGGAGAGATCACCATCCTCATGGGGATCCCGCTTCTCTATAATAAGATCCTGCAGGGCATGATGAAACAGGTGAGAGCAAAAGGCCTGATCGTCCATCTGTATGTGGGGCTGATGATGCGCATCAGCGGCTTGATCAAACAGACTACCGGCAGGAACCCGGGAAAGAAGATCTTCGCTTCCCTGCTGAAGAAGGCGAATCTGGAGAACCTGAGGATCCTGATCTGCGGGGGCGGTCCCCTTGCCCCTGAGACCTTCAAACGCTATAACCAGCTGGGACTTGATTTCGTTCAGGGCTACGGATTGACAGAGACCTCACCCATCCTCACACTCAATCCCAGTGCACGGTTCAAGATCGACTCAGTGGGTAAAGTCTTCCCTCTGGTCGACATGAAGATCATCGATACCGATGAGAACTCCTACGGGGAGATCGTCGTAAAGGGACCGAACATCACCAGCGGCTACTACCGGAACGAAGCAGCCACCGCTGAACTCTTCACAGCCGACGGGTATCTGAGGACCGGGGATGTGGGGTATCTCGATGATGAGAACTACCTCTACCTCACCGGGAGGATCAAATCCCTGATCGTCACAGAGGGCGGGAAGAATGTCTTTCCCGAAGAGATTGAAGATCACTTCCAACTCGACCCGCAGATCGAACAGATCCTCATCCGGGGCTACATCTCCAACCGGGAGACTCAAGCCGAGGGTATCGAGGCGGTCATCTTCCCCAACGGGGAGTACTTCGGCAGTGAAGGGGTCTATAACAGTCAGAAGGTTGTAGAAGAGCTCAAGGGCGTGGTAGCAGGACATAACAGAGAACTCCTGCCCTACAAGAGGATCCATCGGATGAGAGTCATCGAGCAGGCCATGGAGATGACCACCACGCAGAAGATCAAGCGACTACAGGTAGAGTCCGTGATCAAGGCGACCGATCCGGGAATCATCGAGAAGGTCTGACACACAGCACTCCCTGCAGGTGGGAGAAGACCTCCCGGAGATCTTCGAAGCGAAGGGTCGCCAGATCATCAAGCGGCGTGGGACCTCTGTTGACGATGATGATCTCCCCACCTCGTCGAAGCGTCTCAAGCGGCAGGGATGCAGCAGGCTGCACCAGCAGAGAAGAACCCAGGATCAGCATACAGTCACTTCGAGAGCTCTCCCTGATGGCAGCTTCGAACGCTTCTACAGGCAGCGCCTCTCCAAAGAAGGTGATATCGGGTTTCATGACTCCTGAGCACCGCCGACAGGTGGGCACCTGGCCGCGCAGGACTGCAGGACGGACCTCATCGATGGTCTGCTGAGCCCCGCAGCTGATACAGTGATGCTGCAGAGCTGAACCATGGATCGCGCAGACGTGCCGTGAACCTGCCCGCTCGTGCAGCATATCGATGTTCTGGGTGATGATACTTCGTACGATCCCCATATCTTCGAGTTCGGCAAGTACCGTATGCACGATCGAGGGCCGGATATCCTGCTCGCTGTAGAGCAGCTCACGCACCTGTGTGTAGAAATACTCCGGCTGCTGCAGGAACACCTCATAATCGAAGATCCTCTGTGACTCAGGTGAGCTGTAGAGACCGCCCGCCCCCCTGAAGTCAGGAAGACCCGAGAGGGTCGAGACCCCGGCCCCGGTAAAGACCGTCAGGTACGAGGAACCGATCATATGTTCACCAAGCTCTACCAGTCTGCTCATACATGTATAGTATCTGCCATGCATGGCCCTGTCAACTGACGAAGCTGAAACCGGGCTCGACCGGTAAAATTCATCCCAACATACCCCAAATTCCTTGACGTACAACCACTTCGGGGTATATAGTCTCCTCATAATCTTATGCTTTAAGGAGGCCATACGATGGCTTACAAAATTACTGATGCTTGTGTTGCATGTGGAAGCTGCATTTCAGAATGTCCCGTCGATGCTATTTCAGAAGGCGACATCTATGTGATCGATCCTGAACTCTGCATCGATTGCGGAGCTTGTGCAGCAGTCTGCCCGACCGAAGCGATCGTTCAAGATTAACCACAGGTTTCAAACTTGGCTTTCAGCTGTCTTTCATATAGAGACAGCTTTTTTTATCATATGAGAAGAGAGAGGACCAATGGACTTCGGTAACCCGGTATTTTCCGTAACAGATATCACCCAGATCGTGAAGGAGGTCCTGGAAAGGGCCTTCGGGCGCATCACCGTAGAGGGAGAGATCTCCAACTTCCGACCTTCGAGCACCGGACACTGGTATTTCACCCTCAAGGATGACCGGTCTGCCCTCTCTGCCGCCATGTTCAAGAATCGTCTCTACCAGGTACCGTTCAGACCTGCCGACGGTCAGAAGGTCCGTGTCACCGGCTCCCTCTCGGTCTATGCCCAGAGAGGGACCTATCAGATCGTCTGCGATACCATGACGCAGGTGGGCACAGGAGACATCCTCGAACAGCTCGAACAGCGTAAGCAGGCCCTGAGGGCTGAAGGTCTGTTCGATCAGGATCGCAAGAGACCCATCCCGAGAGTCCCCGGGCACATCGCGGTGATCACCTCTCCCACCGGCGCAGCCCTTCGCGATATCCTGCACGTCCTCAGACGAAGGAACGCCTCTGCACAGATCAGTATCCTGCCGGCACCGGTTCAGGGACAGACAGCTGCAGAAGCCCTGGCACAGATGATCGAACTGGCTGACCGGCTGCACCTCGCGGATGTGATCATCATCGGACGGGGCGGCGGTTCGGTCGAAGACCTGCTGCCGTTCTCCGATGAGCGACTGGTACGGGCGATCGCACGGACCACCATCCCCGTCATCTCTGCAGTGGGCCATGAGACCGACTGGGCATTGAGCGATCTTGTCGCCGATCTGCGGGCCCCCACCCCCTCTGCCGCTGCAGAACTGGTCACATCCGAACAGCAGGCCCTGGCACAGACGATTCGCCACTATGCCGACACCCTCAGAGAACAGATGGACAGCAGGATATCACATCAGAGACTGCGGCTGAGCACCCTCTGTGCCGACGCGCTGCAGGAGTCCATGAGCCGGATCACTGCAGACAGGCATCTGCGCATCAATGACCTTCACGATCAGATCACCTCTTCGACCGAGCGGATGCTGCTGAGGCAGCGACACCGGTTCGAACTGGTGAGCGGCCAGGTGATCTCCAGCTCCCCGAAGGCACTGCTCGAACGCGGGTATGCTCTGGTCATCGATGAGCAGAGCGGACGGGTGATCACCTCTGCGGCTCAGGCTGCAGCAGGCATGAAGACTACCACCATCGTGCATGATGGTTCATTCACATCGACAATCACAGGAGCATGATCATGGAACGTTTTGAAGACAAGCTCGAACGCCTTGAGAAGATAAGCACTCAGATCCGCAGTGCAGGAGTCCCGCTGGAAGAGGCTGTGAGCCTGTTCGAAGAGGGGATCACCCTGACCCGCGAGCTCGAAGAGCAGCTGCAGTCGATCGAGACGAGAGTCCAGATCCTCACCTCATCACCTGAGGACGAGGAAGCCGTATTCACCCCATTCGACCAGAGAGAGACAGAGAACCATGAATAAGATCATCTTCCTCATCCAGTCCGACGATCAGAAGGGCCTGCTCGCTCAGATCACCGGATACTTCTACCGCAAGGGCTTCAACATCCTCCACTGTCAGCAGCACACCGACTTGCGCGCAAAGAAGTACTACATGCGTCTTGAGCTCGATTTGAGCGACCTCTCAAGCTCACGTACCGACCTGCGTGAGGACTTCGCCGTCTTTGCAGCAGAGCGGGGACTCATTTGGTCCTGCGACTTCTCTGACACCACCCGGAGAGTGGCTCTGATGGTATCGAAGACCTCCCACTGCCTCTATGACCTGATCACCAGGCACAAAGAGGGAGACATCCACTGTGAGATCCCGCTGATCATCAGCAACCACCCTGATCTTGAATATGTGGCACACCAGTTCAAGATCCCCTTCTTCTGTCTCCCGGTGGATCCGAAGCAGAAGCAGCTGCAGGAGCAGCAGGTCATCGATCTGCTGCGCAGACACCATATCGATCTTGTCGTTCTCGCCCGATACATGCAGATCCTCACTCCCGATTTCATCAATGCCTATCAGGGACGGATCATCAACATCCATCATGCGTTCCTCCCTGCATTCCAGGGTGCCAACCCCTATCTGCGGGCGTACCAGCGTGGTGTGAAGATGATCGGGGCTACTGCTCACTTCGCGACCGAGGATCTTGATCAGGGCCCGATCATCGAACAGGATGTGGTACGGGTCAATCACGAACTCTCACCTGCAGGCCTGAAGAAGGTCGGGAAGGATGTGGAGCGCATGGTCCTCTCACGAGCGGTGCAGGCTCATCTCGAACAGCGGGTGATCATCTCAGGGAACCGGACCGTCGTATTCCCCAACGAGCACTAGGGGTCGCAGATCAGCTTGATGCGGGTCCCGGGACCGGCACCGGCACGAGCCATGGCACCCTGACTCAGCTCGATGGCAGCCCTGACCGCGTTCGGGGAAGCTACCGGTTCGAGTGAGTACGGGATCATCGTATCATATCCGATGACCCTGCCGCTGCGATCGAGCCAGAGGATCTCCAACGGTATCGAGGTCCCCTTCATCCAGAAACGAACCTCCTGAGTACCTTCGAAGATGAAGAGCATCCCCTCATCAGGTCCAAGAGAATCTCTGTGAGACAGTCCGGCAGTTCTGCTGCTCTGCGTGGCAGCCACGTCCAGGGTGAACACCTCACTGCCGATCTGCAGGGAGACCTGCTCACGGAGTGAGAGCTGATCATACCTCAGAGAACTGGTGCAGGAGAGCAGCAGCACCGGGAGCAGGACTGCTGCCTGAATTCTCCACCCCCTACGCTGCCGGTCAGACAAGCAGCTGCTCGGGATTCAGATCGGTGAACGCCTCATGGACGAACAGGCCGTCTTTCCTGATCAGTACCCCATCGATCCAGATCTCACCTCCGCCGTATTCAGGAGTCTGTATCGCTACCAGATCCCAGTGTACCGCACTCCTGTTGCCGTTATCACAATCATCATAGGCATTACCCGGAGTGAAATGGAACGATCCCATGATCTTCTCGTCAAAGAGCGTGTTATCCATCGGGAAGGTGATCACCGGATTGCAGCCGAGCGCGAACTCACCGACATACCGTGATCCCGCGTCGGTATCGAGGACTGAGTTGATCCGGTCGGTGTCATTTGCCTGAGCCTCTACGATCCTGCCATCGACGAAGGTGAGACTGACATCACGAAAGGTGAACCCCTGATAGGTCGAGGGGGTGTTGTAGGTGATCGTGCCATTGACACTCTCTTTCAGCGGACAGCTGTAGATCTCCCCGTCGGGGATGTTCACATGCCCGTCACAGGGGATCGAACCCATCCCCCTGATGGAGAACCTCAGATCGGTCCCCGGTCCGATGATCCTCACCTGATCTGCCTGATCAAGAAAGCTCTTGGCCTTGTCCATCGATCGGGACATGCGCTGGTAGTCGACTTCGGTGGTGACCCGATAGAAGTAGTTCTCGAACTCCCGGGTAGACATGCCTGCATTGTAGGCCATCATCAGCGTGGGATACCGCAGGACCACCCAGCGGGTATCCGGGACCCTGATGTCCATATGGACCTTCTTGTTGTAGTACAGCATGAAATCAGAGACCTGATGAGAAGCAAGATCGGCCGTCTCCCGGGTGTTCATCGGTCCGCGGACTCCGATGAACGTATCCATCCGATTCATCCGATAGGCATCACAGTCAGCCCACAGATCAAGACTCCCGCTGCTGCTCCCTTCGATCAGGGCACGCTGGAGCCGCTCTGAGCTCAGGTTCACCAGCGGGTACCCCCCGGCGGCATATACCGCTTCGATCAACTGCTCTACGAACTCTTCGGGCACGTCAACGGCGTTGATCAGACAACTTTCGCCCTGCTTCAGCTCTATGGCATAGTTCACCAGCAGATCTGCCAGTCTCTTATCACGTATATCTCTCATCGTTCACTCCTTATCATCACTCTGGATCATCTACCCAGTATATCACAGCAGGGACCTGCAGGAGAACTGCTGTACGGTACACAAAAATATGTTCGCTGATATCTGTTACATCTTAACATGGGATGAATATTATGTATAATCAAGGTATGCAGACTATACCGATCAATACCTACAATTCACCGACGGTCATCCTGGAACTGATCTATCGTCTCAAAGTCAAGGACGTGATGTGCAGTGCCCTGATCACAGCAGGGCGTGATGCGACACTCAGAGAGATCCAGGGACTCATGAGACATAAGTCTATCACCGGCGTCCCCATCTCCGAAGGTAAGCGGCTTCTGGGCATCGTGAGCATGGATGACATCATACAGGCTCTGGACCGGGGCTATATCGAAGAACGGGCCGAACAGTACATGTCCTCGAAGCTCATCGTCCTCGAGGAGGATATGCCGGTCTCCTTTGCCATCAACTACTTCGACCGCTACCCCTTCCACCGATTCCCGGTGCTCAACAAGCATAAGGAACTCGTCGGCATGGTCACCTCCCGGGACATCTCCACCAGACTGCTGGTAGAGATCAACAGGGAGATCGACCAGATCGAACGAGAGAGCACCTATGCTCGCACAGGGGAGAGCGGTGATGTACAGATCAGGACCTTCACCGTCTATAAACATGATTTTGAGAATGCGGGACTGGCCTCCACAGAGATCAAGAAACGACTGAAACAGGACAAACGGGACCCGCGTGAGATCAGGAGGGCTGCCATCGCCTCCTATGAGCTGGAGATCAATCTGGTCGTGCATGCCGATGGGGGAGTCATCACGGCAGTCTTCGAAGATGATGCGATCACCATCACCGCAAAAGATACCGGTCCGGGCATCCCGAGTGTGGATGATGCCCTGACTGAAGGGTTCTCCACAGCGAACGAATGGATCAGATCCCTGGGCTTCGGTGCGGGCATGGGCCTGCCGAACGTGCGCAGGGTATCAGATGAGTTCTCCATCGCATCATCGATGAGCGAAGGGACCGAAGTATTCTCCAAGATCCTGTTCAAGAAGATCACAACAGACAGTAAGGGGTAACGAAGATGAGATTGAACGATATCAAGACACAGCTCGGGTACAAGGCACTGGTCATGCCCAATGATCAGGCGGGATTCACGGCAGCCTACACATCAGACCTCCTCAGTGATGTGATGGGCAATGCCCCCGATGATTCGGTGCTGATCACCATCCAGGGCCACAAGAACACCGTAGCGGTGGCATCTCTGGTCGGTATCCAGGCGATCATCCTCTGCAACAAGCGATCTGCGCCCGATGACATGCAGGAGGCGGCGATCAAAGAGGGTGTGGCCATTTTCTCGACAACCGATGACCAATTCACCGCATCATGCAAGATCGGAGGGCTGCTGGGAGGCCGGTGAATGACCAGATTCAAGATCGATCTGCACAACCATTCCTGTCTCAGTCCCTGCGGCAGCCTGGAGCTCTCTCCGTCTGCCCTGGCAGTCGCGGCACAGAGCCGGGGGATCGAGATGCTCGCCCTGACCGATCATAATACCGCCCGGAATCTCCCGGCTTTCGCACACTGCTGCGAAGCTGTGCACATCGTGCCGGTATTCGGTCTGGAAGTGACTACCGTGGAGGAGATCCACGTGGTATGTCTGTTCGAAGCGCTGGAGACGGCTCTGCACTTCGGTACCTACATCGAATTCCTGCTCCCGGATATCCCCAACGTCCCGGAGATCTTCGGAGATCAGGTCTATGTGGACTCCGATGAGTTGATACTCGGCTGTGTGGAGAAGAACCTGCTCAGCAGCGCTGAGATCTCCTTCGAACTGCTGATCGAAGAGGTCCTCAGCAGAGACGGCCTTGCCATCCCCGCCCATATCGACAGACCGGCCTTCAGTGTCTCATCCCAGCTGGGGTTCCTTCCCGACCTCCCCTATTCGGCAGTGGAGTCCGTCAGGCTCCCCTGTCCGATCGAGACCTGGGGGAACACCGTGATCAGAAGCTCAGATGCCCACTACCCGGAGGATGTCGGAAAACGAACGACCCTGATAGAGGCCGATCACCTCGACTTCGCATCACTCAAGCGCGCCCTTGCTGATCATCTCGTCTCATATCCATAGCGGCAGATAGACAAAGAGCAGGATCCCAAGCGCAGCAGAGAGGATGACACAGTAGATCGGATGGAGCTTGAACCGCTTGTTCAGCACCAGAACGATCAGAAAGATCCCCAGCCCCTGCAGACTGATCCCGAACTCCCCCTCCCTGATATCACCGGAGAAGACAGACATGGTAGCGAAGAACATCACGGCTGAACCGATCAGCCCGATGGCAGCAGGTCTGATCCCCGAGAGGATCGCCGAAAGGATCGCATTCTCCTTGAACTTCTGTACCATATGGGCTGCGATACTCACGATGAACAGTGAAGGAAGCAGCAGACCGATGGTCGCAGCAAGGGCGCCGGGAAGACCGGCAGCTCGTATGCCGATGAAGGTGGCGGCGTTGACCCCGACAGGGCCCGGGGTCATCTGTGACACAGCGACGATATCTGCGAATTCAGCTGACGTCAGCCAGCCGTACTGAGCTATCTCATACTGGATCAGCGGTATCATCGCATACCCTCCGCCGAAACCCAGGATGCCGATCTTGGCAAAAGTCAGAAGCAGGTTAATCAATACCATACGCCCTCACTTTCACGATGCCGTACATCAGCAGACCCAGGATGGCTGCAATGAGGATGGTATAGGCTGCAGAGAAACTGAAATACCATACTGCTGCAAAACTCACCGCAGCGATCACCGCATCCAGCGCAGAGACAAGGACCCTTCTGCCGAGTTTGAAGCCGGCGATTCCGATCAGAGCCGTCACTCCCGCACGAATGCCCATGAACGCAGCCTGCACATAGGCATTGTCCTGAACCGATACATACACCAGGGAGAACAGCGAGATGATGATCAGCGACGGCAGCAGCATACCCAGAGCCGCTATGACCGCTCCGGCGAACCCGGCGATCTTGAAGCCGATGAACATGGAGGTATTGAAGGCTATGACCCCGGGAAGGGACTGTACGATCGCGATGATGTCTACCATCTCCTCTTCAGAGACCCATCTCTTGTTGCTCACGAACTCCTTCTCGATGATCGGAAGCATCGCATAGCCGCCACCGATGGTGAACGCCCCTATGCGAAAGAAGATACCAAAGAGATACAGAAACCGCTTCAGCGGTGATAACTCAGTATGCACACACTACTCCTTGAATACAGAATACACTGGTCGATGTGTCAGTTCCTTCGCCCGAAGATGCGAAGCAGATAGAGAAAGATGTTGATGAAATCCAGATAGAGTCTCAGAGCCCCGAGGATCGAGAGCTTCACATAGGTCTGTTCATCCATCGTACTGCCGTAGGCATCGTTCCAGCCTCTGATCACCTGCGTGTCCCAGGCCGTGAGCCCGAGGAACACCAGGACAGCCGCATAGGAGATCAGATAGTAGACCGAGCTGCTGCCGATGAACATATTGATCACACTGGCGATCAGGACCCCCCACAGGGCCATGAACAGATACTGCCCCATACCGGCAAGCGATCGTTTCGTCGTCATCCCGTAGAGGCTCATACCGGCAAAGGCAGCTGCTGTGGTGAAGAAGGCTCTGGAGATCACCAGCGATGAATAGGCAAGGAAGATACTCGAGAGCACGATCCCATTGATCCCCGCATAGGCGATGAAGGCAAAGACCGCAGACTGGGCACTGATCTTGTCCATGCGTGCCGAGATATAGATCACCAGCGCGAATTCAGCCAGAATCAGCACCAGCAGTACCCCGGGAGTTCCAAAGATCAGATTCAGCACCTGAGGTGATGATGCAGTCAGATATGCAAGGATCCCGGTGAGAGTGAGCCCTCCGGTCATCCAGAGATATACGTTACGCAGGATGTTTCGCTCGCGAACCATCGGGCGGCTGAGCATCGCTTCTCGTGTCATGTCCATGTACAGACCTCCGCTAGAACAGAATATGCATAGAATATGCAAGAAATCGCGGTGAGAATCAAGGCAAAGATCAGCGATTCTCACTACCGGCAGGCTGAAGACAGCCGCACGCCCTGTAGCATTGCGCTCCCTTCTCAGAGGAACGACGGCCCGGGTCCCCCGTCAGCAGACAGGGCGAAGATGGTATCCTTGAAGTCCCAGAACATGATGTCGATCCCCAGATCTGCTGCAAGTTCCTTCGCCTGATCGTAGTATTCGATGAAATCGGTAGTGAGCATGATGTAATCCGGTTCATAGCGCTCTACGATATCGGTGATCTCATAGGTGAACAGAGGATAGATGAAGCCCGAATAGAGCGCGAACGGCGGCAGAGAGGGGGCATTGAGCAGACACAGCCCCCAGCTCTCATCATCGTGCAGATGTTCGGGCAGCAGCCGGGCATTCTCATAGTAGAGGGTCATATAACTGACCTTCGCACTATCTGCATAGGCACTGCGAACCGCATCAAGGAACCGGTCCATCGCTTCAGGGCCCTCGCCGATGAGCTTGGCTTCAAGCATGACGAAGCCCTGCCCGGCAAACGGCTTGAGGACCTCTGCAGTCTCCTGCAGATCGAGGGCTCTGAGATCTCGATACTCTCGGGAGAAGAAGCTTCCCATGTCGAAGGACCTGATCTGCTCCAGTGTCAGCTCACTGATCGCATCGAGCCGGCCGATATACCGCAGGAAACTCAGATCATGCACCGCGACATACCCGCCGTCAGAAGTCATGTTCATGTCGGTCTCGATGAACGAGATATCCTCTCGTCCCATCGCATACTCGAAGGCTGGGATAGTGTTCTCCGGGTACCTGACCATCGATCCGCGATGGGCGCCGACGTAGTCCCATGCATATTCGAGGGCGATATCTGCCGGGGGATCGTAGTGCGAGAGCCCGAAAGCTATCGTGAGCTCCATCTTCTGGGAGAGCATCAGACGAAGGGCCAGGGAATCTCTCAGTCTCAGATCGAGACCGGCTGACCACGCAAGGATACTCTGCTCTTCAAGACCGTAGCGCAGGCTGGTGAACAGATCCGCCCGTGGTGTCGAGACATGCAGAGCATGCTCGAGAGTCAGGCTGTCGGCATAGAATCGTACGGCACTGCTGATCTGGTCGAACCGTGAGCTGAGCATGATATATTTGTCAATCGACAGGTCTCCGAGCAGATCCCAGGAGAAGCCGATCGACCCGGACTGGAAGAGGGGCCTGCGGGAATAGACATCCATGAACGAGATCTGATTCTCCGTGCCGAAACTGAAGAAGAACGGCGTCGGACGGTGAAGCGGCAATCCGAGCAGCACAGACAGCTCCCCTGAGCCGGCATGGATGATATACGGCGCATCCCCTGTGTATATATCGAGATAGGGCGATACCTGAGCAGAAGAGGGCTCATAGGTCGCCCCGGTGAACAGATATTTCGACTGTGCCGTCCATGGCATGGACAGCGCTGTGAGCATGCTCATCTGCAGACACATCAGTATGACAGCAACAGGCAGTCCTCGTCTTTTCATGGATCCCTCGACACGTCGTATAACGTTTCATCTGGTAATCTGGAATATGGTTCAGCAGACCGTCTCGCCACTGCAAGACGCACCCGATCCC
>JAIPFY010000085.1 GCA_021736385.1 Spirochaetia bacterium | reverse complement strand
GAAGGTACCCTCACCTTCTCAGAAAACCATCAGCAGGGATAGGTCCCTGTATACCCCAGGTTCTCCGAAATCTCACGTGCTGCTTCATGCATCCACTGCAGGGAAGTCTCTTTCTCATCTTCCCGGTAGCGATACTCCGGCCAGGTGATGCTCATACCGGCCTCCACATTGCCGAACTGATCGAAGATCGGTACAGCAAGACAGTGGATCTGCTCCTGATGCTCCCCGGCATCCTCAGCGTAGCCCTGCTGCCTGATCAGCTGCAGTTCCTTCCTGAAAGCCTCTTCTGTGGCGATGGTCTTCGGGGTATAGCGTCTGAAGGTCATCTCACCGATGATATGCTCAGCACTCTCCTCCGGGGAGAAGGCCAGCAGGACCTTTCCCAGAGCCGTGCAATGCAGAGGTGCCTTCTTCCCTACCCGTGAGAGCAGTGCCGGTGAGAGTGCAGAATCTACTTTATGGGTATAGATGATCGCCCCGGCAGGAGCATCGAGGATAGCCAGATGGACCGTCTCACCGGTACGCTCTGCCAGGGTCATCATATGGTTATTGGCGACCTTGTTGGTATCCTGCAGGCTGAAGGCATGAGAGGAGAGCTGAAAGAGTTTTACCGTCAGTGCATACTTCTCACTCTCTGCATCCTGACTGACATAGCCGAGCTCCTTCATCGTCTGCAGGAACCGGAATACCGTACTCTTGGGCATGTACAGACGCTGGGACAGTTCACCGAGCCCCAGTGACTGCTCTTTGGAGAGCTCTTCGATGATGCCGAACACCCTCACGACCGAAGCGACAGCGGTACTGGTATCTTTCTTACTCATGATCTGTTCCTCTTACGGGCATAACGTTCATACTCCTGTTATACCGCAGAACAGCCGGTGCTGTCAAACATGCAGAACACCTTTTCATCATTTTTGAAACGGTGTTCTATTTTTTTCAAAACACCATTCTGTTTTATTGACAAAAGCAGAGAACCACCGCATACTGTAGCTGCGATCCTACAAACAAGGAGATCCTTATGGAACCATTATGCAGTACGACCATAGAAACACAGATAGCAAAGAACGGTATCGTAGCCGTTCTGGTGTTCAATACCCTCGAAGAGGTCCGTCCAGTGATGGATGCACTCACCTCAGGAGGCATCAACGTCATTGAGCTGACCCTCAGGACCCCGGTAGCCCTTGATGCGATCAGGATCGTCACCCAGGAGTATCCTCAGGTGCTCTGCGGAGTCGGGACGATCCTCACCCCCGAACAGGTGCGCGCTGCGAAGGCAGCAGGAGCCCACTTCGGGGTCGCCCCCGGCTGCAACCCACGGGTCATGCAGGCAGCACGGGATGAAGGATTCTCCTTCGCACCGGGGATCACCACCGCATCAGAGATCGAGAGCGCCCTGGAACACGGCTGCAGAGTCCTCAAGTTCTTCCCGGCTGAGAAGATCGGCGGACTAGCATATCTGGAGAGCATGAACGCACCCTACAAGCATCTGGGACTCTCCTACATACCGTTGGGAGGGCTCAATCAGGACAACCTCGCCTCCTATGCCAGATCCTCCATCATCTCAGGGATCGGCGGAAGCTGGCTCGCTTCCAGAGCTCTGATCGAACAGCAGCAGTGGCAGAAGATCACCGATAATTCCCTCGCTGCCACCGAAGTCTTCAAGAAGGAGAAGCACCATGTCTAGCATCGTAACATTCGGAGAGATCATGGGAAGGGTAGAAGCAGAACACGGCTACCGCTTCCGACAGACCCTGCCGGGTCCGGTGAAGATATCATTCGCAGGAGCTGAAGCCAATGTGGCCGCATCCCTTGCGATGATGGGTAAGGAGACACAGTTCGTCACATCCCTTCCCGATAACCCCCTCACCCATGCCTGTATCTCATTCCTCAAGAGCACAGATGTGGGAGTCGACCATATCAGGATCACCGACACCGGACGCTTTGGTCTCTATTTCCTCGAGACCGGGGCCAACCAGCGACCGAGTAACGTGATCTATGACCGGGACTATACCAGCATCAGCATGGCTGACCCTGCATCCTATGACTGGGATACCATCTTCACCGATGCTGCATGGTTCCATATCAGCGGGATCACCCCGGCGATCTCTTTGCAGAGTGCCCGGGCTGCACTCGAGAGTGTGAAGAAGGCCAAAGAGCACGGGGTACAGGTCTCCTGTGACCTCAACTACCGCAAGAAACTGTGGAACTGGGACAGTGAATGCACCAAGAAGGACCTGGCACGCAGGACCATGCGGGAACTGCTTGCCTATGTCGATGTGGTCATCGGTAATGAGGAAGATGCGGCAGACGTGCTGGACATCCATCCGAAGGATGTCGATGTGCATGCAGGGTCCCTCCAGGCAGACTCCTATATATCAGTGGCGCAGGAAGTGAAGCGCCAGTTCCCCAATGTACGGTTGATCTCCTTCACCCTGAGAGAGAGCATCTCGGCCTCCCACAACAACTGGGGAGCTATGATCTATGATACGACGACAAAAGAGGTCTCCTTCGCTCCACAGCAGGATGGCATCTACAAGCCCTATGAGATCAGGAACATCGTCGACCGCGTTGGGGGAGGAGACTCCTTCTCTGCAGGACTGATCTACGCCCTGCTCGATGAGCAGCTCAGTGCCCCTGAGCAGGCAGTAGCCTATGCAGCTGCAGCTTCCTGCCTCTGCCACTCCATCCACGGGGATATGAACTACTCATCGACCGAGGAGATCCTCCGCCTGATGCACGGCAACAGCTCAGGCAGGGTCGTCCGCTGACACAGAACAGGAAAGGACAACCTCCACGATCCTTTTATCCTTTTTATCCTTCTTAGAAGAGGACTCTCTCCAGAGAGTCCTCTTCTTCTCTTCTCACAACACCCCGTAGCAGTTGCGAGAGCCTGCACCTGCTTGAGTGATCGGGACGGTTCACTGCCCCTGCTCCTCTGCGTCGCTCTCATGTTGAGATGTTGCTGGTAATGATGGGTACCATATCTTGTGTTCCCCTGCTTCCGGTACTACAATGAAGTACTGAGGGTCATCAACACACAGCATGTGCCTTCCTACCTGCCTCGGCTTCAGCCACTGCTGTACCGCTGTACCTGCGTAGCCGCTATCCCCTCCCTGCTCACCGCCTCGTGTGGTGAGGTATCTGCATATGCACGCGGTCGTTTATTACCGGTGCAGCGTACGAACACAGCGTCACGTAATAAGGAGAGAACGATGAGAAAACTGTTACACTCGATCATGCTGGGACTTATGATCGTCCTGGTATTCACCTCCTGCGCCACATCAGGTATCACCAGAGCTGATGTCGAGCATACGATCACCATCCTGCATACCAATGACCACCACGGCCATCCGGTAGCGTTCTATGACTATCCGGCGGATGGACAGGGAGGACTCCCTGCTCAGGCGACCCTGGTCAAACAGGTGAGAGCCCAACATGAGCATGTGATGGTCCTCAGTGCCGGGGACATCAACACCGGACGACCTGAATCGAACTTCTTCAAGGCAGAACCCGATATCATAGGCATGAACTATATCGGCTACGATGTGATGGCCATGGGCAATCATGAGTTCGATCCGACTCCTGCCGAGATGCAGAAGCAGATCGCCCTGTCAGAGTTCCCCTGGCTGTGCGCCAATGTCGTCAAAGAGGACGGCAGCTATATCGATAATGTGAAGCCCTACATCATCAAGGACTACGGTGATTTCAAGATAGCCATCCTGGGCCTGCTCGACAGTGGTACCGCACAGACCGGTTCCCCTGATCACATCAAAGGCTACACCTTCGAAGATGAGGTGGCCACGGCAAAGAAGCTGGTCCCCATCCTCAGAGAACAGGCCGATATCGTCATAGCCCTGGTCCATATGGGACTCTATGACACCGATGATGAGGGATCCAGGCGCCTTGCAGCACAGGTCCCGGACATCGCCCTGATCATTGACGGACATACCCACACCATGACCGAAGACCCGGTACTCGTCGAGAACCTGCAGACCGGCTACGAGGTGCCGATCGTACAGGCAAAACACTGGGGACTGTATGTCGGTATGGCAGAGATGAGCTTCATGAACGGAGAGGTGACCTACCTCGCCTATGAACTGGTCCCGATCAATGTGAAGAGCAGGGATACCCTCGATGACGGTACGACCGTATATGATTTCGTGGGTGATGAACTCATCGAGGACCGGGTCCTTGCCAACCTGCTCCAGCCCTACGTGGAGAAAGTCGATGCAGTCCTTGATGAGGACATCGGCGTGGCGACCGCACCGTTCTTCAATACCAACACACGAAAGCAGGAGACCGCCATCGGTAATATCGTAGCGGACTCGATGGTCTGGTTCTGCAACAGTCAGAACCTCGATGTCGATTTCGGCTTCCAGAACGGTGGGGGCATCAGGACAGATATCCCCGATGGGAAGATCAACAAACGCACCATCTATGAAGTCCTGCCGTTCGACAACTCCGTAGCGGTCGTGACCCTCAGCGGTGAGGATGTGATCGCCCTCTTCGAGAGGACCCCGGAGACCGTTACCGCAGGTGCCATGCCTCAGGTCTCCAAAGAGGTCTCCTTCATCATCAATACCGATGAGCTCACCATCGATGAACTGCGCATCAACGGAAGGCCTGTGGACCCTGCTGCCGAGTACCGCATCGCGACGAACTCCTATCTGGCTGCAGGAGGAGACGGCTATGATGTCTTCAACAGCAAGATAGACTTCTTTGATTCATCGCTGATGCAGCGTGATGCATTCATCGAATATATCATCGAACTCGGCGGGAGGATCACGCCGAAGACTGAAGGACGTATCATCGTTCGTTAGGAGGAAGAGGCGAAAGGAGCAGCTCCTGCCCCTTTCGCCGCACAGATCATGCAGCTTCATCAAAGTTACGTGGTGATCAATGATACGCTGGTCCCCTCACGCACCGCGCATCTGCTGATCAGCAGGGTACTCGGTGATCACCCTGTCTCTACCCGGGTGATCCTGGAACCCGAGGGTCTTGCAGACCGGGCAGTCGACCGGCTGCTCGATCAGGCGGCAGAGCACGGGATCACCCATGAGTTCAGCGGGGAGTTCATCCTCGGGATGCTCAGCCGGCTGAAGAAGACCAGTGATAACGACAACAGAGACTACGAACTTCGTCTGGCACAGGGAGAGCAGTCGCTACTCTACATCGCTGCCCTGCTCTGAGCAAAGACGCTCATTTCAGCTCACCCTCAGCGGTTCTCTGTTTTGACCGGAGAGCTGCTGCTGTGCTATACTTGCTCATCTATCACACGAGATGACAGGCAGAGGTGCAGCATGAACGACAGGACAGCAGCTACAGATGGGAGTACGGCGATCTATAACGGGATGCTGCTCACCATGGATGCCTCATTCCATCAGTATGATCAGGGACTGCTGATCATAGAGGACTCATCCATCACCTATGCAGGCCCGTTCCGTCAGGAGCTGTTCTCCCGCATCGCTCCCGAGCAGCGCATCGATGCCGAAGGGGGTCTGATCATCCCGGGACTGATCAACACTCATACCCACCTGGGGATGTCACTATTCCGCTCTCTTGCCGACGACTCGGCAGACCGACTCAGGAAAGTACTCATTCCCATGGAGAAGGCACTCGTCACCCCGCAGCTGGTCTACTATGCCTCCCTGCACTCCATATCGGAGATGCTCCTCGGAGGGACTACCACCTGCGCCGATATGTACTTCTTCGCAGATCAGAGTGCCCGGGCACTGCAGGAGAGCGGCATGCGGGCTGTGGTGGGCTCATCTCTCTCTTCAGCAGCCGGACCTGATGCCGCTGAGTTCAGCGAGGGCCTCGAGCGGCTGCGAGAGTTGATGCAGGCCTGTGAGCACAGTGATCTGACCACTGCCGCTGCAGCCCCTCATGCCCCCTACTCCCTGGAGAGGGAGGACCTGCTCTCAGTCTCCCGTTTCGCAGCAGATCACCGGCTCCCGGTACTCAGCCACTTGGCAGAGATGCCCTTCGAAGAGCCCTATACGCTCGAGCGCTACGGGCTGCGCCCGGTCCCCTTCTATGACTCCTGCGGTCTGATCGATGACCGATCTGTCATGGCCCACTGTATCTTCGCTTCAGAAGAGGACCGGAAGCTGCTAATCAGCAGATCCTGCGGGATCGCACACAATGTCAGCGCCAACAGCAAGAGTGCAAAAGGGATCGCCCCTGCCTATGAGTTCTACCGTGCCGGGGCACGCCTGGGACTGGGTACCGACGGGCCCATGAGCGGGAACACCCTCGATATGGTGCACCTGCTCGGGATGACGGCAAAGCTGCAGAAACTCAAGGAGCACGATGCGACGGTCATGCAGGCACGGGCGGTACTGGAGACTGCGACCATCGGTGGTGCGCGGGCTCTGCACATGGAAGATCGTATCGGATCTCTTGAGGTCGGCAAGAAGGCAGACATCACGGTCTTCTCGGTAGCCTCCCCTGCGATGTTCCCCATCTATGACCCCTACAGTGCTCTGGTCTACAGCGCCAGCCCCTCAGATGTCTCTCTGGTCATGATCGATGGGAAGATCGTCAGCTCACAGAGACGACTCCATACCATAGACACAGCAGCTGTCCGGGAAGCCTGCAGGACCTTCACCGGGCAGATCGCTGCGAAGATGCTGTAGTGCAGATGAAGGCTTGCATTATCTGCGCAGCTGCAGTAGAGTTCTTACCTATGGCAGGGCAAGATGAATAGTATATATACCGGTCCGATGGACCTGAGGATCGGCATCATCGGACCGACGGATTCGGTGACCAAGATCATCCATGATGCCGGTGACGCATATCCCGGAGTGGCACTCATCCCCTTCATCAGAGAGCGGGTACATGATTCAGCCGACGGATACCGGGAGATAGAAGAGAGCTGTGACGGTATCATCTTCTCCGGTATCGGTGTCGAGTGCAGCGTTCGGGATCACTATGAGATCACAAGAGAGCATGAGACGATCGCCCGAGGGGGCTACAGTATCATGAGTACGATCTGGGCCATGACCCGCGACCATGTGAACTATGAACGATTGAGCATTGATGTGGTGACCGATCAGGTCCTCCATGAAGTGATCAACGAGTTCGATCTGCAGTTCACCGCCCTCTTCTCCTTCCCCTTCGACCGCACCCTGACCGAATCGGTCTATCTGGAACGGCACCGAAAGCTCTATGAGGCTGGGCAGATCGATGCGATCGTGACCGGCTTCGGGTTCGTCTATGCCTCCCTCAAGGCTGAGGGGCTGCCGGTCTACCGGCTCTACCCCAATACCATCGTCATCAGACAGAGTCTTGATCTGCTGATCAACCATATCAGGACCAAGGAGATGCGACTAGCCGGTATCGCCATCCAGATCATCAGGATCAAGGGGATGACCCATGACTCCATCTGTAAGTACGATGACCTCAAGCAGCATGGTGAACTCTACCTGAAAGTGGTCGAATATGTACGGGTGGTGCAGGGTTCACTCTTCTCACTGGGCAGGGAGGAGATGATCATCTTCTCGACCCGGGGAGCACTGGGATCTCCTGTGAACCAGGCAGCCTTCCAGGAGATCGTCCGATGGAGCCGCATGAACGATACCGGGTTCTACTCCGGTATCGGGTACGGCAGCACCGCCTATGAGGCTGAACGGGCTGCACGGCAGGCCCTTGAGCATGCGAAGGTCCTTCCTGCCAGCGGGGCCTATATCGTCGATAACGGGCAGCTCTCAGGGCCGCTGGGAGAGCCTGGAGAGCTGACCTACCAGCTGAAGGTGATCGACAGAGAGACCCTGGAGATCTCACGGGAGACCGGGATCGATGCGAGCTACATCACCCGCATCACCGCAGCGATGGAGCACAGCGGGAAGAAGGAGTTCGATTCAGCCGGTCTTGCCGACCTGCTCGGCGTCGGGGAACGGACTGCACGAAGGATCATCAAGAAGGCGGTCGATGCAGGCTACGGAGAGGTGCTGGGAACAGAGAGTGTTTCACAACGGGGTAGACCCCGGTCGATCGTACGGCTCTCCTTCACCCCCCATCCCTGAAGCTCTCTCCTATGACTCATGCGACCGGTTCCCTGCGCAGGATCTCAACTTCTATACTTTTTTTCTTTACAATAACCCCATCATGCCCTAGGATAGTATTGGACATACAAAAGACATGTCCGTATTGTCTTTTATTTACGGTCTATATTATGACATGTCATTATTAAATGGAGGAGATATGACAGAAAAAGAAATCTTAACGTGGAGCGGCAGGAGCAGCAAGTTCCTCAAGGTCCTGGGGGTCGTCCTGGCGATCGTCGTGGTCTCAGAGCTGATCGGTATGGTCAAGTTCGCCGTTGGACCCGGGACAGTAGTACTGCTGCCGATGCTCTATGCGGTGATCATCGGTATGCTGATCACCCCTGATGTTCTGGGGAAGAAGATCTCAGCACTGAAGAAATTGATCGGTAATGATGAGATCGAGATCGCAGGAGTCGGTGTCATGATCGCGCTGCTGCCCCTCGGTGTCCGCTACGGGACTCTGGTCGGACCGAACATCGTGAAGGTGCTCGAAGCAGGACCGGCATTGATCCTCCAGGAGCTGGGAAACCTCTTCACCCCGCTGCTCGCACTGCCGATCGCACTCATGCTGGGGCTCAGACGAGAGGCTGTCGGTGCGACCGTCAGTATCTGCCGTGAACCCACCCTGGGTGTCATCGGAGAGCGCTACGGGATGAGTTCCCCTGAAGGGAACGGTGTACTCGGTACCTATATCGTGGGAACGGTGTTCGGTACCATCTTCTTCGGGTTCCTCGGATCCCTTGCTATCCTCACAGGACTGCACCCCTATGCACTGGCAATGGCCTGCGGCGTGGGAAGCGGTTCCATGATGACAGCAGGTGCTGCAGCTCTTGCTGAGACCGTACCTGCAGCGATGAAGGATACGGTACTGGCCTATGCCGCTACCAGTAACATGCTCACCGGTATCACCGGTATCTACTCGGTCATATTCCTTGCCGTACCGTTCACCAACTGGTACTACAGACGATTGGCCCCCAGATTCGAAGCAAAGGATCTCAAGATCGCAGAACAGGAGGCTGAATGATGGATATGACAAAGTTTCTCGATCAATTCAAACTGATGCTCTTTGTTGGTATGTTCACCCTGATCGGCCAGCTGGTCAGTTCCGGTGCATCCCCGATAGAGGCACTCCCGGGCATGCTGCTGATCATGCTCATCGCCATGGCAGCCCTGCTGCTCAAGACTCTCGTCCCGCTGCAGTTCCCTGCCTTCGCCTGGGCTACTCTCATAGCCTTCATCCTCACGATCCCCATGATGCCGACTTCCACCTTCCTGCTCGAGCAGATCAACAAGGTCGGATTCCTCGCTACCACGACTCCCATCCTGGCCTTCGCCGGTATCTCAGTCGGGAACAAGATCGGCATCCTCAAGAAGATCTCCTGGAAGCTGGTGATCGTATCACTGATCGTCTTCACCAGTACCTTCTTCGGCTCTGCACTGGTAGCCCAGCTGCTGCTCACGCTCCAGGGTACCATCTGATCGATACACAGGCGGGCTTCTGCACAAGCCCGTCCTGTGTGCTTTTCATGCTTTTTTGAAATTTTTCTGCCGTACAGGAGTCCCTATGACGATCAAGACATTGAAAGAACGAGTGGCCAGAGCGATCGATGAACACAGTGAACAGATCCTGGAAGCATCGAGGAAGATATTCTCCCAGCCGGAGCTCGGGTACAAGGAACACCATACCACACAGATCGCCATAGACCTGTTCGAATCCCTGGGGCTGGAAGTGGAGAGCCCCATAGCCGTGACCGGCTGTCGCACGGTCCTCAACCCGCAGCAGAGCGGACCATCAGTCGCGATTTTGGCTGAACTGGATGCCATCATGGTCCATGAGCACCCCCTCGCAGATCCCTCTGGGGTGGTGCATGCCTGCGGGCATAACATCCAGATGGGAGGGCTCTTCGGTGCAGTGATCGCACTGATGGTTTCGGGAGTCCTTGAGCACCTCGACGGACGGGTGGTCGTGATGACCACCCCTGCAGAGGAGTTCGTGGAACTCGAATACCGCCAGCAGCTCAGAGAAGCCGGGGAGATCGAGTTCTTCGGCGGCAAGCAGGAACTGATCAGGCGCGGCTATTTCGAGGATATAGACATCAGCATGATGTTCCATGCCCTCGATCTGGGAGAGAAGGCCGCTCTGGTGGGTCCGGTAAGCAACGGCTTCATCGGCAAGAAGGTCAGATACATCGGAAAGTCCTCTCATGCAGGCTCTGCCCCGGAAGAGGGTATCAACGCCCTCAATGCGGCGACTCTCGGGATGATGAACATCCAGGCACAGCGGGAGACGTTCAAGGACCGTGACCGGGTACGGGTACATCCGATCATCACCAAAGGTGGTGATATCGTGAACGTGATCCCCTCTGATGTGCGTATGGAAGCCTATGTACGTGCACGGACCATCGAGGGGATGATCGACGCCAATGAGAAGGTGAACAGGGCCCTGAAGGCCGGTGCCTATGCCGTCGGGGCAGACATAGAGATCACCGAGATCCCCGGCTACCTGCCGATCCTTCGCACCGATTCACTCGATGAGCTGTTCAAACAGAATGTAGAAGCTCTCGGTTTCGCTGGAGAGGTGATCGATGGTGGGGACTTTACCGGATCGTTCGACTTCGGCGACCTCTCCCATCTGATGCCCGCCCTGCATCCTATGATCGGCGGGGTACGGGGAGCACTGCACACCAAAGAGTTTGCCGTGATCGATGAACAGAAGGCCATCCTGATGCCTGCCAAAGCCATGGCGTTCACCATCATAGACCTGCTGTTCGACCATGCTGCACAGGCAGAGGCGATCCTGGAATCGTTCACTCCATTGATGAACAGAGAGAGCTATCTGCAGTTCATGCAGCAGATCTCAAAGACGATCAGCGAAAGACATATGAGCTGATCAGGGTCAGACGGTGCTGCTGCGGGTCTTCTTCGCAGCCTGTACCGCTTCGAGCAGAAGAGCACCGATGATCAGCAGCAGGAACATGATATCGAAGGGATCGAGCCGCTCACCCAGGAGCAGCAACACCCACACGGGATTCATCACCGGTTCTACGAGGGTCACACACGAGGCTTCCAGAGCACTGATATACCTGATCCCCCGTGCGAAGAGGACATAGGAGAAGGCATTGACTACCAGTGCCGATATGATCAGAACCCACAGGTCTCCTCCGGTCACGACGAACCCGCATGAGGCTGCAAGAGGCAGGGACAGCAGCAGGAAGAGCACCCCGCTGATCAGATTGTTCGAGGCTATCAGAGCGATGGGATCGACCCCCTCTGCCCGTTTCATCGTCACGGTGAACAGGGCATACCCGATCCCGCACAGCACTGCCGGGAGCAGAGCGGTCGCAGAGACCTGCTGCACCTGTATCAGCACATTGACCAGCACCCCGGCGACCATGATCATCTTGGGTAGATCATCTCTCAGGGAAAGCCTTCTCGTTCTCACCAGCGTATAGAGAAACAGATAGATCGGGGCTGCATACTGCATGGCGATCGCCGTGGCAGCTCCAAGGGTCCTGGTGGCGACGACGAACCCGCCGACATAGAGACCGAAGGAGAGACCGCTTGCCAGCAGTACCGCTATCGGAAGCGGTCTTCCGCTCTGTGAGAAAGCCCGGTATGCAGGAAGAGCAAGCACTATGATGGAGATGAGGCTTCGATAGCTCAGATAGACCCACACTGGGGTATCGATCCCCCTGATGATCGCACCGAGACTGCTCCACAGCAGTGCTGCTGCGGCAGTGAACATGATGCCGGTTATCTTCTGTGATCGCTGTTTACTGCCCATCCCCTGTATCGTGCTCCTTCTATATGCGTTTCTACCGCACAGA
>JAIPFY010000084.1 GCA_021736385.1 Spirochaetia bacterium | reverse complement strand
GGTCCTTTTGTCTCGTTATGGTATCTACGCTCATCTGCACCTTCAATTCAGGAGATAGGTTCCACGGAAGATACTGACTGTAATCCACCTGATGTGCAGGCATGTCACGGATCAGTGTCATCTGACCTAACAGATAGGCGACATACGCATAGAGATCAAGATCCCAGAGATTTGCTGTCTGGATGATGCTCTCCAGGGTTGCCATGGTATTCGCTCCATCGACACAACCGGCGAACAGAGCATTCATTCCGACCGTTGAATAGGCTCTTATGATCCGTTCGGTTCTACATACGAAATTTCGTATGTAGAGTTGAGCGCCAAGTACGCCCCGTAGCCTTAGAAAGGAACAATTGGAATGCAAGTGGATCTCCTGCCGGTGCTAAAAGCTCTTGTGCCATGTATACGATCCTTCAGACGGCGGTACGGAACAAGCTGGACCCTGGGAGATTGATCCGGAAACCTTAGCATGGCCTAATCGAATGCATCAGACATGATCTGAACCTTCACAATTCAAAGCATCTCGTTATCAGATCCTATGCGATTATGCAGCTCAGGGGGTCTGCATGATGCTTACTGTCCTAAAGAAACCGCTATGTAAAATCATGAACGTACAGTAAAAAGGGTGGTATAATTACAACAATGTGACGTAGCAAGAGCACAAAATGGTCTCACTATGTCATGCTTTCATACTACACCTACACGAGGAGAATGGTTGTACATAAGAGATTAGTTGATTGACTTATATTATACATTATGTATAATCAAGAGTACTACAGTGCCAAAACCGCAACCGGAATACGATATTAAGGATGTTATACGGGCATGCAAGGGACATGGAGGGAGACCGTCGATAGTAGCTCTTGGAGGAGGGGTGAGACGAACAGCTGATAGGGATTTTAATCTCAAGACCAGAGAAGCCATTCTCTTGTTCATTGCTACAGGTGGTCTGGAGACTCTCGAATTTGTCAATTCGATTCCGTATCGACGTAGCACTGAGATTCCCCCTCCAATTTGCGATGCGTATCATTTCAAGTCAGGGTTTTCCATCGGCTATATCTCCTTCTTTTATAGTGAATCGAATAAGAAGTGGGTTATCAAGTCGTTTCATCGGGATGATGCGTGTGGCCCTACTGCCTTTGAAATCGCGTTTAGGAATGCAGAATTGTTGCGTGAGAGTTTGGAAGGGAGTGAATGATTATGGAAAAAGTCATATGTACATATTGTGGAAAGGACGCTGTGTCGATCGAAGAGCATGAAATAGAGCTTAGCGAGCCCTATGGTGGATCTTCCACAGTCAAGATAAAAGAAAAAGTATGCAGTCATTGTGGATTCGTCGAGGATGATGACAGCAATGATCTCGTGATTCAAAAAGAGCTTTCGATGCTCAAGAGAATCTCAATGGTGAAAGTGCTTGATGAGCTTAATGCCATGGGGCATACGACTGCATCTATGGAACGTGCCTTGGGTCTTCCTGCAAGAACAATCGCGAGGTGGAAGAATGAACGATCCATGTCTCCTTCGGCATCAGCAATAGCACTGATGAGGATCATTCGGACCTATCCCTGGGTACTTGCTGTCGCAGACATGCAATTTGACCATGTGGCAGCCAGGAAGATTCTTCTTCAACATGCAGCCAAGGAACTCGTGAAAATTCGTGCTGAGCACCCGGAATATACAGTAACCTCCAGTGCCCAGAAGTCTGAAAACCATCTTGAACTATTCATCAAAGTATCTAAAGAGTCTATTCCAGAAACAGTATCAAGTGGGAATTATGTCTTCGAATCCTTGAGGTAGGTAAATCTTTATGAAAATCAACAGTTTCATCATTTGTGACGATATACGGTCAGAAGTTGGCAACAAGAAATCCCTCATGGGGCTCTATACGAAGGAGTTAGTATTCTCGGTCACTGCTGAAGAAGCGGGAGTCTGGCCGAAGGATTTGGTCCTTGGGATGATGTTGGACTTTTCGATTTCGGCTGAGTTAAAAAAGAAGGCTCATAAGTTCAAGGTCATGTATTCAGTACATGATGTTGAGAATGTGCTCGCAGAAGGGGAGTTCAAATTTCCTCCAGATGAGCGAAACCTAGAGGGTGATTTCCAGATGACCATCTTTGCAAAATCCCAATATCTTTTTGAATCTTGTGGGAAGCTATCGCATTGCGTCAAGATTTTCGATGCTTCAGGAAACGAGATTGTTCAGGCTAGCCCGACGACTGAGCTCTTCATCAAGGAGCGTGTAATCCCATCTTGATTTTTTCCTTTCTGGCAATACTAAATTGAAATAAGGATCAAGAATCAAGCTCCTTATTTCAAGTTGAGGATGTCTCACTCCTACAGGAGAGCCAGAACGGCAAAAAATAGAAAAAGTGCCTAAATGGCTGAGGAGGTGATGTGTATGAATAAGCATGCAATCCTTCGAGAATTGCCCGATGGCATATGTTCTAGACAGCAGATCCTGCGTGCAGCTAGGATTGTCGAGCCCTCCTTCAAGGACACGCAGCTCAGATAGTTACTGGGAACCCTGCATGATTGTGCCCTCATTATCTCTTCATTGTCTGCCTGATGAGTAACGATGACATCTTCAGAAGCGCTAGTTATCCCGAAAGCTAACCTGGAAGTCGTGAAGTTACCACGATAGTTGTTGGAAGGTATCTACTCGCTTTGCCTAACGGTTTGCACTAGCCAATATATTGATATGTAATGAGAAATATTAACATGTGCATTACAGAATGCTATATTGTAATAAAAGAGGAGAATCGTATGGGACAGTCAACCGTAAATGTTAATTTCCGCATGGATGCGGACTTGAAGAACAGTCTGGAGAAGGTCTGTCGGGAACTTGGTTTGACACCTACCGCGGCTTTCACCATCTTCGCCACGAAGGTAGTCAGGGAGAAGCGTATCCCTTTTGAGGTGGCTGTAGATCCGTTCTACAGCGACCAGAATATGGCAAGACTCAAGAAATCGATTGCCCAGATGGAGTCGACAGGAGGTACTATACCCGAGGTGGATGTATGTGATTAGGGCATGGACGGACGATGCCTGGCAGGATTTTGCATACAGGACAACGTAAGATAAGAAAACCCTGAAGCGAATTCTAGCGATTCTCAGGGATATCGATCGAAATGGCTACAAAGGTATAGGGTAGCCTGAGCGGTTGTCAGGGGATCTTGCTCCGTATTGGAACCGAAGGATCGATGATTGCAATCCTCTGGTCTATCGTATCGATGGAGAAGTCATCAGAATCGTCCAATGTGGTTCGCATTATCGGGATACGTGATATGTGGACGGCTGGTATCGTATCAGAACGAAAATGGAGCACCCTTTCACTACATAAGGAACTCGACCTCGATATCTCCTGAGCCTGACAGGTCGGGCACTGGTGGGAGACTGCTGCAAGCAGCCATCTCTCTTCATTCCTGCTGCCCTGCCGGGTAGGAGTGATAACCCCCTGGTTGCTATTCCAGGGTTATGCTCATCTGCCACTTCTGTACCTCATGGCCTTTGAGGCTCCATGCCTGATCGTAGTGCTCTCCCTGCAGGGGGGAGTCCATCCCCCCTGTGGCAGGTTCTATGCCTACGGTATACTGTCCCTGCCAGCCGCCTTCATTGACCCAGATTCCCAGATACATACCCGGTTCATGTACCCATGATACGGTCACCTTCAGCGTATCATCTTCCAATGCACACCACCCCTCGGGGATCGGGGCGCTGAAGTAGTACTTCTGCATGCCTGTGCCGTTGTACGCAGGTATGATGTCCCTTCGTTCCACCCCTGGGAAAGATTGCACCTCTCCCATCTGTTCCCGGATGCCGTTGATGGTACGGTCCATGCCCTCAGGCACTGACAGTACCATCCCTTCATGGACGGCAAGGAGCATGTGTGCTGCCCAGAGGCAGGGGAGTTCCAGATTGGAGAGATTCTCTGCCCGGTAGTCGATGATGATACTGTTATCTTCCAGAGTGATCATCCGTGAGAGCTTGTAGGGGAAGAGCGGGCTTCTGATGGAGGTGTGCAGGGTGTCCTCTTCGAAGGAGGCCTTCCACGGGAGAGCCCACACCTCCCCATGGTCGGGCATGACCATACCTTCCCAGTGGGGATGGCTACAGACTTCTTTATTGATGGTGGGGAACAGCTCATCGAATCCCCATGACTGCTGAGGACCATACTCCTGTCCGTATTCCGGGTAGGGGATCTCATCGATGGTATCCGGTACCAGCAGGATCTCACGATCCTGCGGTTTATAGCGGATAGAAGTGATCTTGGCTCCCCGTTCGGGATCTACGCTGATACTGCAGTAGCTGTTTTCCAGAGTCATAAGTCGTTCCATGGTATGTTGCCCTCTCCTGTGACGTCGTTGTGGTATGCATCAGTGTTCTTATGGTAGTCCATGTTTCTTGTTTATGTTCATCGTTCATTATCAGGATCTTCGTCGCTTTCGTCTAGCTGTTCTGTGTCTCTCGCTGTATCGGTGTTCTTCTTATCATCACTACGCTAGTCCCTGATCACTGCCGGTGATCGGCAGGGTGATGGAGAAGGTGGTATGTTCTCCGGGGACGCTGGAGAACTTCATCACCCCTGCATGGGACTCTACGATGGTCTGGCAGATGGAGAGGCCCAGCCCGATATTGGTCCGTGCCATCTTGGTAGTGAAGAAGGGTGAGAAGATCTTATCACTGACATCCTCTGAAATCCCGTAGCCGTTGTCAGTGATCCTGATATCGATCAGTCCCTCTTTGGTCCTGCGTATCAGGTGTACCTGAATGATCCCCTCTTCCAGAACCGCCTCGATGGCGTTCATGATCAGGTTCATGAACAGCTGTTTGAGTTTGTTCTCATCGGCAGTGAGGATGGGGTCATCATCATAGCGCTTCTCGATCTTTATCTGCTTGAGCGAGAGCTTGTGACCGAGCAGCAGCAGGACCTCATCAAGGATCTTGGTGATACTCACCGGCTGGAAGGGTGCCTGCCGCACCTTGGAGAAGGAGAGCAGGTTCCCGATGATCTCGGTGATCCGGTAGAGCTCCTTCTCGATCGACTGCAGGGAGCCCATGTCATCCTGACTCAGGGCGCTCATCTTCAGCAGTTCCACGTAGTTCTGTATGATAGCCAGCGGGTTCTTGATCTCATGAGCTACCCCTGCAGCGAGTTCTGCCGTGTTCGCAGCTTTCCTGGCTTTCATCAGGTACTCTCTGGTCTGGTAGTCGAAGCTGACATCCTCTATGAAGATGTTGGCGCCTATGATCTGCTTCTTCTTGCTGTAGATCGGTCCTGCGGTCAGTTTTATGATACTGTCGTTGTGCTGTACCCCGCCGACCTCCACGGCGGTGCCTTTGGTCACAGCCTCGGACAGATGGGTCCTCTGGTCTTCTGAGAGAAAATAGAAGAGCTCATCCAGGGGCTCAGAGGTGTCTCTGGGAGGTTCCACCCCCAGGATGGTGCAGGCCTGCACGTTGGAGAAGACCACCTCCAGCTCCTCGTTGACCAGGACCTCCCCGATAGGCAGGTCGTTGATGATGGACTCCTGGTAGGCATCGAGAAATCCCCTGAGACCGGGAGGGTCACTGCGGTCCTCCTGCGGGTTGAAGGCTATCTCGATGAGTCGTGCAGGGTCCAGCGCAGTGACCACCTCGGTGCCTTTGCGAAAGCCGTCCTTGAAGACCGTGACCCGGTCGGCGATCTTGAAGATCTCACTGAAGTTGGAGGTGATGTAGATCAGTGAGGTCCCCTCTGCCTTGAGTTCCCGCAGGACGCTGAATACCAGCTCAAGCTGTTCAGGAGGCATGTTGGCGGCGATCTCATCGATGATCAGTACTTTGGGGTGTCTGATCAGGACGCTGCAGATGTTGACGATCAGCTGCTGGGTCTCGTTGAGTTTGTAGAGCGGGGTATGCAGGGGGATGCCGGTATCGAAGCGGTCAAGGATCTTCCGGCTCTCGCTGTCCATCTTCCTGCGGTCTGCTGCGGTGATGAAGAAGGACTTCCTGTAGCCTGAGTAGATGTTATCAACGGCATTGAGGGACATGACCATGTTCTGCCGCTGGCAGACCATGCCTATGCCCAGCTTCTGTGCCTGTTTGATGTTCTGCTGGGGGATCTCCCGCCCCTGGAAGTACATGTACCCTGACTGCTTCTTCTCCACCCCGGCTATGATCTTGCCGAAGGTGGTCTTACCCGACCGGTGGTCGCCTACCAGAGCATGGATCTCCCCTTCGAGGAGGTTGAAGTCCACCCCGTGGAGTGCGAGGTAGCCGCCGAACTGGTGTTTGATCTGTCTCATGCTCAAGATCGTGCGTTTCATACCGGTACTGTCCTAGAACTCTATGTCGAGTTTCTTCATCTTCAGATAGAGGGTCTTCCGTGATATGTTCAGCAGTTCAGCTGCCTTGGTCCTGTTGCCTCCCACCTTGCTCAGGGCATTGAGGATCATCTCACGCGAGATGCTGTTGAACAGCTCTTTCATGGGGGTGGACTCGGTGAGTTCCCGTTGCTGGTGGTACTGGGAGGGCAGTTCCCTGGGGGTGATGGTATCACCCTCACAGAAGATGACCGCCCGCTCTATGCAGTTCTTCAACTCCCGTATGTTACCCGGCCAGCTGTGGTGGATGAACAGCTGGTGTACCTGTTCGTCCATACCGGTGACATGGGTGTGGTACTTGTCGTTGAACTGCTGGATGAAGGAGTTCGCCAGCAGCGAGATGTCTTCCAGCCGCTCGCGCAGAGGCGGTATCTCGAAGCAGATGACGCTCAGACGAAAGTAGAGGTCTTCCCGGAACTTGCCCTGCTGGATCTGCTGCTGCAGGTCCCGGTTCGTCGCAGCGACGAACCGGACATCGATCTTGCGGGTCACGTTGGAACCTATCCTCTGGAACTCATATTCCTGCAGCACCCGCAGCAGTTTCGCCTGGGTCGCAAGACTCATGTCACCGATCTCATCAAAGAAGATGGTGCCTTTGTCCGCTGCTTCGAACTTACCCTTACGGGTCTCTTTCGCATCGGTGAACGAACCCTTCTCGAAACCGAAGAGTTCGCTCTCCAGAAGGGATTCGGTAAGTGCGGCACAGTTGAGTTTGATGAATGGGTGTTCAGCGCGTTTACTGTAGGCATGTATGATCGATGATACGAGCTCCTTGCCGGTACCGCTCTCCCCGGTGATGATCACCGGAGCATCGGTCCCTGCTGCCTTCTCAGCCATGGCTATGATATGTTTCATGGCAGGGTTCGCGGTCACGATGTCATGGGCATAGTGGCTGCTGCCGGTCTCAGCCTGAGAGTCCTGCTGGAGGATGAAGTTCACCTCTTTGAGCAGGCTCTTGAACTGCAGGGGTTTCTCATAGAAGTTCGCAGCCCCGCACCTCATGGCTTCCACCACCGAGTCGGTGGAGGCGTAGCCTGAGATCATGATGACCTTCGGGCTGTCTGCCAGAGCGTTGATACACTTGAGCAGGTCGATGCCTGACATGCCGGGCATCTTCATGTCAGTGATCACCAGACTGTAGTGGTTCTTTGTCAGCCGCATGCGGGCATGTTCTGCATCTATACAGTAGTCGCAGGTGATCTTGTGTGCCTTGAAGAGCTTCTGCAGTGATATGCACATCTCCAGTTCATCATCTACGATCAGGATATCTTTACTCATGGTACTCATGAGTCCCATGATAGGAGCATTTGTCCCTCCTGACAAGGTTTTTAACGTTCTCTTGTGACTTCGGGGTCAGTTGTTACCCCTTTTACCCACAGCTTCAGCCTCTGAGGGTAACGAATGTATCATGCAGCAGGGAGATACGGCTCTCTGATCGAAGCAGAAGGATCTGCTTCGATCAGAAAAAAACGGTGCAGCATGAAGATCCTGTGGCATAATGGATGAGAGAGGGGTGCTGCGGGTCCCCCGCAGCTCTCTCTTGGCATGCATATTGCATTATTGAGCATACCGGATGGGAATCAGGCATGAAGTGGTGCGGGGTGACTTGAAGGTAAACAGGTAGGAATAAGCGAGTTGAATATGGAACAGGTGTTGGAATTCGCATCGGTCTGCAAGTCATTTCCCGGTGTCCAGGCGTTATCAGATATCTCCATGCAGGTATGCAGGGGAGAGGTACGGGGATTGATAGGCGAGAACGGTGCAGGTAAGTCTACGTTGCTCAAGGTACTCAGCGGTGCGTACCAGCCGACTTCAGGCAGGATCACCATCGCAGGGAAAGAACGGGAGATCCTGAGTACCCGCGATGGGCTCGAGGCCGGGATCGCGGTGATCTATCAGGAGTTGTATCTGGTACCGGAGATGACTGTGGCGGAGAATCTGCTGCTCGGTCATATGCCCACCAGACGGTCGGGTCTCATCGATGTGCAGAAGATGTATGATACGGCCAAAGCACAGCTGACCTATATCCTGGAGGATATAGACCCGAACACGAAGATCAAGGAGCTGCCCATCGCGCAGCGTCAGATGATCGAGATCGCCAAGGCCCTGCTGCACAATGCTTCGATCATAGCCTTCGATGAGCCTACGAGTTCTCTCTCTGACAAGGAGACCCAGAGGCTCTTCAAGATCATTGCCGCGCTGCGCGATGAGGGGAAGGCTATCATCTACGTATCACACCGTATGGAAGAGCTCTTCGAAGTCTGTGACTCGGTCACGGTCTTCAGGGACGGGAAGACCATCGAGACCTTTCGCGAAATGGCAGCGGTGACCCCCGATATGCTGGTACAGCGGATGGTCGGAAGGGATATCAAGGATATATACCACTACTATGCACGGCCCATAGGAGAAGAGGTGCTCAAGCTGGAGGGGTTCACCGGACCCGGTGTACCGACCCCGGTCTCCTTCTCTGCGAAGAGAGGTGAGATCCTTGGCTTCTTCGGACTCGTCGGTGCCGGCAGGACCGAACTGATGAAGCTGCTCTTCGGTGCGGAGAAGAAGCACACCGGCAGGATTCACCTCAACGGCAAAGAGGTGGTGATCAACGCTCCCATGGATGCCATCGAACTGGGGATCGCCTTTCTCCCGGAGGACCGGAAGAACGAGGGGATCATTCCCATCAGGAGTGTGGAGGAGAACATCAACCTGAGTGCCAGAAGAAAGCATGTGAAGGGGAAGTTCTTCCTTGATGTACGGTGGGAGGCACAGAATGCTCTGGAGTTCATCAAGAAGCTGAGTATCAAGACGCCATCGAAGGACCAGCTGATCATGAACCTCTCAGGAGGGAATCAGCAGAAGGTCATCCTTGCCCGATGGCTCAGTGAGAAGACGTCGATCATCGTCATGGATGAGCCTACCAGAGGGATCGATGTCGGTACCAAGAATGAGATCTATTCGCTGATGTACAAACTCACCGAAGAGGGGAAGACGATCCTGTGCGTCTCCAGTGAACTGCCTGAGATCATGGGGATCTCTGACCGGGTAGCAGTCATGCGCGATGGCTGCATCGTCGATATTCTCCAGAGGGACCAGTTGGATAAAGAACGGATCCTTACACTTGCACTGCCTGACAGGCACAAGAGTACCATACACAACAGTAATGAAAGGGGTGAATAAGACAATGATCAATGTAGGTGCGTTAACAGCAAAATCGAAGAGACTATGGGATACCTCCAGTATGTTCATCATATTTATCATACTGTTCATCATGTTATCACTGTTCGTCCCATACTTCCTGACTGTCAGGAATATGATCGGTCTGGGTCTGTCAGTCTCCATGGTAGGTATGGTCGCCTGTACCATGCTCTTCTGTCTCGCTTCGGGAGACTTCGACCTGTCGGTAGAGAATATCGTGGCATTCAGCGGTGTCACCGCAGCGGCGGTGATCAACTCTACCGGTAATGTCACTCTGGGGATCATCATTGGGATGATCGCAGGCGGTATGATTGGTCTGTTCAACGGTCTGATCATCGCGAAGGCCGGTATCAATGCCCTGATCACCACCCTTGCCATGAGCCAGATCGTCAGAGGCCTTGCCTTCATCGTATCAGGCGGTCAGGCGCAGAGTATCGGGAATGCCGGGTTCTTCGGTCTGGGGAACGGGCTGTTCCTGGGAGTACCCAATCCCATATGGATCACGGCTATCTGCTTTGTGATCTTCACCGTCCTGATCAAGTCCACGACCTATGGGAAGAACACTCTTGCCATCGGGGGGAACCAGGAGGCAGCACGGCTTGCCGGTATCCACGTGGATCGCATCAAGATCATCATCTTCACCATGCAGGGATTCATGGCTGGTTTCGCAGGGGTCGTCCTTGCTTCACGAATGACCAGCGGCCAGCCGAACACCTCTCAGGGATTCTCCCTTGATGTCATATCGGCATGTGTCCTCGGTGGTGTCTCGCTCTCCGGTGGTGTGGCACCGATCATGGGGGCCATCGTCGGTGTCCTGATCATGGGGACGGTACAGAATGCCATGAACCTGATGAACATCCCGACGTTCTACCAGTACATCGTTCGAGGTGCTATCCTGCTCATGGCTGTCATGATCGATCAGTTCAAACAGAGCAACAAGAAGGCCTGAACAGATTCCTGAGGGATAGGTCCCTACGCAGAGTCTGCTATGGGACCTTCCACAGGGAGTCCTGACAGAGGAACATGGTATACCAATACCGGTACGGGTAGCAGACAGGGAGTGTGCGCAAGGTCTATCTCTCTTCCCAGGTACTTCAGCAACAGCCGTGAGCCGCTCGCATGAGCAGTTCACGGCTGTTGTCGTTTGAGTATAGGTCGAACCAGCTGCCGACACAAAGGAAGTACCGGCAGCAGGGGACCTGACTGCCAGGGGATACCCTGCTTGAGGAGCAAACAGCAGAGAAGTGGTTGCACAGCCATGATCGGTCAAGTGCCCTGCATAAGATCCTTCTATCATGTGCCGTACCGTAAATGATCAGTCCTGAGACAGGCCTGTTCGGTGTTCTGCTATCCTCAGGAAACGTCGAATAGCCAGTGTTGAAACGGGTCACTGGATGCAGCTTCGTGGAAATAGGGTAGTGCATAGAGAATCCACAAGATCCATAGTGACGAGAAGAGTCTATCGCTGCTGATCTGATGGCTCGTGTGATATACACCGAAGTTCCTTTATGGACACCGATGCTAATGTTCATTATAGTAGACACAGAGACTCTGGTAGAATTCGGTAATCGCATAATACCGCTGGTAGCTGAATAGACCCAAGATGTGTGGATAGAACATACATACCTGTTGCACTAGATGGATAATGAAACTATTGCTCTCATGTAAGGGAGAAATATATGAAACTGAGTATAAAGCACTTTGGACCGATAACCAAAGGATTTGTTGAAGAAGAATTCATGGACATAACGGATTTCACCATGATAATCGGGGAGCAAGGTTCGGGTAAAAGCACAATAGCAAAAGCGTTATCAACGCTGATGTGGATTGAGAAGGCTCTCGCCCGGGAGTATTTTACTGTGAAAGAACTACAACTTCCTGGTCGCTTCAGGTCACGCTTCGAATATCATAGTATTAAATCATATTTTTCTGATGATACCACGATGGAATATATAGGATCTATGTATCATATTGTGTATCGTGGGGAATCTAAGCTTCACATCGAACGAGTGGCGAACTCTGAGCGTGCTTCCATTCCCAAGATCATGTATGTCCCTTCAGAACGAAATGTTATCAGCGTGATACCTAAACTGAGTATGATAAGTGATCTCCCGCAGTCATTGGCATCTTTCTTGGATGAATATGATAAAGCACGAAAGGATTTGCATGGAGATCTTGTATTGCCCACCGGTGGTGCATCGTTCGCTTATGACAAGTTAAATGATATTTCGTGGGTGAAAAGACTCGGTAATAAAAGGCTCTTCGTGAGGATGTGTGGGTGAAAAGTGATAAAAAAGAGAACTAAGCCTTGGTCTAGGAAAGAAATACTGATACAGTTTTGATTACAACAAAAAAACACCATCAGGAGATCTAAAAACCATGAAGACCAAAGGCT
>JAIPFY010000083.1 GCA_021736385.1 Spirochaetia bacterium | reverse complement strand
GGTCCTTTTGTCTCGTTATGGTATCTACGCTCATCTGCACCTTCAATTCAGGAGATAGGTTCCACGGAAGATACTGACTGTAATCCACCTGATGTGCAGGCATGTCACGGATCAGTGTCATCTGACCTAACAGATAGGCAACATACGCATAGAGATCAAGATCCCAGAGATTTGCTGTCTGGATGATACTCTCCAGGGTTGCCATGGTATTCGCTCCATCGACACAACCGGCAAACAGAGCATTCATTCTGACCGTTGAATAGGATCTTATGATCCGTTCGGTTCTCGAGTTGTCTGGATTTAGGTTTGCACAGTCCAGATACGTACTGAAGAGCTCTTCATGTCCCAGATAGTAGTTCATACCATCCATGATAAACTCATCGGCCAGATGCATGTCATATCGGCCTGTGACCCAAGCAGTGAGTTTCTTGAACAGTGGAAGGGTGGCTGCTTTCCGTTGCGTGATGAACTGCTGCTCAGTGATGGTCTGCGCTACTTGCCATCGAGTACGAAGCACTGAATCGACCTTGTAGATACGACCGATCAGTTGCAGGATCTTGTTCAGCGTGATAAACCCCGCCGATCCACTTTGGTATCCTCCTGCTTTTTGGGCATCGACAAAACGACGGCGCATATGTGCCAGACACAGAGCCAGCGTGAACTGGTAGTTTTGCCTTTCGGTCTGGTATCCTGCATAACAATCAGCCTGCAGAAATCCGGCATACTCTCCTACAATACCCTTGAACACATCACTGGAACGAGATGCGTCATACTCAAAATATGCTGCTGGCAGATCAGGGGTCGCACTACAGATCACCCACAGCCATGATTTGAGCTCATCAGCTCGTCCTGCCTCATCAAGGACCTGAAGGCGGGTCTCATCAGCATTCACAGCCGGTTGTCTGAGGATCTCATCTCTGATCGCATGTGCAACAGATATAAGCTCTTTACCAGCACGTAAGTGCCAGTTTGAGAAGTTCTGCTCACTGAGTTGTATCCCGAGCTGTCTGAATCGTTTTGCAATACGGGTTACCGACAACCCATAGAAGAACTTGTCAACTATCGATCCTGCAATCAGGTCGTCTCCGGCAAGCCCTCCGGGTATGAACCGAGATGGAGCCGGAGCAGTCACAATCGTCCGATGGTTAGGTTCCATATCTTCGCCGGAGGATCCGCATCCTGGGCAATAGTACTTGTGCCGGGACTGCTGAATGATCTTCAGGCTTTCTTTAATGATGTCGATATACTCATGAACATCCTGATTCTTGATCTCAATAAGTTCGTTGCCGCAACTGCTGCAATGCCCATCGAGAGTGTACTCTTTGCGTTCGCGCGGATAGGATGGATCAAAGGTCTGCCTCCCTCCTCCAGTGCTGCGTTTACGGCCTTTAGGATGCCGATTTCTGGAACTTTTTGGCTTCTCATCAGACTCCTGAGCACCTTCGACAGCTGTTTTTGCTTGTTCTAGCAGCTGTTTCTCTTCATCACTCAGTTCGCTTTCATTCGCCTGAAGCAACTCTACAGGGATGTTAAAGAGCTTACGATACTTCTCACTTGAGCTGCCGAACTTGAGAAACAGCTCTAATCGCAGCTTCTCTTTTCCTGAACGAACAGCCCGGGAGAGCACTTCAAGATCCTCTTCCAATCCATCAGCTCGTTCTTTGACTGTCTTCAGCTCTTTCTCAAAGCGATCTTTCTCTTTTTTCAGTTCCGCATTCTGCATCTTCAACAATGCTATCTGTTCTTTTTCAGTCATAGAGAGACTATAGCACATATAGAAGATCTATACAATATAACTAATTACATACTATGCAGTTACAAGGATCTCAGACTCAATCACAACCATCATTCTCCCAGGGTAAGGAGCCTGTTACAGGCTCCTGGATCATTGGATGATCATAAAAGATGAGAAACGGTCGTTGTGCTCTGTCACAGCCCAGGAGAATCGCCATATATTCTTTTACTTTTTTTCACCAGTACATCACAGATGCAGAGCTATTCGCGTCACCTGTCTGCGAGCTTGCAGCTGTTCCAGAGAAACAGGATCACTCAACAGCAAACGCAGGTCTTTAGCAGTGATGAGTGCTGCAGCTCTGCTGTCCTTCGGCCAGGGGAACCTGCCATAACGGATCACCCGAGTACACATCCAACACCCGGCACCCTCACAATAGACGATACGGATCTGTTTTCTGCTCGTTGAACAAAACACAAAGATCGACTGATCATCAAAAGCGAGATCCATGGCTCCAAGGACCAATGAGATCATCCCCCGGGTTCCTCGTCTGAAGTCTGTCGATCCTACACGAAGGAATATCTTCTTCCCTTCCAGGGTGGTATCAAACGGTAGGACCATCACAGAATCTCCTTGATATACTGTACGATGTTCACATTCTCAGGAGTACAGACGAGCTGATTGAGGCTGCAACAGCACTCATATACCAGTCTATGGAATACTACCATCTCTTCAAGTGGTACGTGCTGATGCTCAGCTGTTCTATCACCAGCCGGATGCGCATCAACCGTATAGCAGACTATACCAAGGTCTTGAGACCCACGTGAGGTTTGATCTGCCTCCTCTGTTGGTTTCTCTTCAGAGTTCAGCCAGCGTGTCAGGGTTGTTGAGGAAACAACCACTCGAGGTCGTTTACAGTAGGCATACGGGGTAAGGCCAGATTTCTGATAGGTTCGTATGATATTCTCTCGTTCTTCTTGCGAATATGCTTTGGTTCTATTCATAAGGTTCCTCCGCAGAAATACTAGAGGATATTAGCAACCTTTGAACATGGTGTTTTCGGTTTGATGCTCACCAGGCAGCCTGCTTTGGGAGAGAGCCCCTGCTCTTCGATATAGGTAGCAGCAAGCTGTACCGCATCGACGATCTGCTGGTACCCGGTGCATCGGCACAGGTTACCCCTCAAGGCCTTTCTGATCTCTTCCCGGGAGGGCTTACTGTTGTGCAGCAGCAGGATGTAACTTGACATGATCATGCCCGGGGTACAGAACCCGCACTGCACGGCTCCCGCATCGATGAAAGCCTGCTGGAGCGGGTGGATCTTCCCGTTGGGGTACTCCATACCCTCTATGGTGATCACTTGCTTCCCGATGGCCTTCTCCACTTTGATCTTACACGATCGTACAGCCTTGTCATCAAGGGCGACCGTACAGCTTCCGCACACGCCCTTCTCGCAGCCGTTCTTCACGCCGTGGAGGAACTGTCGTTCCCGGAGGAAGTGCAGTAATGTCATCTCTTTATCTTCGTCACTCACCTGTATGGGGCGGTTGTTCACGGTTATGATGTTGCTCATTTCAACTCCTGTGGGTCGATGCTCAGCGGCAGCGATGTACACCTGATCCCTGTCGCATTATAGACTGCATTCGCTATAGCCGGTGCTATGAGCTCAAGTGCAGGTTCTCCGATCCCCTTTGCCCCGGTAAGGGACTGCGGATCGCTGTTCTCTACGATGATTCCGGTCATCTCGGGAAGGTCGGTGATCCTCGGGATCTTGTAGGTGTCGAAGTTCAGCGTGGTGATCTTTCCGTCTTCACGCTTGATCTCTTCTGAGAGTGCCATACCGATCCCCTGCGTGACTCCTCCATAGATCTGACCGAGTACCATCGCCCTGTTGATCGCCTTCCCGATATCGTGTGAGGCCACCACATTGAGCAGCTTGATCTTGCCGGTCTTCTTGTTCACTGAGACCTCAGCTGCCTGGCAGCTGTAGACGTAGGTGAAGTAGGCGTTACCCTGTCCGACGGTGTCATCCCAGCTGACATCCGGGGCTTTGAAGGTGCCGAAGGCATAGGGGGTGACGCGCTGAAGGAACAGTTCCTTCATAGCCTCCTCCCAGGTGAGAGACTGGGCGAAGGTCAGTCCCCAGATCTTGTCATTATGGAAGGTGACCTCTTCTGGAGTACATTTGAGGCGTTCGGCAAGGTGTGTGGCGAGCAGTTCCTTGAAGTTCTTCGCTGCGATCACCACCGAGCTGCTGCCCATGATCGTCCCGCGGGTCGCAACGGTCGTCCCGCTGTCAGGGATGGTGCTCGTGGAGGACCTTCGGTATCGGATCCTCTTGAGCTGGATACCCAGTTCCTCTGCAAGGACTATCATCATGACTGATTCTGAGCCCTGTCCGTTCTCATGGATACCGGTCTCAAGCAGGATGGATCCATCATACTGACCGTTGATGATCGCTGAACAGAAATCCATACCCTCTGCTCCGAGACTTGCGCCCCGATAGCTGATCGAGAGACCGATCCCGTAGAGCTCATCGGTCTCACTGACACCGTGTGAGCATCTGTCATACTTCTTACGGTAGCCGATCTCATGGACGGTGCTGTTCATGACCTCTTCCATACTGACCGTGTGCTGATCGAGGACCTGTCCGGTGACCGTGGAACTTCCCTGTTTGACCATATTGATCCTTCTGATCCCCAGCGGATGCACGTTCAGTCTCTGTGCGATCATGTCGATCAGCTGTTCTGTGGCAAAGTTCACCTGCGGAGAACCGAAGCCTCTCATGGCACCGGTAAAGACGTTATTGGTAGCTACGCCGTAGACATCGGCATGGACATGTTCGATGGAGTAGGGGCCGAAGCACTGAGCGGTAGATCTCCAGGTCACCCATGGGGTGACAGAGAGATAGGCTCCTGAGTCGGCATACATCTGCGTCTTGACTGCAAGGATCTGACCCTCACTGGTCACTCCTACCTTATAGTGAAGCTTATAGGGATGTCGTTTGTAGGACTCCCGCATCGACCACTCACGTGAGTAGGTCATCTTGACCGGGCGGCTCAGCAGGCGTGCCCCGAGGGCCGCACGTGCACAGACTATGGCGGCAGTATCATCTTTGCCGCCGAACCCGCCGCCTACGGCGATGGTATAGACTTCGATGTTCGAAAGGGGCTCTCCGAGCAGGGCCCCGGTGAATCTGCGGGTGCTGAACGGATGCTGCATACTTCCGTAGATCTCTATCACCCCGTCATGTCTCGGGACACAGATGGCAGCTTCAGGCTCCATATAGCCCTGCTCGATGATCTGTGTCTCAAAATCCTCTTCGATGATCAGTTCACACTGGTCGAACATGGCTTCTGGATCCCCATGCCGCATCCGGTGGTGCACGACGATGTTCGAGTCTCCGTATGAGGGGACTACCCGTGCATAGGGTTTCAGCGCATCCTCTATCGTGAGGACCGGTTTGACCGGATCCCCGTGCACGACGACCAGCTCCGATGCTTCCAATGCGATCGTTCGTGTCTCTGCGATGACCAGTGCCACGACATCACCCCAGGAGCGGATGGTATCGGTGATCAGCATGGGGTAGTCCTGTTCGATCTGTCCGAAGCAGGTGGTTCCCGGTACATCCTTCGCTGTCAGTACGCGTATACAGCCAGGTACCTTCATCGCTTCGCTGGCGTCAACGACCACGTTGTTCGCTGCGATCAAATCGGAGTAGACCGGAACCATGTGCAGGGTCCCTGCAAAGGAGATATCGTCTGCATAGGCAGCTCTTCCTGTTACTTTCGCATATCCGTCGTTTCTGAACGTCTTTTCTGTTATCATATAGGTCCTCTTTGTTTGCAACATTTTACAACACATTGGGCATAAACTCAATCAATAAAACCAGTAGTGAAATCACTTACTAACCCGAATATGAAAATTCCCAATGAAACCTCAAATGAATATTTCCCTTGGAGTTTTTGATGTGGTGTACTGGAAGGACTAGTAACAGGGATAGAGTATCCCTACAGGAGGAGTGGAGAGGAAGTCCCTTTGTTGGTTGGCTCCGGCAAAAACCTCCTCTCCACAAAAAAACGCTATGAACACCGTACCACTGAAGCGGCTACGATGCAAGAAACTGACCTTCCATCCTGGAACAAGGACAACGGAGCACTGGTATGTGGTACCTGCAGTGAACCACGACCGGGGAAAACGGTATACACTGGAGTGCTGACCACCAGCCATCCTCAAGCCGCAGAGGGAACACCCCTGGCACTGGTCGGTCAAGTCCATCGGGTCACCCTTCGTACGACTGATCATGAGGGGAACGCATATCTGTTTCCGAGAACGGAGGTAGAAGTCTATTGGACGAATCTGTATGAAGATCCCGATACGGTGTTGGAGCTATACCATGATCATGCTATCAGTGAGCAGTTTCATAGTGAACGGAAGACAGTTATGAACCTAAAATCCCACTATTTTTTTACACTACACGGAATGGTTCAACTCGGTACTGGGATACCTAAAGCCTTATAGATGTCCTTTTGTGGTTTTGTCGGAGGAGACACTATTCTGTCTCCTTTGATATGATGAATCATCTGAGTATCCAGGATCTCGAACATCTCCCTCATGGTATAGGATGTATACAGGTCAGCCTCATTCATCTTCCTGTTCAACCACATTCTGAGTACCAGGGCGATAAACGCGATGACTACAAGGCCTCTGGCAGCATCATCACTATGGACTCTGAATCTTCTGAAGCCAAGTTGCCGTTTGAATACCTTATGGCCTTCCTCTACCACGTCCTTATCGCGATAGATTTCTATGGCCTTCATGGCAGTTTGTATCGTATTGCTGACACACACCAACCATCCAGCATGTCCAACCGCCTGATGTACCTTTTTTTGGTTGAGCGTAAACACATACTCGCCTTCTTTTCCGCCGTATTTCTTTCTGGATGTGAAGTACTTTCGGACCTCAGGATCAGTACGGGCAGTCATGGGATCCTCATCAATACGACCTTGCAACTCCGTCAGCTTCACAGCAAGTTCGGTCTCTGCATCTGCTGCCACTTTTGGATTGCGGTAGACGAAGGTGTTCAGCTTCTCCTCTGCATATGGCCATACGATCTGTTCATAGGTCATCATAGACACAGCATCTCCTTTGACTTTGTAGGTGTTGGTCCTGCCCATGATGCCGTCTTGTTTGGCGCGTTCGATCATCTGGTCGGTAAACTTCATCGTAAAGGGGAGCGCTGTGAGAAACCCTGTACCCAAACGGCCCATCATGGCGTTGATATTGGCAATGCTGGCAAAGCCCTTATCAGTAACGACCGTGCATCGACGCCTGAGGTGATCAGGCAGGAGAAGGAGCATATTCTCAAGTGTTGAGACATCTTTGAGCTCACCCTCGTAGGGTTCTATCATTACCGGAAGCTTTGAGTTCACTCCACAGATGAGGCACAGATTGGTCTGGGCAAGATGTTCCCCATCACGATTGTACCCCCATCCAGCCATGCCCATAAGCGTAGACCATGTAGATACACTGGTGATATCAAGGGCCAAGAACTCCTGCTCAGCAACATGAGAAGCCCATTGCTGAAAGAATGCATCACACTGTGCTATGTCCAAAGTTTTGAGCAGGCTGCTGATCCTTCTGGAATCAAGGCCTTCAGCATGGGTAAAACTGATCTCCTGACCACTGAGATAGGATTTGCAGTACATCAAGGGATCACCTGTTACCGCAAGAAAAGATGCCAGGGACAGTATATGATCGGCCTGCATGCCGATGAAGGCATGTCTGACAGCTTCCTCGAGTCCACTCAACTCAGCTGCAGCTTTCATGACAGACATGCTTCCTATTTTCAGCACGGTAGCAGAAGCGACATCGTCCTGAGTATACCCAGAGCTTTCCTGCCCAGCAAAACTGGCACTGAACCCTTTCTCATGCATGGTGCTAAGAAAACGAAGTACATCGGTATCCTGGTCATAGCCTTCCTTGATACAGATACGCTTGGATACCAGATCGACCTTCCCGATAATGGTTCCCTCAGTGTTGACTTTTTTCCCGATTCTTCTGGATACCGTGCGCCGTACATACGTATATGAACCACTTTTTTGTAAGGATACCCCTGCCATTTGGACCTCCACCACTGATGTAGTGTAATTAGTTTACACTACATCAGTGGTGGAGGTCAATGATCACAATTCGTTATTTTGTATATTTTTAGGTTAAATTCATATCTATATTATGCTGTAGTGTAAAATCAAGCTGGGACTTTAGGTTATGAACTGTGAGAGACTCCCTTCCTGGAAGCTGGCAGTGAATGCGATGCTGCTGCACATAGCGATGATCTCTTTTCAATACGCTGCGCTGTGTCGGGCAGGCAACTCGTACTCATGATGAACTCCTGCCCTATCGGCACACAGGGAGCAGAAAGCGCCTGCGAAAGGTGATCGATGATACCATCAGGATAGCAACCAAGGTCGTCACTCATGCCAGATCACTGTACTTGAAGATCTGGGAACATGGTCTCTGGTATCCACTGGTCAGCAAGTTATATCAACAGCTGTAAGACAGAACCTTCCATACACTCCCCGAACATGCAATCCTGCTGTACCAACTGTTCATTGACGATGAAACCAGACCTACTCTTGATAAGATGCTCAGAGTCCTTACCTCGGCTAAATATCGAATCAATCTAAAAAGCAATCTGAAAAACCTATTCCAACAAGTCGAATGCAAGCAAGTGAAGCGTTACACAGGTGATAAGCTGAAGAACAACTTTTCTGACATGAAGTCGGATAGGGGTTGTGCTCACCCTTCCCCTGATAACCAGAGTGATTATAAACCTAAGATGTTAGATTTTGGAGAAAAAACATTGATGTGTACCCAATTTGATGACATAGAAGCATTATTAGAAATCGCATAATCTCGAGAAATGCTGTATAATCAATCAACGCTGGGGAATCGGGGGATTTGCATAGGTTTCATGGGGGGCTATGAACACATATTGGATTCACGAGGAGACAATGGGTGAAGGAAGAACGGGACAAGCTGAAGATAATGGTGTCTTCGACTGTATACGGAATAGAAGAGTTGCTTGACCGCGTGTATACACTTCTAACCTCTTTTGGTTACGATGTCTGGATGTCACATAAAGGAACCGTTCCCGTATTTTCCAATCGAACGGCTTTTGAAAACTGTCTGCAAGCTGTGAAGGAATGTGATTTATTCCTCGGGATCATAACACCGAACTATGGAAGTGGACAGAATCCCAAAGATCCCTCAAGTCTCTCCATCACTCATCAGGAAATATTGAAAGCAATAGACCTTAATAAGCCCCGGTGGCTGTTGGCTCATGAGAATGTGGTATTTGCCCGTTCACTGCTTAACAATCTGGGGTATAAAGGCAAGACTGGACGAGCTGAATTAAAACTGAAGAAGAACCAGGTCTTTACAGATCTACGAATCATCGACCTCTATGAAGATGCAACCATTGATCATGAATCACCAGAGACTGTTCCTCTGGATGAACGAAAAGGCAACTGGGTACAGAAGTATCACTCCAACAATGATGGATCAATTTTTGTGAGCTCCCAGTTCTTCAGGTATCAGGAGGTTGAAGAATTCATCAAGGAAAACTTTCAGAGCGGAGAGCCGTTTCAGAAAAATGGAGGGACTTCATGAATCTGGAACAAATCAAGAATCTGCTTTCTCTTGGAGAAAATCAACGTGTTGAGTTCAAGTCTTCCATCCGTAACCTTGAGGGATTGGGGAAAACCGTGTGCGGATTTCTCAATAGCGCTGGCGGGTATCTGATTTGCGGTGTGAACGAGGGAGGTGAAATACTCGGTATTGGTGATTCTCCTGACGCAGTGAACAAGCTCGAGCGGTATTTGATTGAACATATCTCTCCGAAGGCTTTTGTTGCTGTTCAAACTGAGGAATTAGATAAGAAGCTGGTGATTTCCATTGAGGTTCCAGCAGGGAGTGATGTCCCGTATGCTTTCAAAGATGTCATTTACATCCGAACGGGTGAACTCACTCAAGTAGCAAAATCCCAAACCATCCGCGATATTGTGATGCGACATCAAATTGAACCTGAGCGTTGGGAGCGCCGCTTCTCTTTCGCTGATTTAGAGAGAGATATTGATGTACAAGGAATAAGGGCTGCTGTGTCAGAAGCAGGGAATGTGCGTAGAGCGCTGTTTCGGGATGAAGAAAATCTATCTATGGTCTTGGAGGACTTTTCGGTTGCTCGTTACGGGCGATTGACAAACGGTGGAGATGTGCTTTTTACCATAAATCCTGCCATCCGATTACCCCAGACTCGAATCAGGGCTATGTGCTACAGTTCAGATAAAGCAGGCGATACATTCAGTGACATGAAATCTTTCGAAGGCCCGTTGCATCGTATCTTCGAGGATGCCTACGCATTCATCATTCGTAATATTTCCAGCATATCCAAATTCATCAAAGGTAATCCCAAACGCGTTGATGTCCCGTTATATCCTGAAGAAGCGGTTCGCGAGGCATTGATAAACGCGTTGGCACATCGGGACTATAGTGCAGCATCCGGAGGTGTCAGCATCCACGTGTATCCTCATCGGCTGGAGATATGGAATTCGGGTGCGCTCCCAGAAGGGGTGACCGAGCAGAGCCTACTGAAAGGTCAAATTTCAATTCTTCGTAATCCCGATATCGCCCATGTATTATATCTTCGAGGGCTTATGGAAAAGGCCGGGCGCGGTAGCGTGCTGATGGTACAGAAATGCCTCGACAGTGGACTGCCCTCCCCATTTTGGAAGTCAGATCCGAAGCTAGGAGTTACGGTGACATTTTCCACCCCGGAAGTCACCCCGGAAGTCACCCCGGAAGTCACCCCGGAAGTCACCCCGGAAGTCACCCCGGAAGTCACCCCGGAAGTCACCCCGGAAGTCATAAAGCTATTGAAGCATCTCACGGGTGAAATGAGCAGGGGGGATTTGCAGCAGGCCATTGGCCTCCGGGATGCAGAGCACTTCCGAAAATCCTATATAAATCCAGCGCTTGAAATTAAAGCTATAGAAATGACGATCCCAGAGAAACCCACAAGCAGCAAGCAAAGGTACCGGATCAGTTCAGTTGGCGAACAGATGTTGGCAGTTTCGAATAATAACAACGCAGATTAGAAATAGGTAAAGTGTGTTGTTGATGCTTTTATGTATGCAGTCCAAGGTATTGAACTATTGTAAGGATAGTGAAATAGGAGAAGTCCTATGCCGATGAGTTACTCCATATCTGTTTTCAAGCTTTCTCGTGAAGATTGAAAACAATCCTAACTTGAAGCAGATAGAGCTTCGGCAAGTTGGATGGAGTTACATGTTCAAAACATGTTGTATGTCAAATAAGGTTAAAATGTAAAAGCGCTTCCATTACAGGATGAATGGACACAATATTCTCTACAGCGGATATAGGGGAGATGCAGTTGAATCATAGTCCTAAAGTCACGAAATAGCATTGCTGACTGTTCTGCAAAAGGTCCTCCATACTCTCCATTCATCCAACAGGTGAATTGCCTTTGTATCTTGGGGAAAAATGCATCGCCATACAGATTTGGCATCAATTAAGGCAAGGATTTCCATTTTCATCCCTATGGTCGTAAAGATAGTCACTGAACGCTACAAAGGCATGAATATCGATAGGGAGTGGGTTGAACTCCTCATCGTAGCGAAGCTACAGCAAGACATGATTATCATCGATCAGTGTCTTTCCCTTCTTTGCAAGAAATGCCAACTTTTCGGGATCTCTTTGAAAAAAAGCAGCAACCTCTTCCATCGAGGCACATGGTTCATCGGGAGCAGGAGCCAATGCAAACACCACACCTTCCCGTCGTTGATTACTCTAAGAGATTGTGAAATTTTCTATGGGTTTTATGTTAGGACAGCCATGATAATGCTTGGTTGTTCGGATATCAAACCGGAGTTTCGTGCCTCATGATGACCCATTCATGGTCACGAAGCCTCGAATCACACAAGGATGTATGTTGAGCCCCAAGTCAGTGGAGGTTCCCAAAGAGGTTTGAGAACGGCAGCTGAGCAGCTCACACCGGAGTATGCTGTGGGGGGTTGATACCTTCTGGATGGACGGCTGTAGGGACGTGAGAGTACGCTAGGAGTCTGTCGGACTTTTCTCTAAAAATATGATAGAGTTCGGGAATAGATACACAGCAAGAAAGGTGCATAAGATGAGACAGATATTCAAACCAGTTGATCGTGATACTTCCTATTTGTTACCACCATCATTAGAC
>JAIPFY010000082.1 GCA_021736385.1 Spirochaetia bacterium | reverse complement strand
TCCCCATAGCGATCACATCCCGGTTTAGTTCAATGGAATTATCTTCAAGCTGTTACAGAAACTCATCTCACTATGCTGAAGCTGTATCCATGCTCAATCACAACTTGGTGACAGCTCGGATAATTCACTATTCATTGTGGGAACGAAGGATCACAGCAGTCTGCCTGTCGCTCATCACTCCCTCCCGCTGTTCAGCGCAGCATTTCGATCAGCCTCTTCTTTCATCAGGCCGTAGAGATCATCAAGACGCTCGGGAAGGTTCTGGAGATGGGTGTTCGTGGAGAAGGAGGCTACAGAGTCCTTGTCATGAGGATCATAGCCGTGCATGCCTGCAAGCGGTCGTTCTCCCATATGACTGGGAATCAGCAGCACTCCCGGATCCAGCAGGAATATGAGGTCCCCGTAGCGGTTGTTCGCAAAGTCAGCACCCCAGGAGTGCAGGGTCTGCTGTGAGAGGATCGTCCCGCAGCTCACCTGTTGCAGAACCTCCCGTATCGGCTCTTCAGCGGTATCGTTCAGGAACCAGAATCGTGCCATCGTCGAGTCATAGACCGCTGCATAGTCTTTTCCGAAGACCAGAGAGGTCTTCTCTATGAGGCTCCTCAGATCGAAGGTCCCTGTTATATTGGTCATGCCGTGATCGGAGAAGATGAACATCCGTACATCTTCGTACTCAGCCTGTGCGACTTCCAGGACCTCTCGAAGCTCGTTCTCGTACCAGGCGATCTTATCAGTCACCTCCTGATGGGGGAACCCCTGTGCATGGAGGGTCGCATCCATGGCGGCAAGGTAGAGGTATCCGTATGCAAGGTCGGTACCGGAGTCGGTGAGCGCCTGCTTGAGGCTACTGAGATTGTTCTGTTCAGAGGCTCTCCAGTCAGAGAGGTAGAAGGGTATCTGCTGATCTCTCAGGTAATCCATGATGGTGGCGGCGCCACTGTTGATCCCTCCGGGCTGGTAGAGGTCCTTCTTCTCGGTATAGTCGAAGAAACGCATCAGCCTGAACGGCATATTGTATATATTGAAGTACCCGGTATATGCAAGTTTCCGTTTGATGATCCTTCCTGCGACATTCCGTACCCGATTCCTGCTTGAGAGGGCCTTTGGTACCAGACGCATCAGCTGTATGAAGAGATCGTTCCTGAACGGGGAGTGTTCAGGGTCATAGGCATAGAAGGAGAAGTGGTCATGGTCCCGTGGGAGCAGTCCTGTCAGGATGGTGGGATCGCAGGTCGCACTGTAGCCGAAGATCGTGCCGATAGGGGCTTTCTGAACCAGCACATCATCGAGGAAGGTACTCTCTTTCAGTATCTCCCAACCCAGTGCATCGATGAAGACGAATAAGCTTATGGATTTTTTCATAGTATGAAGTATAGCATACCTGCAAGTGGTTCATCTAATAAAAAGCAGTCAGCATACTGTCAAAACAGTCTGCTCACCTGCTGTCGCAGGTGACCGATCAGGATCTCCATCAGAACGTGTTGCTCACGGTCCAGTGAGGTATGAGACTCCTGTTCCCGTGCATTCATACCGGGCGATGGGGTCAGAGCACGGGGGTTCGGTGCGTCCTACTCGGGATAGGAGGCGAGGGCCTCTTCCCGGGAACCGAAGACATCGATGACCTTGTGCAGGCGTACCAGTTCGAAGAGGACCCGAACCGGTTTGGTGATGTTGCACAGACGAAGGTCACCACCCTTCTGATTGAGCCGTTTGAGACAGAACAGGAATGCTCCGAGACCGGAACTGTCTACAAAGGTAAGCTGTGAAAGGTCAAGCAGTACATGCTCCTCACTCTCAAGGAAGGGCTGTATCAGATGTTTGAAATCTTTTACATTCCCGGCATTGAGGGTCGGAGTCTCGATCTCGAGAACCATCACGCCTGATATCTTTTCACTTTTCACAAAGAACCTCCACAGTCAGTATTCAAAATATATGATCGAGTACTATACCATATATAAATCATTGCACAGTCGATGTCAATAAGAACCGCTGCTGATCTCCTGTCTGAGCAAGTGTATACTATTTAGGATTATATTTTATGAGAAAACATGATATGATGCAGAGGCGATGAAGCTCGGAAGAAGCATAAGGGACAGGTATGGCTGAAGCAACACAGAATCAGGACGGATCACAGGAGTTCTCGCTCCCGATAGATATCATGACCCTGCTCAAAGCGCTGCTGCGTAAGAAGTGGTGGATACTGCTGTGTATCCTCCTTGCAGGTGCATTGGGGGTGGGTGCTGCCCTGCAGCTGGGTACTCAGTCCTTCGAGGCGGTCACCGTCCTGTACTATCAGCCGGTCACTTCATCCCTGTCGGATCAGTTCATGGTCTCGCAGTCGACCGGGGCCGGGACATCCCTCTCCTATCAGCAGGGATCACAGCTTACCAAGCGGGAAGACAGTACCATCAGTCTCAGTACGCTGGTGAACATGGTAGAGATCACCCCGAACTTCGAGCGGCTGAGAACGGAGCTGGATCTGCCGATGACCTTCGAACAGCTCGGCAGTTCCATCAGTGTGAGTACCGCCCGCAATACCAATCTGATGTTGATCAAAGCCTCCTCGAGTGACAGGGAGAAGGCAGCCCTCATCGCCAACAAGATCCGTGATGTGTTCCTTGACAGCATACAGACGATCACCATGGGGGAGCTGCGGGAGCAGATGAACAATCTGGATGTGCAGCTCGCTGTCGTAGGACAGGAGATCGAGATGAGCACCACAGAGTTCCGGGAGTTCCTCCAGCTGTATGACCTGGAGGATGTGGATCTGGAGAACACCCCCTATGCCCAGCAGCTGCTGAGCGCGAGCATGGAACTCGAGAAGAACACCTCTCTGGTACGTGTCTATACGATGGAGATCGAGAAGATCAATCAGATCATCGCCGATACCAACAAACTGATGGCAAATGAGAGTGAATCTACGGGCAACAGTCTGACTCAGGATGATGTGGTGGTTCAGATCAAGGTGCTGCAGGATCAGATCGGGGAGCTGCGGACCTCGGAGGTGAACTCACTGATGATCCAGCAGGAAGAGGACCTCTACCGGATAGCACAGGAAGAGTATGCCAACGGGGTCATCGGCAGAGCTGAGCTGACCACTGCACAGTACCGCTATGAGATCGCAGTGGCGCAGTATGCCGGGACCACCGATATAGACTTCATCAGGAACCAGATAGAACTGCTGAGGAACACGGATGTGGTCGGATACGGGGAGTCGCTCTCCTATGCGACCTACCTGAAGGACCTGCGACTCAAACGGGTGGATGCCGAACTGCGGCTGTTGGCTGCGAACGAAGCCTATGAGACGAGCATGCGGCTGGTGACAAGTCTGGAACAGGCCCTGGAGGGGTATCCTGAGAAACTCCAGCAGTATACCACGCTCAAGGGGAAGATCGCTTCTCTGCGTGCAGAGCAGCGGGGTCTTGAGAAGATGCAGGCACAGACGAAGATCGCACTGGATCAGGGCTACTCAGACTTCATGATCATCTCTGATGCCCTGCCACCTGTCTACCCGGTCGGCTCCAACAAGAAGATCATTGCCATAGCCGTGGCTTTTCTCGTGTTCACCACCGGATTCCTCATCATATTCCTGCTGGTCTTCTTCGAGAAGCGCCTGCGTTCGCCTGGAGAGGCTGCGATCAAGATCAGGCAGCGGATCACGACCGTGCTTCCTGCATACAGAAGACGCGACGAGGTCTTTCCCGGTGAACAGCGTGAATCGATCTTCATCGAACAGTTCCGGCAGCTCGCTCGAACCGTACGATCGAAGTACCACGAACCCGGTGCAGCCTTTCTGATCGCAAGTACCGTGAGCGGTGAGGAGAAGACGCTGGTGACCATCAACCTCGCTGCCGTCCTCGGCAGACAGGATGAACGGGTCCTCATCCTCGACGGGCAGGTGCGCAAGACTACCGCAGATACCAAGTACTCTGAGATCATGTTCCCAGAGGATGTGTCTGATGAGCGGTTCGGACTCGGTGAGTATCTCTCCTATATGGCCTCTGATCTGGATGAGATCGTCTATCATACGGTCCTCTCGGGAGTGGATCTGATACCGATCAAGCATGATGCGATCATACCCGATCTGCTGCAGTCGGCAAGGATGCGTGAACTCGTGGAAGAGCTGAAGAGCCACTACTCGGTCATCCTCATCGAAGCACCACCTGTCGAGTCCAGTGTGGATGCTGAGATCCTGGCGCAGTACTGTGATGCTGTCGTGTATGTGGTAGCCGGCAAAGGGGCTGCCGCCTCACGCATCAGGGCTTCGATCAAACGGATCAAAACTACCAGTGCCGATCTCTGTGCGGTAGTACTTACCGGGATACAGAAAGATTTTCTCTAACGTCGTGCGGTATGCCAGGGGGTACTGAACTTGCTCACTCAGGAGAAACGGAATCAGATATGTTTTCAGATATCGATGGGGATCGGAGAATCTCTTGATCTCAAGAAGATGCTCAGCGTCAGTGTGAGCCGGTACCTGAAAGAACTCGGCTGCAGTATGGGAGCGGTGCTTCTCACAGAGCGGGACTTCTCTCACAGGATCTCGTTCTCCGTAGCCTATTCGATACCGAGGAACTTCGAACGGAGCGAAGGGTTCAAGACGCTGATCGAAGAGGTCTCCAACAGCAAGAACATCGAATCCGATGTGGTCAGCGGCAGGATACCTGAGGGCTTCTATTATATCATGGGGCTCTCTGATATCGGTCTGCTGGTACTGCTGAAGAAAGACGGGGAACTCTCTGACGGGATCGTTGAGGCACTGCAGCCTCTGAACAAGAAGCTCGGTGAAGCGTGCAGGGCCTGTCTGCAGAATGAGAAGTACCAGAGAAGCAGCAGCCGTTTCATGGAGATGGCGAATATGCTGCCTGCCATCATCATAGAGCTTGATGAAGAGTACCGTCTCTCCTATATCAACAAGAGTACCTATGAGATCTTCAAGCAGATCGACTCCGATTACTTCAAGCCCACGAGTCTGTTCGACTTCTTCCCGGAGGGGGAGAAGGCAAAGGTCCGTCTGCTGCTCGATGATGCACAGACGAGCAGGCGCATGAACAGTAAGGATCTGTGGATGGAGAACAGCAGAGGGGAACGGTTTCCTGTTCAGGTCCTCTTCTCTCCCATCTTCCATGACAGCACGATCGTCGGGTACCGCGGTATCGGGATCGACATCTCGGAGAAGTACCAGCACCAGGAAGAGCAGAGAAAACTGATGGATGCCCTCTCTGAACGTCTGAGAGAACTTGACTGTCTCTACGGGATCACCAAAGTACTCTCTGAACATGATAACACCCTTGAGAAGATCTTCTCGACAGCCGTTGATATCATCCCCCCATCCTTCGAGCTTCCCGATGATACGAGTGCGCGCATCATCTTCTCCGGGAAAGAGTACGTCAGCACCACCTATACCGATATCTCCTCCGGGATCAGCTACAGCTCAGATATCATCAGCAACGGGGAACGGCTCGGTGAGGTGACAGTGGTAAAGCAGACCGATGAGCAGTTCGATGTAGAGGAGCTGAATCTCATCGATGCTCTCGGACGCCAGTTCAGCAACATCGCCACTACCAAGATGGCCGAAGAGGAGAAGAACCGGCTCTATCAGGACCTCATGGATGATATGGATACCGCTCAGTCGGTCCAGTCCTACCTGCTGCCGCCGTGGGCCGCGGTCAGTGATGACCTGATCATGTCGTCGATATACAGTCCCAGCTCAAAAGTGGGGGGGGATCTCTTTGATATCCTGCCGCTCAATGATCACAGCTATATGATCTATGTCGGTGATATCTCAGGCCATGGGGTACAGGCTGCATTGACTATGACAGCGGTCAAATCGATCGTGAACATGCTGATCGTCCAGACGGAGACAGAATTGACCCCTTCGAAGATCCTGACACAGCTGAACGGGATCCTCTCGAAACATCTGTTCCATGACAACTACATGACGATGCTGCTGTGCATCATCGACATGTCCTCCCATACGCTGAAAAGCATCAGTGCAGGGCATCCTCAGGGCTTTCTCATCGATGGCAGCAGGAAGAGCATCAGACCCTTCGATGATGTCGGGGGGATCCCTCTGGGGTGGATCGATGATTATACCTACAGTGAGAAGGACGAGTTCTCGACCGTCTTCACCGCTGATGAGATCATCTGTCTGTTCACCGATGGTCTGTTCGACGCAGAAGCCCCTGACGGGTCCCGAATCGAGGATGAGGGGGTACGGCAGATCCTCAAGACAGAGGTCGATCTGCAGAATCTGTTCATGCTCCCCTATGCCCTCAAGAGCAGGATCAATGACCATACGTACAACACCTCGGTCGATGATTTCACCTTCATCACCTTCAAGGAGAACAGCAGCAGTGCTCCCTGCCCCAGCAGGTCCTTTCAGCTGCAGCCGGTGTTCGCACAGACGCAGGCGGTGGCGGAGGAGTGTGAACAGTTCGTCATCGAACAGATCGATGATCCTGCAAAGGGTCTCTTCGTGAAGCTGATCGTGAATGAGTTCGTCAACAATGTCATAGAACACGGGCTCAAGGGTACTACCGATACCATCATACAGATCACACTCGATCTCAGTGATGAGATCACCCTTACGTTCCGGGACAAGGGGCGGAAGTGGCAGATGCCTGAGCGTAAGGACTCGTTCACCGATTTCTTCGAGGAGATGAATCAGGAGCACGCTACTCGCGGGAGAGGACTGCAGATGATCTATTCGGTCACCAGGACCCATAGACGCAAGAGGGTCTTCGATCTCAATGAGACGGTATTCATCCTTTTGTGATCAGGTGCTCAGCGTCTGATCATGCATCGGCCCTCTCACAGAAGAAGCTGGCACATCCCGTGCTGAGATGGGACCTTTCGTGTGAAAAGGCCCTGCAGTCTATTGGCTTTTCTGCATACATGTGACACTCTTCGAATCAGTCCACCAGACAGGGAGCGTCATATGAAAGACCATACCGTACAGGCAAGCTGGGCCATGATGCTTGCGATGGTATTCTACGGAGTATCATTTCCTGCCACCGTCGTAGCGCTTGAAGTCTTCGGTCCCATCACCATCGTGACCTTTCGCCTGATCATCTCGACGATCTTCCTGCTGGTCTGGAATCTCCTGCGCAACGGGAGGGAGGGGCTGCCGAAGCGCAGTGAACTGAAGATCTTCGTGATCATCGCCCTCTTTCAGCCCCTCGGCTATTTTCTCTGCGAGACCTATGGACTGAAATATGTCTCTGCCTCTGCAGCCTCGATCCTCATAGCCACGATCCCGGTCTTCACCCCCATGATCTCCCGGTTCTTCGTCTATGAACGATTGACCAGATACAACTACTTCGGCCTGCTGCTCTCCTTTCTCGGGGTGATCATCCTGGTCGCGGCAGATGCCTCAGACAGCGGTTCGGGCAGTATCCTGGGGATCGCTCTGATCCTGGGGGCTGTCCTCTCTGCTGTCTTCTATACCATCCTGGTCAAACGGCTGCCGTTATCCTATTCCCCCCTTGCCATCACCTCTATCCAGAATACCATAGGCCTGTTCATGTTCCTTCCGCTCTTCTTTCTCATCGAATATGACAGCAGCTATCTGCGTTCTGTCTTCAGCGGCACGTACGGATTCAGTGCTCTGATCAGTATCCTCTTCCTTGCCATCTTCGCATCGAGCCTTGCCTTCGTACTGATGAATTACGGTATACAGGTCATAGGACCATCAAAAGCCAACGGCTTCGTCAATCTGATCCCGGCGATCACTGCAGTCACCTCCATAGCCTTCTTCGGAGAGCATATGAGTCTTCGTAAAGGTCTGGGCATGGCAGTGGTCTTCAGCGGGGTACTCATCGCACAGCGGCGCACTCACGTACGCAGGGACAGCAGCATCTCCTGCTGATCTGGCAGCATGGTCTCATCGATGATCGGCAGGGCAGGATAAGCCCTGCGCAGCATCTGAGCAAAGAGACCGCTCCCCGGGATCAAGGTACCGGAGAACGTCCCGTCATAGATGGAAGTACTCCCGCAGGAGGGCGAACGGGACTTGAGGATGGCAAGATCCGGGGTCCCGTGGGCAGAGATCCTCTCGAGGGCGGCTGCACATCCGAAGATGAACCGATCGGTCAGATCAAGCCCCTCCCGGGTACGGACCCTTCCTGAGATGATCTCACAGCTTGCCCTCGGGGTCGCCAGACCCGCGAGCACCTCCGGACAGACGGTCAGGGCGAGACCGGAGGCTGCCAGTCTCTCAAGCAGCGGGGTGAACTCTGTGGTAAAGGCTGAACCATCGTATCTGCAGGGGGTCCCTGCAAGACAGGCACTGATGATGATCATTGGCATCTCCTTCTCTGCATGTTACCGAAAGCGGTCCACACCGATCTGTGCACAGCACTCACGGACCGGACAGCGGGAGCAGAAGGGTGAGACTGGTGTGCAGATCCTCTGCCCGTAGGTGACCAGCAGTTCGTTCAGCGGTATCCAGTACCTGCGGGGCATGACTGACTGGAGGGCCTTCTCAGACTCTTCTGGCGTCCTGGTGCTGATCCATCCCATCCTGTTCGAGATGCGGTGTACATGGGTGTCGACACAGATGGCTTCGATGGAGAACCCGAGATTGAGGGTCAGATTGGCTGTCTTGATCCCGACCCCGGGAAGATCCAGCAGCTGCTGCTGATCGGCAGGGACAGACCCTGCGTACTTCTCAAGGAGGATGCGGGAGATCTTCAGGATGTTGGAGGCTTTGGTGCGGTAGAAGCCTGCAGGGTAGATAGCCTGTTCGATTCGCTCCTGCGGCAGCAGGAGCATCGATCCAGGAGTATCAGCAAGGCTGAAGAGCCTGGCAGAAGCTTCCAGCGTGACTTCATCCTTGGTCCTCAGCGAGATGAGTGTAGAGATGAGGATGCGATACGGACTGTCTGCCTGCCGTGCGATGAGTGAGATCGAAGGCAGTCCCCCGCCATGCTCCTGTACTGCATGCTCCATCTTCTCGAAGAGGGTATCCCAGTAGTGTTCATCGTTCATGGAGAAGATCATACGCCATTTTTCAGATAATAGGAAGGTGATCACCATCCCGGTACGTTGATGAGATAGGGTCTTCATGATAGTATCACGCATCAACACCAGTTATGATCGATCAAGACGACAGATAGAGGTATCAAGATGATAGTGATATTGCATAAGAACGTTACCAAGGCACAGAAAGCAGACATCCGGGCATTTCTGGAGGATCGCGGCTTTCAGGTGAGGGAGATCGTCGGTGAAGAGGAGATCATCTTCGGAGCGGTAGGGAAGTCCAGGATCGACCTGCGTGCTGTCGAGGTCCTTGAGGGTGTGGATAAGGTCATCCCCATATCACGGCCGTATAAACTGGCATCCAGAGAGTTGAAGAAAGAAGATACGATCGTACAGGTCGGTAACATAAAGATCGGAGGGAACAGGGTCGGAGCGATCGCTGGACCCTGCGCCGTAGAATCCCGTGAGCGGATGATCGAAATAGCACAGGCGGTAGCAGCTGCGGGGGCTGTGATGCTCCGCGGAGGAGCATTCAAACCGAGGACCTCCCCCTATGCCTTCCAGGGCCTTGGGGAGAAGGGCCTGATGTATCTCAAAGAGGCCGGTGAGAAGGTCGGACTGCCGGTCACCAGTGAGATCGTCAGTACCGAGTATGTCGATATGATGCTCGACTATGTCGATGTCTATCAGATCGGTGCACGGAACATGCAGAACTTCGAGCTGCTCAAAGCGGTCGGAAGGACCGGAAGACCGGTGATCCTCAAGCGGGGCCTTGCCGCGACGATAGAGGAGTGGCTCATGGCTGCAGAGTACCTGATGGCTCACGGCACAGATGATGTCATCCTGTGTGAACGGGGGATCAGGACCTTCGAGACCTACACTCGGAACACCCTCGATCTGAGTGCCATCCCTGTGGTGAAGAAACTCAGCCATCTTCCGGTGATCGTTGATCCGAGCCATGGTACGGGATTGCGGGAGAAAGTCATCCCCATGGCTCTTGCCGCCATCGCAGCAGGTGCCGACGGTGTGATGATCGAGGTGCACACCGAGCCGGAGAAGGCACTCTCAGACGGACCGCAGTCCCTCTACCCCCAGCAGTTCGAGAAACTCATGCGCGACATAGAGACCCTCGTCCCGGTCGTGGGGAAGTCGGTAGAGACGCTGCCGATACGCAGACAATCCCGCGAGGTGCTTCTCGATCTGAAGAGCACCACGGCCACTACCGAGAAGGGAGAACTCAAAGCTGCGTTTCAGGGAGTGCCCGGAGCATACAGTGAGCTTGCCATCAACAGGTTCTTCGATGGGGACATCACCTCCCTGCCCTGCAAAGGGTTCAAGGATGTCTTCTCAGCAGTCATGCACGGAGATGCAGCCTTCGGGGTCATCCCCGTGGAGAACTCTCTGGCAGGAACGATCAATGACAACTTCGATCTGCTCACCAGCCATCCCGACATCGTCGTGGTAGGAGAACAGCAGATCCGCATCGTCCATAACCTCATCGGTCTCGATGGGGCCTCAGTCGATCAGGTCAGAAAAGTCTACTCACACCCTCAGGGGCTTGCCCAGTGTGCGGAGTACCTTGATTCCTATCCTCAGATCGAGCAGGTGCCCTTCTTCGATACCGCGGGAGCTGTCGCCTATGTGAAAGAGCAGCAGAATCCCGAGTATGCAGCCATCGCAGGAGCGCAGGCTGCTGCCCATTACGGACTGAAGATCATGAAAGAGGGTGTCGAGACCAATCCGAGGAACTATACCCGATTCTATATCATCACCCGCGATGTGTATGCAAAGGAACTGGTGCCGAACAAGGATCCGAACAGGGCGGTCATGATCTTCTCCACCCCCGACAAGCCTGGAGCACTCTTCTCTGCGCTGCAGATCCTGGCGGCTCATGGGCTGAACATGAAGAAACTTGAATCCCGGCCGATCCTGGGGAAACCCTGGGAGTACATGTTCTTCGTGGAGACGGAGATCTCCCGGACTGAGGATTTCTTCCAAGCCGTACATGAACTCAAAGAGGTCTGTGACTCCTTCAGAGTGCTCGGGACCTTCAACTCAAGCAGGTAGGAGAGGGTATGGGAGACCTGACAGGCTATACACCGGAAAAGTTGGTGATCGGGGTGCTGTCGACTCGTGAGTGCCGACATGTAGAACTCTCTCAGGAGCTCATCAGAGGGTTCGGCCCGATCGAGGAAGTCCTTGGTCCCTACCCGTTCACCTTCACCACTTACTACGATGAGGAGATGGGAACGGGGATCCTCAGGTATTTCTATGTCATGAAAGACCTCATCTCCCCGGACAGGCTCTCGGAGATAAAGATCCGGACGAACGCCATGGAAGAACTCTTTTACGAAGAGGGCCGCAGGAAGATCAATCTTGATCCCGGGCTGCTCTCAAGGGATCGGTTCATCCTGGCTACGACAAAGGATCGCGGGCATCGGATCCCGCTCCAGATGGGTATCTATGGTGAACTGACGCTGATCTATATGCATAAAGCCTTCCAGGTCCTCCCCTGGACCTATACAGATTTCGCCAGTGAGACCTATAGGGAACTCCTGAAGGGAGTGCGAAAAACCTATCTTGCTCAGCTGAGGGGACTCTCCTTGAAGTAGCTCTTCTACGGGGCCGTTTACCCCTCATATGAAGAAAACACGATGGTTCATAAGCGCATTGGCAGCCCTGCTGGTTCTCGTTCTCTACTCATGCATGCTGACAGATGAGTACTATGAAGTGGAGATCCATCTCACCGAACGCTCTGCATGGGAGCATGTGATCGGTACCCGGCTGTGGTATGAGCTGCGGTATCTCTCCTCAGATGGAGCGGTAGAACGGCTGTATCTACCTGATTTCGTCGATCATGTGACGCTCATGATCCCCAAAGGCTCTCCCTGCATCGCAGCCGCCTATCTGCTGGGTGACTATGCTCCTGTCGGCGTCTGCATGAATCCCGAACTCTCCGAACCCGCTATTGAAGATGGGCGGATCCAGCTGGACCTGCTCAGCCGGGACGGGCCTGTGGCGGCACGACTTCTGGAGTACCGCCATGAGTTCTCCGG
>JAIPFY010000081.1 GCA_021736385.1 Spirochaetia bacterium | reverse complement strand
CTAATGATGGTGGTAACAAATAGGAAGTATCACGATCAACTGGTTTGAATATCTGTCTCATCTTATGCACCTTTCTTGCTGTGTATCTATTCCCGAACTCTATCATATTTTTAGAGAAAAGTCCGACAGACTCCTAGAGAGATCCCCGATCATGAGAAAGACCTCAAGACCTCTCCTATGGGTACACCATATATCCAGAACCAGATACAGCTGTACCCTAAATCCCCTGAGAGAAGGCTTTCATCGAGTAGTAGAGTTCATTCCAGTGCAGCTCCTTGGTGAAGTGATCGATGGTGGTCCCACCGTCGATCTTCAGCATCTCTATTCCAGTCATGCGTGCAAAGTCTTCGAGCATCTGGACAGTCACATCCTTGCTGAACCCCGTATGGTGTGCACCTCCTGCGAGGATCCAGGCTTCTGCAGCAGTGGTCAGATCTGGAAGGGGTTTCCACAGGACCTTTGCCACGGGAAGATTCGGTGTCTCCTGTGTCACCTCCACGGTCTGGACACAGTTGACCAGCAGTCTGAACCTGTTCCCCATATCCATGATCGATGCATTGAGTGCCGGTCCTGCAGGAGTACTGAAGACCATCCGAACAGGGTCATCCTTCCCCCCGATCCCGAGAGGACGGATGAGCAGCTTCACTTCGGTCTCTTCTGCTATGCTCGGACATACTTCGAGCATATGGGCTCCCATGACAAGTTGGTTCTCTCTGTCAAGATGATACGTATAGTCTTCCATGAAGGAGGTGCCTCTCCCCTTGCCCTTCCCCATCACTTTCATGGCTCGAACGAGGGCTGCGGTCTTCCAATCCCCCTCTGCCCCGAACCCATAGCCCTTTTCCATCATCCGCTGACAGGCGAGACCGGGGAGTTGACTGAGTCCGTGCAGATCCTCGAAGTTGGTGGTGAACGCCGTGTACCCTCCGGCTTTCAGGAAGTCCTCAAGGCCTGCTTCGAGTCTTGCAGCATCTTCGAGAGACTGGTGTCTGGGACCTCCGGGTCTCAGCGACTGCTCAAGGGTATAGCTGCTCAGATACGACTCGATCAGCTGCTGGATCTCCTGTTCACCTACCGCATCGACGGCCTCGGCCAGTTCACTCACGCCGTGGGCATACACATCATAGCCGAACTGTATCTGTGCTGCGACCTTGTCGCCTTCGGTCACAGCGACTTCTCTCATATTGTCGCCGAACCTGCAGATCTTCGCCCCCTGCATGTCTTGGAAGGCCGCAGCTGCACGCATCCACGCATCAAGGCGCTCAAGGACCTCTGCATCCTTCCAGTATCCTGCTATGACTTTCCGATCTATATGCATGCGGGCATTGATGTACCCGTGTTCCCTTCCTCCGTGGGCTGACTGATGCAGATTCATATAATCCATATCGATCGCATCCCAGGGGATAGCCCTGTGGTACTGGGTATGCAGATGCACTACAGGCTTGGTCAGCTGCTTCAAGCCGTTGATCCACATCTTCGAGGGTGAGAAGGTATGCATCCAGAGGATCACCCCGGCACATCGATCATCGGAGCTTGCCTGAATACAGAGATCTGTGATCTCCTGTGGAGTCGTCACCACTCCTTTACAGATCACCTGAGCACTGATGCGTTCGTCTGCATCGATCCCCTCTGCAATATCTCTGACATCCCTGTCGACCATCTTCAGTGTCTCCGGCCCATAGAGGTGCTGAGACCCCGCAGCCATCCAGATCTCCAAGTTCGTATATACCTTCATCGTATTGACTCCTGTTCTGTATCCGATGCAGCTCAGGCGGACTGAGTCGTGCAACTACTGTGTACGGCAGGTAAACTCCTGTGCGTTAACGTACACACATAGTCTAGTATGGGAACAGGCATGTGTCAAATGATTTGTTCTGATTCGTGGATCGGCCCCCGCCTTCATCCCTCCCCCTCCGGGAGAGTCCGTTCAGCTACCGATCACGCTCAGCAGAGGAATCACACTACGAGATGCAGGGATGGCGCAAGAACTCAGCCGGTCTCGGAGGGGAGAACGCCCGTAGAGTCGCTGCGTATCTGATGAGTGAGCAGGGTCAGAAGCGACGACCCCCGCAGGGGAGACCTGCAGCAGTCATATACCGGCAGAGGAGGTCAGACGACGAACAGCAGTGCTGTGAAGAAGACATACTGAATGAACAGGATATGGACGAACAACTGCTTCTGTTCGTTGCGTATATGCATCTTCTCATACAGATAGATTGCTGCTGCTGCGATGATCCCCATCGCAGCATAGTTCTGCAGAGGGACTGAGGTCCCTTCCCATTGCCAGAAATCAAGGCAGACAGCGATCGGTTCCATCACATAGTCGAACAGTACGATGATCATCGATGCCATGATGATCTTGAAGATACGTACCCTGATATGCAGGATCTCCACAAGGGAGATCGAACCGAGAATGATCAGAGCCCAGTTCAGCGAAGCCATCGGAGGCACTCCGATCAACTGCAGCCCAAGCGTCTGACCATAGGTATACGATCCGAACACCGCTCCGGTTGTCACGCCGATGATCTGAAGCAGCAGAAAGACCGCACCGGTCACGGCAAACCAGAGGAACACCTTGGTGTTCCTGTCGACGAACGTAGAGGCAAACCCAAGGATGAGCGTTGTCAGGATCAGAAACGGCATCAACTGCAGCGCAATAAGTTCCGTTGACTGCAGCGCATGACCGATGATGAACACCGTGTACAGAAGCGCTAATAGTATCGTCGTGATCCATGTGTAGAGTTTTTCCTGAAGTACGGTTCTCATCGTCATCCACCTGTCTTTTTTTTATATGTAGTACTTTGAGCGTACCTGGTTCCGTCCGCTCTTGATGTATTGGTGATCAGCAGTGAGACTGCGGGCAACACGCCGGTCTCTGTGTATAGTACACTGCCTGCCCTGTCACAGTCTACTTTACATGACGCAAAACGGTTGTTTTGATCATAATCAGCAGTGCTTCTCCCACTATGAGAGGATACCATGGGAGCGATTGGTCCGATCGGAATCTGACCATCAGGACAGAATACTGTCACAGTCCGCAGTGTCAGCAGGCTATGCATAGCGTTCATCCTGTTTCATTGCTGCATTGAGGGAAGCGAATGCCCCCTCATGAGCAACGAAGACTGAGAGGACTGCAGGGTCAAAATGGTTCGCAGAGATGATGGGATCTCCCTGCATGATGATCTCCATCGCCTCGGAATGGGTCATGGCAGGCTTATAGGGCCTCTCGCCGGTAAGCGCATCATAGACATCGATCAGCGCCATGACCCGCGCAGCAAAGGGGATCTCCTCTCCCTTGAGCTGCATCGGATAGCCGGTCCCGTCCCATCGCTCGTGGTGGTAGGTCGCCATATCCTGGGCATACGAGAGAAAATGGCTGTCTGAGAGGTTCTCTTTGGCTTTCTGAAGGATCTCCCGGCCAAGCAGGGTATGACGCTTTATGTACTCATAGTCGTCCTCAGACAGTCGTCCCTCCCCGATGAGCAGGGTATCGGGCATGGCGACCTTCCCGATATCATGCATGAGTGTGGCCTGACTCATGTATTTCTTCATCTGGTCATCGATCAGCGCCCCATCAGGATGCTCTTCTGACAGGAAATCAAGCAGCAGTTCCATATACTTCCGGGTCCTTTGCACATGACTGCCTGTGACCTTGTCACGATAGGAGATCATGATGGACATACTCTCGAACAGTGCATCCTTGATATCTGTCAGTTGAGCGGTCCGCTCAGCGATCAAGCGTTCCAAGGTGTTTCGATGCTCAAGCAGCTCGAACTGGATCTGTATCCGAGATTTCATCAGACCGGGGCTGTAGGGCTTGAAGATGTAGTCTGCTCCTCCGAGCCGCAGCCCCACCTCCTCATTCAACTCCGCAGTGAGTCCAGTGACGAAGATGATCGGGATATCACGGGTGCTGTCCTGTCCCTTGAGCACACGACATACATCATAGCCGCTGATCCCCGGGAGCATGACATCAAGGAGGATCAGGTCAGGTTGCAGCATGTTCACCTGAACAAGCGCTTTCTCTCCGTCCAGTGCGATGCGAAGGGTATATAGATCCCCGAGTATCGCATGGAGCATGGCTATATTCTCTTTTTGATCTTCAACGACCAGTATGATCTTTTTAGATTTCATCAGTTCCCTTTCTGCTCAGATAGACTCTTACGTGATCTGCTCTATGATACATTGGATATGCCCTACAGCTTCTTCGAACTGATACGCTCTGATATCGTCAGCGGCCAGTCCTGCCTGAATCGCCAGCTGCTCAGTCAACGGCTGCTGCTGCAGCTGCTCAAGCAGCCGGGTACTTTCATTGAGTTCGTTATGCATGAGCACCTTGCTGAGCGACGTGCAGATCGACCTGATGGCATGGCGACTGCGGGCATCGATCGGTTCGGTAAGCAGACCACCGAGCTGAGATCCCTGATCTGGACTCACCTCCTGGACCGTATCCAGCACTCTGGTGATCTCCAGAGCAGTCTGATCGAACACCAGACGAAGTTCATCTTCAAGTTCAGCGTACCCATCCTGATCCAGATGCAGCTGCTGTTCGAACTGCAGCAGACTCCGACTGAGTTCCTTCAGCCCGAGATTGAGCGCGACTCCCCTGATGGTATGCACATAGGACAGAAGACCGGCATGCTGTTCATTACGTATCATCTCAGATATGATCGAACTCATATCCTGGTTCTTGGCAAGGAAATTCGCAAGGAAGCGATAGTATGAGTGCTCATCATCGCTGAAGCGGTGAATCCCCTGGTTCGCATCAACCAGATCGATCGAGCTCCTGCCCTGCTTCTCAGCCTTTCGCTGCTGTGCTTCCCGTCCGCACAGCTCCTGTTCGATCGTCTTGAGGAACTGCACAGGCTCTATCGGCTTGGTGATGAAGTTGGCCTGTTCAAGACCCATGTCAGCTGCCCGTGACTGGGCCAGCACATCCGCAGTGAGAAACAGGATCGGCATCCCGGTATTGTACCCGCCAGAGAGTCCCCTGATGCGTCGTGCTGTCTCGAACCCATCGATGCCCGGCATCTGGATATCAAGCAGCAGCAGATCGATGGGACGTTCTGTGATATAGGTTATCGCAGAGATACCATTATCGACACCGATCACATCATACCCGTGCACCCTGAGCAGCTCCTCGAGCATCAGGCGATTCACCAGATGATCCTCACAGATCAGCACGGTCTTTCTCCTGCTCTCACCATCTGTCGGGGCTGTCGTGTATTCGACCACCTGATCTGCCAGTTCTGCCGCCTGTGACAAGGTACTGCTCGTGCGATGTTCCAGCATCAAAAGAGCATCCAGCAGTTCGTCCTTCAGAAACGGCTTATGGACTAGTACATAGGAATGTTCACGCAGGATCACTTCGATATCATGCTCATTGATCAGGATCGATGAGATGATCACCATGGGTCTCGTGTCCCGGTCAAAGAAGTTGAGGAAGGAGGCGTTCTCGGACTTCCCGATGAACCCTTCCCAGTCGACTACACTGACCACCTGTCTATCAGTCTCAGGCTGCAGGGAGTCAGATCGATCACACCAGCTCCAACTCATATGGTAGTAGCTGCATATCCTGCTGATATATGCTTTATGAGCATCGGAGAGGAAGTACCCTGCAAGGTGCAGATGCTCGAACCCGGCACGATCAATCGAGGCCCCGCTGGTATTCCCGGCGATCGTGAAGGGAATGACGGCAGTGAACACACTCCCCTTCCCGAGGATACTCTCGAGCCTGATGGTACCGCCCATCAGCTCAGTAAGGCTTCTGCACATGGCAAGACCGAGACCGGTACCCCCATATTTCCTGGTGATACTCTCGTCTGCCTGCATGAAAGCGGTAAAGAGTCTCTCCCGTGTCGTCTCATCGATACCGATACCGGTATCGATCACGCTGCATTCGAGGGTCACAGCTGAGGATGTCAGTTCCTTACAACGTATGCGTAAGGATATCGACCCCTTATGTGTGAACTTCTCGGCATTGGAAAGCAGATTCTGCAGGACCTGCAGGAACCTGAAGGAGTCACCGATCAGCAGATCAGGGATCTCAGGATCTACAGAGACGAAGAATTCGATCTTCTTACGGGCGATCCTTCCTGAGAATATCTCGATGAGGCTGTTGACAGCAGTATCCAGAGAGAACTCCGTCTGTTCTATCTCGATACGCTGGGCCTCGATCTTGGAGAAATCCAGGATATTCGTTACGGTGTTCAACAGCACCTGCGAAGAGTTGAACAATCTGCCGACATATCGCCTCTGCTGGCTGTCAAGTGCGGTCATAGAAAGAAGATTCTGATACCCGATCATCGTGTGGATCGGTGTACGGATCTCATGGCTTACCATGGCAAGGAAGTTCGACTTACTCTGGTCTGCATGTTCAGCTTTCAACTTCTCGGTCACGAGCTGCTGCTCTATCAGCTTCCTGGCGGTGATGTCGGTGTGCGTACCGAACATCACCAGAGGATTACCCTGATCATCCCATGAGACTACCCGACCGGCATCCAGGATCCAGATGTATTCACCGTTCCTGTGCTGCATCCGGCACTCACAGGTATACATGGGACTCAACCCGGCAAAATGTCTCTCAAGTTCGTTCTTGGACTGTTCGATATCTTCCGGATGCAGATGGGTGATCCAGGTGTTAATGGTCGTCTCTCCGAGCTCTTCAAGCCCATACCCGATGATCTGGGCCCAGCGCTCGTTGAACTGGGTCCTGCCGCTGATGATATCCCACTCCCAGGTACCGACATTCGTTGCCTCGATGATGTTCTCCATTCGGTACTTCTGATTGCTCAGCTGTTCTCGTGCCGCTTCCTGTTCGGTGATGTCCTGCATGACCGTCAGATACGAACGTGTCCCCTGATTGTTGATCCGGGTACTTGAGAGCAGGAGTACCAGACGCTTGAGAGCGTTCCTGGTCTTCACCTCGATACGGACATCGTGTACCTCTCCCCGCTCGCTGAGTTCCCTGATCACTTCTTCATAGACCTTCTGACTGGCAAAGTGTACCAGCTCCTGCACCGTAGAACCGATCGCAGCATCCCTGCTGTACCCGGTGACCGTCTCGAAGGAGTGATTCACATCGGCGATACGTAGAGTAGAGAAATCAGAGACGAACATGGCAGAGGGATTGTCATGGAATATCTTATCGAATCGTTCGAGAGCCGCCTGCTGCAGTGATCGATCCTTCGAGATACCGAACACGGCCTGTTCACCGTTCCAGGTGTCGACCCATACGTGGGTCTCCACAGGGATGTGCTCACCAGTCTTCCCGATGAGCGGAAGGGGGCAGATCTTCAATCGTCCCTGAAGCATCTCATGAAGGAGCCTGGATGCCTCTTCCCGGTACTCAGGCGGATGATAGTCCAGAATATGCACCTGACCATCAGCTGATTCAGGAACTGATAGACGTTCCTGAACAGCAGTGTTGGTGTGCACGATATGCCCCTGCATATCGCCGATGAAGATGAAATCCTGCATGGAGTTGAAGAAACTGCGAAAGTTCTCTTCCTGTTTGGTTATCCTGGCATGCAGCGATTCATGTTCATACACCGAACAGATGATGCCGCTTATGACTTTCAGGATCTTCAGCTCATCATCCTGCCACGTTCTTGGAGCCGTACATTCATCGAACCCGACGAACCCGGTGACTTCTCCATGAAGCTGCAGCTTATAGATCAGGATCGATATGACCCCCTGAGGCTCCAGGATGTCATACACCTCCTTCGAGAGGTCTTCTATATGTTCTGCACAGATCATCCCCTCCTGCTCGATGACATCAAGCCATGGCGTGATGGGCTCATAGGGGATGTTCTGGAGGTTATCTATCTCAGGGAGGATATTCTCGTTGCACCACTCGAAGGTGTTACTGGTACTCTGGAGCCGGTCATCATTCTCAAAGATATAGACCCGGCTCACATTGAGGAACTCACCGACTTCTTTGAGAATGATATGGATCTTCGTGGAAAAATCATCACTGGTTGTCAATTCCAGAGCGATCGTAGCAAGCAGAGACTGCCCGGCTACCAACCGTGCCATCTCACCGGTGACATCCTTGTCATGAAGTCTTCTCATGTAGTCATCGTTCCTTTTTCTTTTTTTACTCTCTTTTTTCTGATGCAACCGGCACTGGAACTCTTCTTGACGTATACCGTCTTTGTTTAGACTTGAACTCTGGTATCGTTCATAGCCTCATCCGCATAGTGCCATAAAAAAGCTGGGATCTCCCTACACGATCCCAGCCGACTCCGTTTGATGCTATCGCTGTTCGGCCGCCTAATAGGTATCAGAAGCCTGACCAAGAAGAATCACTCGATGCCTTACCAAGAAGTATCACCTGATGCCTTACGAAGAAGTATCACTTGATGCCTTACCAAGAAGTATCACTTGATGCCTTACCAAGAAGTATCACTCGATGCCTTACCAAGAAGTATCACCTGATGCCTTACTCAGGATGTGAAGCTTTTCACTACAGATGTCGTACATACAGAGCCATACAAAAGCTGCATATCTTTGCCATACGACCAGATCGAATCGGGGTATCACCCTTCTTCTCTCTGATAATCTGAGCATATCAGATAATCACTTACTGGTGGTGTAAGGAATGTGGTACTTTGTGTAGGATCATGGGAAGGTCTGCAGGTCTGAACTACTCTCTGGGGTGGTTCATCGTGATCTTGATGAGATCTACAAGATTATCCGCATGCAGCTTCTCAAAGAGACGTCTCTTGTAGGTACTCACTGATTTGGATGACAGGTTCATCTCGAAGGCTATCTCTTTGATACTCAGACCACTGCACAGATGATTACAGACCTGCAGCTCCTGGTGTGAGAGCTGATCAAGCAGAGAATCGTTCTGCTGAACTTCTTCGAGCTCTCCGAGCAGCATACTGGTGATCCTGCTTGATATGTAGAGCCCGCCATGGGAGACCGCAAGGATGGCTTCGCGAATGACCTGATGGTCACTGTCCTTGGTCAGATAGCCCTTTGCCCCGTCTTTTATGGCTTGCGTAGCATACTCATCTTCGGGAAAGGAGGTGAGCAGGATCACAGCCGGAGGATCATCGATGCCCACCAGATGCTTAAGCAGTTCCATGCCGTTCATATCCGGCAGCATGATATCGAGCATGATGACATCGATCGAACCCGAGAGCGTAGAAAGATCATTGAGAACCTGCTGCGCATCACCATATTCGGCAGTGATCTCGATCTCCCTATCTCCTGCGAACAGCGCTTTCATCCCTGATCGCACCAGCTGATGATCATCTACGATCGCGACCGATATCACACCAGACCTCCTTTCAAGTCTGCTCCCAGAGCCCGTCGATACCGTGTGAAGATACACCGTATCAGGCTGGTGCCCTGCTGCTCGCCATCCTCGTACTGGATCCTGACCTGCTGAAACTTCAGCAGCTGATGCGCCGTATGGAGAGCCAGGCCCACCGCGTTGACCCCTATATCCCTATCGCTCAGGGTCCCCCACGTCCCGGATGTGATGATCCGGGCCAGCTCAGGAGGGATGGCACTGCCGGTGATCCGAAAGATCAGTTCCAGAGAATCCGCACTGACTGTCTGTTCCACTGCGATCGACCGACCAGGTTCTGACAGGATCGCTGATGCAAGGAGCAGATGATGCAGCGCCTGTATCAGGCGCTGCCTATCACCGATGATCGGCAGCTCTTCATACGGCGTTATCTGCAGCGTGACGTCTTTCGCCTTCAGATAGCCGATGACCCTTGGCTCTGCTGCCTTCAGCAGTTCAGTCAGAGTGAGGATCTCCTTGAGCTCGGGTGCTGGTACATCCCTTCGGGACTCGATCGCCAGTTTCGCAGCTTCAAGGACCTGTTCGCTCTTCCTGCAGGAGAGGGCTATCTCCTCGAGGACCGGCATCAGGTACTCAGGCAGCTCCTGTTCGCCCTTCGCCTGCAGCAGGATCGTCAGGTGGCTCATGAGACTGAAGGGTTCACGCACATCATGTGATAGTACCCGCAGGACGGTATGATCCTGCTGCTGGGAGACCTGTTCAGAAGGACTTCGTTTGAAATGGATGCAGAGACTCTCCTCATGCTGATCGAACAGGAGCTCCGCATGTATGACCGCATCGTTCCCCGTTGGTTTTGAGATGATGCAGGAAGTTGGGACCGGTACGGAATGTGAAGCTTCTACCAGTTCAGGCCACAGAGCGAAGACATGCCCAAGCTGATCACCAGGATGGATAGTCCCCGCATACGGGAACAACTCCGCTACAGAAGCCGAACAGAGGGTGATCACGCCCTCACGCGTACATACAAGAAACCCGGAAAGATCAGACGACGGTTGACAGCTTGATGATAGTTTCACGAATGACTCCCGGCAGTACCCATTCACATGATGCAGATCTCATCACACAGGAACAGTTCATAGAAAGACCCGAGCATTCACGCTCATGACCTTTGTGTAGCATATGCTACACCTATACCTTACCATACCCGCAGGTGATCTGTTAATCCCCCGCGGGTATGATAGGAGAAAGAAACCTCACGCACGTACCGTACAGAAGACCCTGCTGAATCGTCCCCATGCGATGAGACCCCGTTTCTCGCAGGCGGGGGCCCATCACAGGTGAAGCGCCTTCCTCCAGTCCGTGTCGTTGAACAGGACGATATGCAGCACATAGAACAGGGCAGCTATGACCACGAAGATCGTCGTGGTCACGATGGACCAGGAGATCCTCCCTGAAGTCGACAGATTTATCGCGAGCATCATCAGTGTCAGATCCAGAAAGAGGAACCCTGCCATGTTCAGACCATGCTTCTTCGCATGGATGACATAGACGAAGAACAGGGAGACCGGAAGCGTGCAGGATATGACGATCAGCGACCAGCCGAGTGATGCGGAGATGATGAGATCGAGGGCACAGACGAAGAACGAGACATCAAGCAGGATGGCATCGAGCAGTTGTAGGACTTTCGGGCGCTTATAGGTGATATAGAGCAGGAGCATCTCGACAGCGATGAAGGAGGCGATGAAGAACGGTATGATCATGGAGTAGCCGGATCTGCTGGAGGAACTCTTGAGACCTATGAGCAGCTGTATGGCGAGGATGATGACCATCATCGCGGTGACTGAGATCACTGGCCGGTTACCGAATCGGAAGAAGAACCAGGCGATCAGAGCCGCCCCGAGTACCGGGACAAGCACATAGTAGGACCAGGTTACCGAACCATGCTGGAACAGATCGATACCGAGTGTGATCGCGATCGGAAAGAGCCCCAGGAAGATGATCAGCGACGTGGCAAGGACCCGCTTCTGTCTCCTGGTCAGCTCACGATACAGCGGCTTGGGGGGGATCACATCCTCCGGGTACTCTCCCGGCTCCTCGGGGTGCTCGCGTACGTCTTTGGGAATGGCAGTATCACACAGCGGACAGCGATCGAGCCGCTGTTCTACTTCGACACCGCATCTCGGACAATATGGCATAACATCATCTCCTATTGGTACGTATCTGCACACGGATACCCATCGAACGCAGCCGTGCAAAGAACCTGCGTTCTATATCCCGATCCCGCAGCGTGCTGGCAAAGACGAAACTGGTCTTTCCCCCATACGAGATGGACGTGGTGCTGAGGGTCTTCTTATGGGGAGGGGGAATGAACTGATACCGCTCAACGAAGGGCCGCATCGATAGCGGGATATCCACGACCCCCAGATTGGAGAAGCTCAACGTGAAGGTATTGCTTCCCAGCGTCTCATAGTAGCGCTTCAAGATAGGGTCCTTGACCCATAGAGGCAGTATTCGGATAAACGGATTCTGTTCGCTCCCGATGTTCCGAGCTATCTGCCGGAGAATGAACCGATGATCGAGTTCAAGCCGCATGAAATGATGCACCTGCTTGATGATATCTTCGAAACTGAACGAACCGAGTCGAGGATCGACCCCCGGCTCGACCGTGAGCGAGAAATTCCTCATGGTCACCGAAGGGAAGAACCGTCTCAGGTTGATCGGTATGCTCACCCGTATCGGCTTGGGCAGCCGCTTCTTCTCGTACATATCCTCAAGGCAGACCTCGATGAGCAGAGCTGTGAAGAACTCACCTACGGTCACACCATACTGCTCTTTTGAGAGCTTCTTGATCTGATCACTGCTCATGATCCCTTCGATGATAAGATGTACCGGAGTCCTCACCCCCTTCCCCTTGAGCTGCAGCGCATAGGAGCGCTTCTCGACCTTGGGA
>JAIPFY010000080.1 GCA_021736385.1 Spirochaetia bacterium | reverse complement strand
TGAAGAACTCACCTACGGTCACACCATACTGCTCTTTTGAGAGCTTCTTGATCTGTTCACTGCTCATGATCCCTTCGATGATAAGATGGACCGGAGTCCTCACCCCCTTCCCCTTGAGCTGCAGCGCATAGGAGCGCTTCTCGACCTTGGGAATACCCCTCTGGTAATACCGCTTGAAACTCTCTTCGAACTCAGCGGGATCCACAGGCTCGGAACAGTCGAGTACCTTCTGCTCAGCATCTATCTGTTCGCCCCTGAGCCGAAAGTATTCACAGAGCAGACCATTGAGGAACCGCAGGGCACCATTGCCGTCAGTGATGAAGTGCGCGACCTCGAACGAGATCCTGTTACGGTAGGCGATCACACGAAAGGGAAGGACCCCCCGTTTCTTATAGGGAATGAACAGACAGGGATACCGGCTCTCTGCATCGATGCGTGAAGGCGTATCATTATGTTCAAGATAGTACCAGAACAGCCCTTTACGCAGCTGCACCCGGTAGTAGGGACAGCGGCTGAGCATCGCTTCGTAGGCCTGAGCCAGCAGATGGACCTGTACAGGAGCATCGATGAGAGCAGAGAGCCTGAACATCGTCGTTCGCCGGTGCGAGTGCTGAGCGGCAAAGATCTTTGCTGCATTATCCAGACGAAACTCATACTCTTCATACGGTCGTTCATGTATCGGCATATTCAAACTATAGTCCTGCACCTGTGGTGTGTCAATGTGATCTGCGAAAAGCCGTGTACCCCGGGGTTCACAGCCGCTTCAGCGTCCAGAGAGAACCGTATCTTCAAGCACGATGAACTCCCGCAGGGAGGAGCGCAGGATCCGGTCAAGCTCCCCTGAGGTGCTCTCATCGGTCTGGACAAAGAGAAAGGCGAATACCGGGTACTCGGTATGATCGATCTTCCTGAGTTCCAGAGGATGGGAGAACCACGTCAAGAGCGCTTCATGATCGAACCGCCTGATCTGTGAGGTATCATATCCTGTGGAGTTATCAAGTACCACGATACTGAACTGCTGCCCGTCTGTTCCCGCCAGCAGGGTCGGCCAGTGGGGCCGCTCATCTCTGAGATAGGCAAGATAGGGGTTGAAGCCGAAAGCCATGGTGGTAAGATCGGAAGTGGTGCACCACCCTCCGAACCGCATGGGATTGACCTCGATCGGCACGATATGCCCCTTCGCATCTATCCTGAGCTCCACATGTACCGGGAAATCCCGTACGTGAAGAGCCGTGCCTATCTCATCGAGAAACACGGTGAACTCCTCGACATGCTCTTCGATCAGCTCTTTGGACGTCGAATAGACCCGGTCACTCACATCATCCTCTGATGCGAACACATGCTTATAGATCCCCACGATCACAGCAGACCCACGAGAATCATAGTAGGCATCCACAGCATACTCCTCTCCGGTGATCATCCCCTCGATGATGAACTGTTCAGCATCAAGGACCTCTTTTGGATACAGCCCTTCAGCCAGTCTCATCTCCTGCCTGATCAGCCCGGCAGTCTCCTTCCATTGAGCTGCAGAGGCGATCGTATGCACTCCCATACTGAAGAACCCCGCAGCAGGTTTGATGATGCAGGGCATGGGGATCTCATCGATCGAAAGATCATCGAACGAACTGATATTCAGGGCGGTATAGAACAGATCGGGGAACAGCTGCGCTGTCAGATCGCGGAACAGCACTTTGTTCTTACAGGTCTCGATCATCTGAGGAAGTGCAGTCCCGCTCAGATGCTCAGCGATCCATCCGATGGCATTCTCTGAAGTGGCATAGAGCCTGAGCGACTGCTCCTGCGAGAGCCGTCGTGCCGCTTCCTGTTCACTGATCGCAGATGGGAGTGAGGAAAGACCAACCTCTCCGGCATACGCGGTACGGATCACCGGAAGCTGATGCTCATGCAGCATCTGTGTGAACGACGGAGATATATATGGTTTATCGACAATGATCATGCACAGCTCCTGAGGGAAAGAATGGAGGGAGTATAGCAAAGATCCGCAGTTTCACAAAGAGGCCAAACGCCATGAGAGGGATTCTGAACAGACAATATCGTGCGATCGGACCTCACATGCACCAGCAGATATCCTCACAGATACCATTCACCGGTCATCGTACTCCAGCTCAACGTCCATGAGGACCGGTGCAGATCATAGAGCACCCCCATGGTGAACAACCGGTCACGATACCCGTAATCCCTGCTGCCGAAGGCCAGCGGAGAGATGTGGAACTCGATGAGCGGGGAGAGCTCACCGGCTGCATGATCGATGACCACCAGCGCACCTGCATCGATGATCAGATGGAAGAAGGTATCGGGCACCCCGCCGATGAGATCATAGCCGACCCTCAGCCCCATGGCGCCTGCCCCGAGCAGTGAGGGAGTGAGCTGCGGGATCGCCGTGAGGGTGATCTCCACATGGGAAGAACAGGCAGTGGTGATGCCGATCTGCCCATACAGCCCATCGGGAACGCTGGGATCCTGCATATCGAGCGCGAAGAAGGTGATCGGAGAGGCCGTGACAGAAAGACCTGCACCCGCAAGCGGCAGCATGCATGCAAGCAGCAGCACCGAAAGCAGCAGGCGTCTGAGAGACATACGCTCACACATCATGGCTGCCCCGCAGATAGAACCCGAAGGTCACCAGATCGATACCCCACCCCATCTGCTGCCGCGGGGAGATCGGAAGATACCAGGTCGGAGCAAGTACCGACAGATACCCGCCTCCGGTCTCGAAACGAAGCGGATCGATCCCTGCTGCGAGGAACCACGGGGAGCTCGCTGATACCGTCATACCCGTCGATACCGTCACGGAGGGGGCATAGCGGCTCTCACGCGTGAACAGATCGGTGAACAGGTGCTCTGCATGCGAATAGAGCACCACTTCGATACCTGCAGAAGCGACCGCATCGAGCAGCCAGCGATCTCCTGCAGGGACAGCCACAGCCGCCGAGAACGCAGCAGCTCCCCCTGCAGGTCTCCAGTGCAGGCTGAGCTCTGCATGGTCATGTGCTGAGATACCCCCGAGCGCATAGCCTTTGGTACTCACCGAATAGCCGAGATCAGAAGCCGATGCGTATGCATGCAGTGCACAGCATACCCACAGCAGCATGACCAGGGGGACGTATCTCTTCATCGCTAGCCTCCCAGCTGCATGATCAGATATGATAGATAGAAGGAAACGGAACGGTACTCTCGAGCCTCTTCCATGGTGACCGGTCGCGAGGAGGCTCTGATCTCATCGATGAACTGCTGCATATCAGCTACAGCCTGCTCATCATCGAACAGCAGCGAGATCTCCCGTGAGAGACGCTGGGAACGAAGATTATAGTTCGCAGAGCCTACCGAGAGCAGATGATCATCAGCGACGACCAATTTCTTGTGCAGCAGGGACCCTGTCGGTGATTCATAGATATATACTGAAGCTCCTGCATCAAGCAGATCTCTGATACCGTAATAGGTCGCCTTGACGAACCGTTCTGAGATATGGTTGGCAGACAGGATGATATGCACACTGACGCCGCGGTCCACCGCCTGGGAGATACGTGAAAGCAGAGAGGGAGTCAGGATCATGTAGCTCTGCATCATCCAGACAGATCGCTGAGCATAGGTGAACAGACCGTCATACATGACAGCGATCGGCTCCTGAGGGAACGGCCCCTGATTGAAGACCCACATCGTCCCGGCATCCTCTTCCAGGACTGAGGCCTCGAGGCTGAAGGCATTGGTAGTAAGCTGTTCCAGAGAGAACGCGTTCCAGGTACTGATGAACGCATCAGTGAGCAGAGCAGCCGCCTCGGGTGAGCAGATCTCAGTCATCCCGTCGATGCTGCCCTGCCGAGAGGGGTCAGCCAGCGAATCAGCATCGATGTTCATACCTCCGACGACGACAGTCTTCTGATCGATGATCCAATACTTACGGTGGTCACGATCGAACAGCCCAGCCAGGCGATAGATCCTGGAAGCCCGGACAGGATTATACTCCGTGATCAGGATCCCCGCAGCCCGGATCCTCTGCAGCGGTACCGGGACGCCTCGTCCGGTGAATCGGTCGACCCGGTAGTAGGAGGCGGAGTCGAAGATCAGATAGACCTGCACACCGCGGCCAACAGCCCGTTCCATGGCGTCAATGATCCGATGGGTCTGTACATGCTCCCCGATGAGAAAGGAGTCGATCAGAATCGACCGTTCGGCACCATCGATGAGTTCAACGGCCCGGTCACTCCAGGTACTTCCATCATAGTAGAACTGAGGATCGCGGTAGGCTGCTGTGGGAATATCCTTCTCCGAGAGATATGCTGCAAGGGACGGGTGCTGTTCGCTGATCATTGAAAGCGTATTGACCGTGGAACAGGAGATCAGCAGTGAACCGATCACCATAAGGAGGCACACTCGTTCAAGCACGTGAGAGCTGTGTGTGTTCAATGACTACTCCAGGAGACGACTTCACTCCATCTTAGCAGAGGATATGATCTTTTTACAGGATTATTTTCCATCCAGTGCCCGATCCGTTACGGGACACCAACTCTGAGAGGATCCTCTCATCCTGCTCGATCCCGGACTTACAGGATCTCCTGGACCCTGCCGATCTGTCCATCGGTAAGACGGACTTTGATCCCGTGGGGATGAAACGAGGAGTTCGTCAGCAAGTCAGCTACCACGCCCTCGGTGAGTTTCCCGCTTCTCTGATCCTTCTTCAACACGATCGCGACCTTCGCCCCTGGTCGTACATCTTCTCTTCTCTGTCCATTCATCTGTAGATACACTCCTGCGTACATGATTATAGCTGATCAGCTCATCTACGTTATCGCATATTCACCGAGATAGTTCCAGAGAGCTCAGAAGCAAGATCCGACAGTACATCGTGCAGGATCGCGATCCCAACCAGGTACAGAGATGACCGATATAGAACGAACGATCACCCGTCAGCGATGCCCATAGGCCTGCAGTGCCTGTTCAAGCTGTGATCGGGTACTCATGACCACCGGTCCATACCATGCAAGGGGTTCACCGATCGGTCTGCCGGAGATCAGCAGGAACCGGACCGTACTGCTGTTGGTAGAGAACGTCACCTGATCACCTGCATCATACAGGATCACCGCTCCTGTGCTGAAGTGTTCCGGACGAAGTGGATCAAGATAATCCTTCGCCTCTTCACCTGATGGAGACCTGTTTCGTTCTTTTGAGAAGTAACCCTCACCTTCGATGACATAGGCGAAGACACAGTGTCCATGTCTGGTAGGATGCGTATAGGTCGTCTGTGCAGGCATGCGGATATCGAGGAACTCCAGTTCGACCCCTTCTCGGTGCAGAGGTCCGTGAATACCCGATACATCACCTGCGATCAGACGGATGTTCAAGCCGCTGGTGAATGAGAGTTCAGGGATCTCCTCTACCGTGATGAGCTGTGAGGAGGGCCTGTGCAGCTTCTCATGTGCCGGCAGGTTCATCCAGAGGAAGAACCCCTGGACCGTACCTCCGAGGGGAGCCTGCGGGATCTGCCTGATCATGATCCCGCTGCCGGCACACAGATGGAGGACCTCTCCCGCCCTGATCACAGCTTCGGTACCGAGACTGTCGGTATGCCTCAGTGCTCCGGAACTCATATAGGTGATCGTCTCGAACCCGCGACAGGGATGACGCGGGAATCCTCTCTCAACATCCTGCAGGCTGCGGGGATGGAGTTCTTCGAAGAGCAGGAACGGATCGAACCGCGGCACTTCACGGAACCCGAAACCGCGGTACAGAGGGATCCCTGCCCCGGAACTCGTCTCCATGCGCCACAGGATCTCTTTGATCGTTCTATCATGCTTCACAGGGATGATCCTCCTATCAGCACGACGATGGGGGTATTACGGTGATGCGATGATGCTGCACTTGTATTGTACAAGGCTTCAGAACAGAGTACAAGATATCCCCTGCAGGTTATTCGGTGAGACTGCGCGTGTACTGCACACTGTGCATGACCGCCTTGAACCCGAGTTTACCGTAGAGTCCGAGAGCAGGCAGATTATCTGCTTCGACCTGAAGGAAAACCGTCTCAGCCTTCCTCCTCCAGGCTTCGGTGACAGCATGGAGCAGCAGAGACGTCCCGTACCCACGATGCTGATGACCCTCGAGAATATCGACATCTTCGATCTTGGCAAGTTCATGATCGATCATCAGGTCACAGTTACCCACCGGCTCCCCATCCCGGGTACAGATGATATGCTCGAAGGCGATGGCAGGATCACAGTAGACAGCCTTCCTGCGTTCGAAACGTCTGCGGGCAAAGTCCCTGAAGGGTTCTCCGAAGGCACGCATATCGATCAGTGCACCGATCTCGAGATCTGCAGGATCCTGCGCCACCCTGATCAGGATCCCGGGTGCAGCGGGTAACTGCAGTCTCGATACCTCTTCAACCCCGGCTGCCATCATGATCACGTCCTTGCAGTACGCTGCAGGTACGTACGATGCAAGAGTATCGGCACGTACGTCATCGATCACGATATGCACCGTCTTCTGCCCGAGGCCGGTCCTGTATGATCGTTCCTGCTCACAGGCAGAAGCGAAATCCCGTATGCGATCGGTATCGAGACGCAAATAGTTATGGCAGTACATATCCGGGATCAGCGCATCGGTATAGCGCATACCGTACTCGGTCCTGCAGCTGTGGGCGAACAGGGAACTGTAGCAGTGTTCTGCAGCGATGAATCGTGAACGATCAGGCATGGGGGACCTCCTCTGAGACACTGCCCAGCAGTGTCCTGCTATTCAATAGATAGACCGTACAGACGACCGTCGCCGTACAGGCCATCAGAAAGAACGCAGTGGTCAGAGATCGGGTATCACCGATCCATCCGACAAGGGGGAACGCGATGATCATGAAGAGACTGAAGACCATACTCTGAAAGGAGAGGATCGTCGCACGCTGTCTGCTCGGGATCATGGCATTCATGTAGAGACTCACAGCTACGACGAGAAGCCCCTCGATCATACCGATCAGGATATAGAACAGGGCTTGCCAGGGTGTCAGGGCGATCCCCCACAGGCAGAGGACCAGCAGCACGGGCATTGACAGCAGCACGCCGCGCTCCCCTATCCTGGCTTCGAGCCTGACTGCAGTCAGGCTCGTGATCCCGGCAGTCGCAGCACTGAGCGCAAAGACGGTCCCGATATAGAACTCACTGTGACCGTTCTGTTTCCAGAAGTTCTGCAGGTAGAAGAACAGACAGGTGAGGAAGGTGAAGATGAGTTCCGAGAAGATGATCACGAAGGCGATCCTTGGACGGTCTCTGATCACCCGGACACTCTCTCTGATCTGATCTGACATGGAAGTGAATACCCTGCGAACCAGAGATACCGGAGCGGGAACACTGCGAGCAACTCCTCCGTCGAGCTGCGGTTCCTTGAAGAACAGCGCCACTGCCAGAGAGGCTATACAGATGAGAAATGAGTATCGAAAGACCGCAGGATAGCTGGTCGATGCGATATACCCACCAGAGAGATAGGCTATGATCACCGCGATACGATAGGCCATCTCGTTCCTGCCGTTGATCTTCATATACTCCTGCTTCCGGTCATCAAGCAGCAGAGAATCGTACAGCAGCGCCTCGCCCGAGCCTGATTCGAGATCATATCCGATGGCACATACTACGAACCCGATGATCTGAAGACCGAAGGTCTCTGCCGTATAGAGGATGAAGAGACTGATGAGAAAACTCAACCTGCCGGCTATCCTGCTGATCTTCCGGCCCCACAGATCCGCTACAGCACCGGTGGGCACCTCCATGGTGAACGAGGTGATATGGAAGATGCTCTCGAGCAGACCGAGCTGCATGAGAGAATACCCCTTTGAGGCGAGATAGATCATCCAGAGCCCACGGGTGAGATCCAGGTTCACGATCAGCGTGAACAGATAGCTGATTGTGACGTTACGGGCATAGCGATGGGTTTTCACGGGCTTTCCTCGTTCAGTTGGTCACTCCACTATGGACGAAAACCAGAACAGAGGTCAAGCCTCAAAGTGAGAGCAGTATCAGGAAGCAGTGACCGACCGTCCCGCCGGCCGGCTGTAGATCACGGCATGGGCACCGATGGCTATGATGATGATCAGACCTCCGAAGAGGGTGTTCACCGACGGCATCTCCCCGATGACCAACCACGGCCAGAGCGGGCCGAGGACAGCCTCGAGAATAACGATCAACCCTGTCTGAGAGGATCTCAGTCGCCCGGACCAGGAGACAAAGAGGATGAATCCGATCCCGACCTGAATGACTCCCAGATAGATCAGGATCAGCAGTTCCTGAGGATCAAGAGCGAAGGAGTTGACCATCGGCAGCGCAGCAAGTGCGCTCAATCCCGCTGCTGCGGTCATGGCAGGCAGGATCCCGACGCTCTTCTTCGCCCTGACCGCTACCGTACCACAGGCAAAAGCCACTGCCTTCGCAAGACCGAAGAGGTTCCCTGACAGTCCCCCATGCGTGAGCGAGGGGAGCATGATGACCAGGATTCCCAGGACAGCGAGCAGGAGGGAGATGATGGTGATGCGTTCGATCTTCTCCCGAAGGAACATCCAGCCGAAGAGGACGATGAAGATCGGGGCTGTCCCCTGGATCAGCAGTGAATCTGCGACAGTGGTCTGTGTGACAGAGAAGATGTAGAAGATGAAGGAGAGGGCAAAGCAGATACTGATCAAGGCATGGGAGGAGACACTCTTCAGCCACCCCCTGCCGCTGTGAGCATCCCGGGTGACCAGTCCCCAGACAGACAGGGTAAGACACATGAACACAGACCGCCAGAAGAGGATCTCCCAGACAGGCAGACCATCAAGCAGCCTGACACCCAGCCCGCCGGTACTCCAGAGTACCGGTGCCAGGGAGGTCATCAGCAGCGGCAGCACGGCTTCGCGTCCTGACCTACTCAGTCTCTTCATCAGGACCACCGGCAAGCTGCTGTGCCCTGTTCGCTCTGTTCGATTTGATGGTCTTCGAGATATCATGGATATGATCTCTCATGATCGTCTGTGCCTGCTTGTCATTGCCCTGCTCGATGGCATGGGCCAGTTTCTTATGCTGGATCAGGGCTTTCTTCGATTCCGTCTTGCTGCTTGAGAGGTGTTCCTCACGCTCGAGTTCCAGGAGATTACCGCACAGCAGCAGGAGCTGCTGAAGGACCGTATTACTGGTGGCTACCGCCAATGCTTTATGGAAGGCATTATCTCCTAGCAGCCCGGTCTCTCCACGACGTATGGCTGTTTCCATCTCTTCTATCGCTTCATGGATCTTCTTCAGATCCTCTTCATCTCGTCTGATCGCCGCAAGACGGGCGACCTCGATCTCCAGAAAGAGCCGCACCTCAAGCAGCTCCACGATGAAGTCATCATTCTGCAGAAGGATCTGAGAGAACGGAGAGAGGATATTGTTGATGGTGATCTTCTTCACATAGGTCCCGCCGCCGACACCTACCTTTGACTCCAGGAACCCCATCATCTCAAGGGATCTCAAAGCCTCCCTGATAGCGGTCCGACTGACATTCAGCTGCTCGGCAAGCATCCGTTCAGGCGGAAGGCGGTCCCCCGGCTGAAGTTCTCCGCTGAGAATCAGTTTCTGGATCTGTTTGACGATGCTCTCATATAATCTGATCTTCTTTACCGGTTCTAACATGACTACTATCCTATATGTTCTGCGACTGATGTACCGATTGTGGTATTGATGTACTACTATAATCGGTAACAGGTTCTTTGTAAATTGAATAAAGCACTATTAGTGCTTGAATAACGTAGAAGCTCAATCCTGCCCAGTGTACAGAGCGGTACCCGAGGGTCATCGCCAGGACCATGGCCAGTATACTGGCACTCAGAGTGGCTATGCTGTTGAAGCCCATCAGCCAGGGATAGAGGACTGCACCCCGGTGAGGATCGACACTCGTCTTCAGCAGGTAGGGAAATGGCATCCCCATGAAGAAGAAGACCGGGAAGACCACTGCTGCAGTGACCAGGAACTTCATCGAAGGGGCAGCTCGTTCCATGGAAGACAATACACTCTCAAGCCCGAACAGCAGCAGCAGATGCAGGACGACGATGGTCCCCAGCACGGCTACGAATCCCCTGTTTCGTGTCAGGCGGGAAGAGAGCAGACTCCCGAGTCCGCTGGCGATCAGGATCACCGCAAGGACGATGGAGAGTGCGAGGGTCTGATGCCTCCAGAAATTGATGAACTTCTGCAGGATGGCGACTTCGATGAGCATATAGCCGAAACCGATGACACCGAAGGAGAGGAACTTCAAGAACCGTCCATTCCCGCTGTTCTCACCGCGATGGAGCGGGACCTGCTTGAGGAACAGTATGATCATCAGCACCATCAGTGCAGGGATGACCGCTCCCACGAGCTTGAGTTCAGGAGGCAGTCCCCGGGTCATCTGGTAGAAGAACGGGGAGTCATCCGAGACCCAGGAGATATCCTCTTCACTGGCATCGATGAACTGATCAAGCGATAACCTGCCTTCAGAGAGTCCCGCCATAGCCGGATCGTTCAGCACCCCGGGGTTCTGACCGCTGTCGTCGCCGGGGATGAAGGTGGTGGAACCTGCGACGGGAAAATTCTGCACGATCGTCTCGAAGCCGATCAGTTCAGAGTTCGTGAAAGCACTCCGCTTCATGATCAGTACGGGATTTCGATCATCCCCTATACTCACCAGATTCCTGGAGGCTTCAGCAGCAGTGATCTGGTACTCCAGCTGCAGCGCTCTCACAGCGTTCGCAAAGAGCCGTCGCAGCTCATTGGGATAGTGCGCGATGATGACCAGATAGCCGTCATCTTCAAGAGCCCCCAGATAATCCGAGAAAGCCTGATGGGTGAACAGGAAGTTCTCTGTCAGGGCATGGTTACTCAGATTCCGCACACTCTTGATGATCGGCAGCCCCATGAGAATGAGATCATATCGATGCGACGCACTCCTGAGGAACGAACGACCTTCATCAAGATAGACGTCCACCTTCGGGTTGTCAGTATAGATACCTCCGGTATACTCGCTCTGTTCTTTCACGATCCTGATGAAATCGGGATTGATCTCCACAGCATCGATCTGTCGGTACCCGGCCAGCAGCAGGGTCACCACATCGATGCCTCCCCCGCTGCCGATCACCACAGCCCGATCCTTCTGATCCTCGCCGACGATCAGCAGAGGTAATCCTCCCATATACCCGAACAGCAGACTCTCAGCTACCGCCCGACTCACAGTGCCCTGCTCCATCTGGATCATCTTGGTCCCGGAAGCACCGTCGATGAACATCGTCTTGAACAGGGGGTTGTTCGTCTCGACGAGATCGACACGGCCGAAAGAGGTCCAGGAAGTCTCGGTGATGCGGGCATCACTCCCTGGATCATCGAGCATGATCGTCATCTCTTTCTGCCAGTCCTGATCCGGGAACATCCGGGAACCCAGTCCCAGCGTATGAGAGGTGACCAGCAGTACAGCAGCTGAGATCAGCAGCACAGTGACCACCGAGCGGACTGGGAAGAACATCCTGTAGATGATGGTGAAGATGATACACAGGATGAGTATCGTCAGATAGAGGACATCGATCGTCCCGAGCGCATTCAGTGCGGCATAGGAGAGCAGCGATCCGACCGAGGCACCGATGAGATCTGCAGCATAGAGCTGGGAGACCGGTATCTCCGACTTCTGGAAGATCTGGATCTGCATGATACCGACCGAAGCATAGAGCAGAAACGTACAGACCAGAGAAGGGATCAGCATGGTACTCAGGGAATTGAGCAGGAACAGACCGATCAGCATCAGTACAGGGATCCCCGCTGCTGCGAGAAGCACCCGGTGCAGGATCCGATCCTTCAGGAAATAGGCGGTCACCGCCCCGAACCCGAGACCTGCCATACTGATAGATATGATAATATAGACATAACTCTGCACGAACAGAAAAGAGAACAGCCGTGTCAGAGAGACCTGAAGACTCAAAGAAGCTGCAGTGAGCAGAAAGAGCGAGGTCAGTATGACTGTCTTGCGTAGTGCTTTTGGTATGACCATTATGACAATAGACTATACCTCAAAGCTCTTTCCTGTCAAGCAGAACCTGCAGGCAGCTCTGTAAGCCTCGCGGATCACTACGAGTTACGCACCAAACGGTAAGTATTGAATAATAACTGGTTGTATAGCAATCATATGTGCAAGATGAAAAAGTTGTAAAAACCCGCAAAAATGGCGTGGTGGGGACTTTTTCTCTTGCGTTTCTTTTGCTGGTGTA
>JAIPFY010000079.1 GCA_021736385.1 Spirochaetia bacterium | reverse complement strand
CACTCATGGGAGCACAGAAGGTATGGGCGAACTCCCACATGTGGGTCATTCCCGCACAGTCAGCCAAGGATGAGCAGTATGCTGCTGCGATGGAGTTCTGTGCCTTCATGAACGAACATGTGTATGAGTGGGCTGCCGGGACCGGTCATATTGCCCCGAACAAGAGTGCCCTCGCAGCGCTGTCAGCGAACAAGGTCCCCCAGCGGGCGAATTATGCAGCGACAGCTTCTTCAGCCGCCACCTTCCCGCCGGTACTCAACTATGCGATGATCGAGACGATCGTCAAAGAGGAGATCGAGAAGACCTGGCTGCTCGGCTCTTCGATCGAAGATGCACTTGCGAAAGCTGATGCACGAGTTCAGGCGGTACTCGATAAATAGCATCGACCGATGCAGATGGTACTTGCAGCAAGGGCAGGGAGTGCTTCTCAAGCATCCCCTGCCCTTGCCTTCGTCGATCATGCGATCAGATGGTCACATGCTTGAGCTTCGCGTTGAGCTCCTCGATCGAGAACTCCTTATACCCTTGCAGCGTACCCCAGGCTTTTGCCTCTTCATGCTTGGGATCTTTCGGGTCTTCCAGGATCCGGAGGAACTCCATGAAGCCAGGCTCCCCTCCCACATCCTCAGGAGGTGCATCACCCTGTCCTGAGAGGCACAGTGCCCGTCTGCTGTCATAGTCATCAACGATCTCGACCACCTCTATCAGGTGTTCCCAGAAGTCTCCATAGTCATAGGTATAGACCAGACGATCACAGCCCGGCAGATACTCTTCCAGGGTGATGGAGTGCTCAAGCAGTTTGGGGTAGGACTCGGGGAACTCCATGGACTCCCGATCACCCACCAGATTCACCTCGATGGCATCATCACGGTAGATCCTGAAGTCATGCAGATGGTAATCCTGCCAGTCGAACGAAGCCTGCAGGACATGATGCAGTTCTGTGAAGGTCATGCTCAAGGGTACCATGAGGGTACGTACCGCATCATAGTCCCCGCAGATGAGGGTCACCTGCAGCTTTGCAGCACGACAGGAGACCGGGGACTTCCCGCTGAGCTCCCTGAGCTTCTGCATCATCAGTTCTTCAGCACTCAGGGAGGATCTGCCCTCCTGCTGCACCATACTGTTGAGTACATGAGCCGCCCCCCACTGCACCAGATCCTGCCCGACAAGCCGATCTTCGGTGAAGAGCAGCCCTTCGGCCTTGCGGTTCAACCGTTCTACCAGAGAACGCGACCAGGTAGTGGTCCAGAGGATCTCCCGCCCGATGGACTCCAGAAAGGTCTCGATGACATCAGGGGTGACCATATAGCTCTGCAGGGTCTCCCTGATCGCTTCCGGGACCAACCCATCCAGGAGGGCCATCTCCCGCTGTCCCACCGGATAGAGGACCACTGAGAAGCCGGTAACATCATGTACCAGGATGACCGCATGCTTCTGACTGACTGTCAGCATATCGGCATGCCAGCAGCTCAGAGGTGCTGCCTCCTGATACTCGATCGCTGTCCGACCCAGACCATCCATCAGCTTCCGTGTAGCACGTATCTTCATCATGATCCTCCTTCTCCCCGATGCATATGAAAATAGTTACACATCATCAGCCATAACACAAGAGTTGAACACACAGATAGCTGTGGATCAGGGAAGAGCGGTACCCTATCCCGGTACAGATACGTCCACGACAAGCGGGCAGACCTTAGACACCAGCACTAAACATACCCCATGTGGTTAGTGCTACCGAAAGAGCCCTGCTGTGAGCACATCAGACAGATCCTGCATCATATGCATGTAATTCCTTACCTGCAAGCTGTTTTTTACTATATCTGATGGGATGCCAGTGGCTTCATACTGTAGTGTTTACCATGTTTCAGTCATTTGTTCAGTAAACTTTCAGTGATCATTCATTGACAGCACTGTCAGATGGCGCTATGATACGATCATGAGCATAACCATACGTGATGTGGCACGAGAGGCCGGGGTCTCCCCGGCTGCTGTGTCGCTGGCATTGAACGGACGACCGGGGATCGGGGAACAGACCCGCATACGGGTACAGCAGGCGGCAGAGAAGCTGGGCTACATCGCACAGCGGCAGGCTGCTGCCGGTTTCAAGACTATCTGCTTTCTCAAGATCGCCAGACACGGACATATGATCAATCCTGACCATAATGCCTTCATTGCCGACTATATCGACGGTATCAGCAGCGAAGCTGCTGCACATGGCTATACCCTCGAGGTGAAGAGCTATCAGACCTTCGATCTGGAGCAGATCCGCGGAGACCTCTCACGCTCTCAGATCGACGGGGCCATCGTACTGGCAACAGAGCTCACGGAGTCTGACATTCCCCGCCTCAGTGGACTTCCACTCCCGGTAATCTTCATCGATGCCTGCTACCAGGCACATCAGGTCGATGTGGTGGACATGGACAACGAAGGGGCCCTCTACAGCATCATGAAGACCCTGAAGGATCTCGGACATCGGGACATCGGACTGGTCCGCTCGACGGCAGAGACTCGCAACTTCAGCCTGAGGGAGAAGTTCTTTCAGGAAGCTGCTGCCGATCTCAAGCTGCATACCGAGCCTCGGTGGACCTTCTCCGTAGATTCCACCTTCGATGCGGCCTATCGTGACATGAAGCAGCACCTCGAGGACCGAAGGGACCTCCCCTCAGCCCTCTTCTGCGTCTGTGACATCATAGCCCTCGGATGCATGCGGGCACTCAGAGAGGCAGGGATCACGATCGGGAAAGAGGTCTCGATCATCGGCTTCGATGATCTGAGTCCCTCACAGATGTCAGACCCTCCGCTTGCCTCCGTACAGGTCTCGAAGACCCGTATCGGCCTGCGGGCCTTCGAACTCCTGCACCGCAGATTGCAGGAGCACTCACCGCTGCCCTATGAGAAGATCTTGATCGGCGGCTCTCTGATCATCAGAGAGAGCCTTGGCACCCATCAGCAGATATAAGGAGTCATACACACTATGAGGATCTTGAACTATGGATCACTGAACATCGACCACGTATACCAGGTACCGCATATCGTCCTGCCGGGAGAGACCATCCACGGCGGCGAGCTGAAGACCCATGCCGGGGGCAAGGGGGCGAACCAGTCAGTCGCTCTGGCAAAAGCCGGAGCTGAGGTCTGGTTCGCAGGGAAGATCGGCAGGGAGGCACGCTGGGCGAAAGACCAGCTGGAGGCATCTGGAGTGCATACCGACCTGCTCAGAGAGTATGATGGACCATCAGGGCACACCATCATCCAGGTGACCCCGCAGGGAGAGAACTCCATCATCCTCTATGGCGGAGGAAATGTGAACAACACCCTCGAAGAGATCGAGGATACCCTGTCCCGCTTCTCAGCAGGGGATTATCTGGTCCTGCAGAACGAGATCAACCTGATCGAGCAGATCATGGAACGGGCAGCGGCGAGAGGACTCAAGATCTGCCTCAACCCGGCACCCTTCACGGACAACATCAAAAGCTGGCCCCTCGAGACCCTGGAGCTGCTGATCGTCAATGAACTCGAAGGAGCTGCCCTGGCTGGGATCGAAGGCACCTATGAGCAGATCATCGAAGCACTGAGTACCCGGTACCCGAACGTCCATATCATCATGACGCTGGGCAGAGGAGGATCGCTCTATCGCAGAGGGGACCAGCAGATCCATGTTCCCATCATCGATGCCCCGGTCGTCGATACCACCGCAGCAGGCGATACCTACTTCGGCTACCTGCTGGCCGGGATGATCGAAGGACGGGGTATGCAGCAGGCCATGGAACGGGCGACACGAGCCTCCTCCATCACCGTATCCAGACCGGGAGCAGTCAGCTCCATCCCCTATGCCCGGGAGCTCGAACAGCACTGACAGCCAGGCTGCTCATCGAAGAGGGGCACCTCACCTGCTCCTCTTCGATGACTCCTCTCCTCTGGTATGATCCCGGATGATCTTCAACAGCTTCATGCAGCCCGATACAGCGAGCACGGAAGCGAACGCGATGGTCCCCAGTTTCCCTCCGGCTCCGGAGAGGTGCGGCATGGAGTAGATGAACAGAAGAGCGGCGACCGCCCCGGCGATGGCGATCAGGTACCAGCGGGGGATCTTGCGTGCACTACTCATCCCGGCGAACGAAGCACAGAAGACGATGACCGCGAGGGTGTTCCCCACCTCCTTCCCATACAGTGCCGGCAGGATCAATCCGGCAAGCAGCCCCACGAGGGCTGATGCATCGACCGGTCCCTTACCGGCGGTCACATTGATCTCATAGGTCAGCACCGCACCGATCACCGAATAGATCACGATGAAGACCCCCAGATCCCACTGCGGTACGGTAAGCTCCTGCAGGGGCGTACCCAGGATCGCAGCTGCGGCAAGGGATCCTGCGAAGGCGATGGTCCCCAGCTTCCCCCCTGCTCCCTTGAACAGCTCCTCAGTGATCACATACAGCACCCCTGAGACCAGTGCGGCGATCACTACCGGAAGATATGAGGGAAAGAGTGCTGGAGAGGCCATACCGATGAACGATCCGCAATAGATCGGGACCGCATAGGAGGGCACGAGGATCCCGGCTGTGATCCCGACGATCGCCGAGGCGATCACACCGCCGTGATCGAGGGCGATACTGATCCAGAAGGTGAGCAGCGCCCCTGTGAGCACCGAGAGCAGCAGCAGCAGATCCCGCCGTTCGAGCGGGAAGATCTGCTGAGTGACACTCACCTTCGCATCGGTGATGAGCTCTGTGACCAGAGAGATGAGGACCACCGTCTTGATGATCGTGAACAGGGGATGGTGCTTCAGGGTCTCAAGCCCCCCCAGTCCCGTCAGGATCAGCACCAGAGAGGAGAGCACCAGGAAGCCGAGCAGCGGCAGAGGCTGTAGCTTTCTCATAGCAGCAGTATACCACAACTGTCCGGACCCCGGTACACTAAAGAGCTACCTCCCGATCCTCATGAACACAGCCTCACATGAGATAGTATGAAGGTGGTGGTGAAGACCCGCAGTAGAGCTATCAGGGCATCCTGTACGAAGAAGTTCCTGCATGAGAGGGAAGAAGTGACGGGCTGCGCAGGCAGTCCCGTTCAGAGGCAGTCTGACGCCAGCTTCCCTCCGAAGATGGCGTCAGGACCACAGGCGCATCAGAAGAGCTGGTACCCGATACCTACGCCGAACTTGAGCAGCTGATTGTTCTCATCGGAGTAGAAATCAACAAGGTTTACCGTACTGTCAACGGGACTGAGCATCTGAGCGAAGCACGAGAAGTCGACCCTCCCGATGTAGATATCGGCACCTGCCTTGATGTTGCTGTAGAGGTAGTAGATCTGCTTGTCGGTGATGTGAAAATTGGTTCCCATTGTCAGATCGAATGACATCAGTTCCCCGAGGGGAAGGGTGATCCCCCCGTTCACATACATCTCTACCATCTTCAGCACCGAGGGGTCTATCTTGTTGTCAGAATACTGCACCGCGAACTGCGTAGTCAGCAGCCCGTTGCGCAGGACCAGAGCGCCCCCATTACTCAAGGTCTCCGCCACATTACTGAACCCGGTGAAGTCCTGCTCCACTGTCGTTCGTGTTTCAAAGAACTCATTTGCCAGAAATACATTCACAAATGCACCGTTCTTTGCCATCAAGCTCCCGGTTGTAACAACTATCAGAAGTAGAACTGCAATGATTACTTTTTGTACTCGCATAATTCCTCCTGCTATTCATACAATTGTTAACTTATTATATCATACAGAGTGAAAATTGAGTACGATCATCAGCGATATTTCTCAGAATATCATCATTTCTCTCATCTTCTTCTCTGTCTGTTTTAGTCACATAACAGATTATATGTTATATATTTACTAATCATATCACCTGACTGCGAATCTACACATCAGCCTACGGTCAGCCACCACATCCCGTCCTGTCTGTCAAACCACAAATACTCTCTATTTATGAGTTATTCAATACGCAGACGGCGAGAGAACACAGTCTCTGCATCCCATGGAAGGAGGAGGCACCCCCTCACTGTGGATACCGCATACCGAGGTCCTCCAGCTGCAGTACAGGATAAGCTTGGACAATAGCTCCCCTGCTACTTGGACTGCCCCCTGCGCTTATGCTATACTCCCATCCTATGATCGATTGTTACGTACTCCAGGTTGCCACCGGCAAAGAAGATCTCTATCTCAGACACTTGCGGCGAGATACCGAACATGATTTCAAACTCATCCTGCCCAAGCGGGAACTCACCCTCAGACGCAAAGGCAAGTACTTCAAGTCCATCAAGCCGGTATTCCCGGGGTATCTCTTCTGGGAGACGAACGACCCCGATCCTGATTCCCGATGGCTCCTGCGAAAGATCCCGGGATTCATCAGGTTCATGAAGGATGAGAATGGCACACTGCTGCCGCTGAGGGAGTTCGATAGAGAGATCATATCGACTCTGACTGTCGATGGGGAGATCGCCGGTCCTTCTACGATCATCTTCGATAAGAACAATCGGGTGAAGGTCCTCAAGGGGCCGTTGATGGGACAGGAAGGAAGGATCATCAAGGTCGACCGGAGGAAACGACGGATCACCGTCGCCATCGAGTTCGCTGACAAACGGTTCAAGATCGACCTCGCCTACCAGGAGGTCGAGAAGCAGTCAGCTCATACCAATGCTGAACCTCACGCACAGAAGAGAATGACCTCTCAGGCGCCGTAGGCCGCCCTCACCATACCTTCTCACCAACAGGAGCTGCCCCCATGAGCATATTCGAGATCCTCATGCTGATCTCTTTCGGTTTTGCCTGGCCGACTTCCATCATCAGATCCTGGAGATCACGGAGCAATGCAGGGAAGAGCCTGCCCTTCCTGCTGATCATCGCCTTCGGATACCTCAGTGGTATCCTCCACAAGATCATCTATGCCCCGGATCCGGTCATCGTGCTCTACATCATCAACCTCTGCATGGTCTCTGCCGACATCCTGATCTACCGAAGGAACCACCTGATCGAAACGAACGCATTACCGTAGCCGATGCAGTGAATGAACAGCACAAGAAGAGCAAATCCTCTCATAATTGCGATAGTTCCAACAGCAGTCATCCTTGATGAAGAGGCCCTCCGTGTCAAGTTAGATGGCAGGTAGACATCTCCAACAGGAGGACATCGAATGGCACAGTACAGCAACGAGTTCAGAAGCAGCGTATGGCGTACAGTATAGCCTCCAGCTGGTACGATGCCCCCTTGACTGCTGTAGATAGTCATACTTCGTGATGACTATCCAGGATAATTGCAGAATCACATACACAGCTGAATACACAGTTGGAGTATTTCGAACCACAGCTTATCGGTCGATTTCGACAGGACAGGTTTTCTTGAAAAACATCATGTGCATAGTGTGGCACTTATGGTATAGAAATGCTTGCTGTAGACTGATAGAAGCCCCGGTACCTGAGTAATTTGGGATTTGGAAAAACCATATTCAGCAGAATGTCGACCTTTTCTACCAGGTCATAGGGTGGATGTGTAACAAAAGAGAACAGATCCAAACATCCCTGCAGGTTCTCACGATCGAACCCTCCGTGAGCATTCAGAAAGTGCTTCACCAATGCATGCTGCCGGTTCACAGGTTCAAGCGGATTCTCTTTATCGGATAACCCTTTCAATTCTTCTGAAGCATAGACGGTGCTCTTCAGATCAAGCCCTTTAACGAGCTTCGCATGAGTCTGTTCCTTATCGTGTATAAGCCTTGAACCACGAGCACTATGGTTATAAAACAGCTCACAAGTCATTTTTTGCATTGCCTACCATAACCTTCAACAAGAAAAAGCGAGTACTTCTTATCGGTTACGACACCAATACAAAGCTGGCCCCTGGAGATGCCTCGAAGCTTCTTTCCAGCCTTGTGGCGAACAGTATCCCCACTGGCAACTGAATAATACGTTTCATCACGCCATACATCACCAGATAGCACAATACCATCCTGAGAGCCTAATAGCGTCAGGAATACCTTTTGAAGCCAGTATCGGGACGTTGTAAACACATTCCTATTGTTCCATGAATCAGCAGAAAGGCTTACAAGTCGGAACAGGTTCAGGCAATACGCTATCCACTCACAGGGTGCACATCGAAAATGGTGCCAGTGGTAGGCACAAACGTTTTGCCGCAGGCACACCGATATCGTTGAACACCATTAACCATCAACCCATATTCCCGAACCATATCTGAATAGCACAATGGACATCTGGGTGGTATGAATGAATTGATCAATTCAACTTCACCGCTCTCATTCAGCTTAGGGTGACGCTGAGTATAGTGCTCCTCAACCGTATCTTTGATACACGATTGTGTGTGCGTCAACGTATCTTTACTTTCCCATACAGTCGATCTGTGAGATGTGCTTTTCGGGCTGCGTTTCATGCTTTCCCCTGCTATGCAATATAGAGCATGAGTTTATCTCCAATAGCAACACGATGAACATGATGATTGTATGTACATAGCATACCACGTATCAGTGTTGCCGAAAGGCACACGTTTTGCTATATTTACTCAATGGGAAAGATCTTCAACTGGAATGATAATAAAAATGCTCATCTGATACAGGACAGGAATATTTCTTTTGAGGAAGTAGTTTTCTGTATACAAAATGAAGGAATCCTGGATAAAATTGAACATCCAAATATAGAGAAATATCCGAATCAGAATATATATGTTTTTCTCATAAATGGTTATGTATATTTAGTGCCTTATGTCGAAAATGAAGATGAGATCTTTTTGAAAACGATAATTCCCAGCAGGAAAGCGAAGAAACACTATCTAGGAGGATCAGAATGAACCTTGATGAATATGAAAACGAAATACTTGAGGAATTTGAATCTGGAAAGTTGCATTCTATGGGTATTACCGATGACGAGAAAAAACACTTATCAGAAGTTGCTGCAAATACATTGAAAAAGAATAAAAGGGTAAATATTCGTTTATCTGAGCATGATCTGAAGGCTATACAGAGTAAAGCTCTTCAAGAAGGGCTACCGTATCAAACTCTGATATCCAGCCTTATACATAAGTATACCAATGGATTGCTTGTTGATAACCCCAGACGTGCATAAAATTCGGATCTGAACTGTTCTCCGTGTAAAGAGTAGCGAAAAAGAGCGGAATCTCTTGCGATAAGAAACCCTACACGGTCAAGAAAGCCTCTGAGTATGACTGGAAATGCGAGCTTGAGGACGACTCATGGTACAAGCACAGCAATGAAGTCACAGTACTCAAGCACTGCAGTTCAGGGGTCACCCTGATATGTCGGAATAATATCACCCATAGAGGGTTACACTTTCATCATGCGGCTCCGCATTGATCGACGCTTCAGAGATTTCCTCCGTGTCTTCCTGGTATCCGATGATAGGGACTGCCTCATCTACGGTCAAGGCATGGTACTTCTTCAACTCCATCCGACTGGCTGTGAGCTCATTTGCATCCAGCTACTGCTTCAAGATAGCATGGCAGCATCGGATCCTTTCAGAGTCCACGTAGCCCCCAAGACAGGATTCTTCGTGGTACTATCAACGACCATCATTCCATCCTTCAATGAAATCATAGATCTCATCCGAATCATACTGCAGGAGTCCCTGCACAGGTGGGAGAGATAGAGCATCTGCAGCTTGTGCTGGTATGCTCCGATGAACAGTTGTTGATCTGGAATGAGCTGATGGAGTCAGAACATCCGTTAGGAGCAGGCCCGCTGGTTGGCAGACAGCTGAGGTACTTGATCGGTTCACAGTATGGTTGGCTGGGAGGTATCGGGTACGGAGCTTCAGCACTGCAGTTAGCTGATCGTGATGCCTGGATAGGCTGGGATGAACAGCAGCGAACTGGATAGAGGTAGGAACGGCCAAACGACGAGGCGGGTAGCGCTAGCACTGCCGCTCCCTGCCTGCATGGTAGAGATCATAGATCGTGATCTCTTCTGACGATGAGGGAGCTCTCTGTGCATGGGGACTGCCCTTCGAAGGTGAGAACGAGACCCGGCGGGTCTCCCCGGGGAGCAGGTGAAACCCGTTATCAGAGAAGTGCCCCGGCGCATCGCACTCGAGCCAGACATAGAAGGCCGGGACATCGGTGGAGATCGCCCACTGAGCGGTATGGCGGTCATAGCTGCAGCTGATCGTCGGCTCCGAGAATGCCATCTCCTGCGGCAGGGCATAGAGATACCACTGCTGCACCCCGCACAGTTCCACATGGAGAAACGAACTCTGCCGCTGATGCACTTCAGGAAGCAGCAACTCTGCGATCTGAGTGGACTGCTCGGGCAGCACGGTCACCCCGCTCTCGACAGCCTCGAGGACGTTCCCGTCACAGGAGATCCTCCTGATCTGCAGCGTACCGCTGATCAGCTCTTCAGTGTCATTGATCCCGAAGATATGCAGCTGGTCCCCCACAGGGATGATGCTCAGCGCAAGCGGCGCGAAGAACCGCACGGCCTCATGATGGAGCATCTTCCACCTGCCTGAATACTCGATCGATGACCAGGAAGCGACCGGCCACAGATCATTGAGCTGCCAGTAGAGCGCTCCCATGCATCTGGGTCTGTTGGCCCTCCAGTAGTCTATGGCCATCCTGATCCCATAGGCCTGCTGTACCGCGGAGAGATAGACCATACCCTCGAAGGATGAGGGCATCCTGAAGTAGCGGGCCATCGTCTGCAGGATGATCGCATTGCCCATCTCGTTCTTCTGATGATGGAGCATCTGGGGGCTGGAGATGTTCATCTGGTCAGCATCGATCACTCGTCTCATCTGGGGGACAGCGGCAAAGGACTGGAACCCGAACTCGGAGCAGAACCGCGGGATCACCTCCCGGTAGGACTCAAAGGGCTTGCCTTCGTGCCAGACACTCCAGTAGTGCATATCACCACGGGTATCATCATGCCAGCAGTCGGAGTAGTCCCCGGGGCCACCCGACGGACTGCTCGGCCACCACGGGCGGTGAGGATCCAATGTCCGTACCGCCTGACCGAGCACCCCCTCGTTGAGCCGGTCATAGTCGACCAGGTACCGGTCCCGATTCTCCCTGCTCTCTTCGAACCATATCAGTGATCCGACATCCTCGTTGTTCCCGCACCAGAGCGCGATCGAAGGATGGTGCTGCGATCGCCGGATCTGGTCCTCTATCTCATGGCGCACCTCATCGAGGAACTCCGGTGTCGCCGGGTAGAGCGAACAGGAGAACATGCAGTCCTGCCAGATGAGGATCCCCAGCTCATCACACAGGTCGTAGAAGATATCCTTCTCGTACTGCCCTCCCCCCCACACACGGATCATGTTCATGTGAGCCTCTTTCGCATCTTCGAGCAGTTGTCGGTAGCGCAGGTCGGTCTGCAGAGATGGAAGGGCATCTGTCGGGATCCAGTTGGCTCCCTTGCAGAAGATCGCCTTGCCGTTCACCACGACGGTCAGAGCCCGTCCTGCCTGATCATCACGGTGATCGAGCCTGACAGTCCGGAACCCCAGCCGCAGCGAGACCTGCTGACTCCCTGCAGAGACTGAGAAGGTATAGAGATACTGATCCCCATAGCCTGAGGGCCACCAGAGCTTGGGGGATTCTATGTGATAGCTCCTCGCGACTTCTATGAACGAGCTCCCATCGTGATAGCTGATAGCTTCGAGCGAGCATACCGAGGAGAGCAGGAAGGAATCATCGATACCGAGCTCCTCCTGCACCACCGTGACCTGCAGATCAGGGATCACCGACAGCTCCTGCAGTTCGAACGGGATACGCAGGAGGGCCTTCCACCTCCTGTCCTCGTGTAGCGTATCAGCGAGGATAGTACCCATACGTGCCTGGCTGAACGCTTCCAGCCCGATGCTTCGATAGATCCCGCTCACCATGAGACAAGGGCCCCAGTCCCAACCGCTGTGACACTGCACCTTCCTGACCAGATTACGGTGCATCGACTGCACAGGATAGACCTGATGGGGGATCGCATAGGGCAGCTGTTCAGATCGCCGCAGGGCTTCCCGCTCTGCTGAACCAAAACGTATCTCAAAGTGGTTCTCTCCCCGCTTGAGCAGCTTCTTCACCGGGAACCGGTAGGTCCTGAACCCGTTACTGCACGTACCTGCCAGCTGATCGTTGATGAAGACCTGAGCGACCAGATCCACCTGCTCGAGCACGAGATCGATCTGGGGGGCACTCACCAGATCCATGGCAAGGTAGATACTCCTGGTGATGGTGAACTCAGCCGTCCCGATCCATTGCAGCTTCAGCTCGTTGGTCCCCACATAGGGATCCTCGACGAGACCGTGCTCGATCAGGGGGGTGATCAGATCACCGGGGATGGAGCACTCGAGCTCGTACCCGTGTACAGCCTCCCGCAGATTCCAGCTTCCGGCAAGATCGGTATATCGGTACATTGGATCCCCCCCATGGTGGTTCTTCTTACTACTAGTAGCCCGTCCCATAAATATTGACACATAATATGGCAATAAGAAATACTGTAAATACAGTTACATTTAATCCGTTTATGTGATATAATTCTTCTTGTAGACCACTTAAAAAGCATTCATGAGGCATAGTACG
>JAIPFY010000078.1 GCA_021736385.1 Spirochaetia bacterium | reverse complement strand
GATGTTCCCCGAGACCAGTACCAGGGTCATACCACAGGCCGAGATACCAATGATCGATGCATACATCCCGATGTTCAGGAAGTTCCTCATGGAAAAGAAATATTCTGATGAGATCGAGAAAAAGATCACTATCATGGCGTAGGCCAGTATAATCGAGATGAAGTCGACTACTTTGACCTTCTTCATGAAGGGATGGGCAGCAGGCTTCCTCTGTGCAACTTCGTTATTCATAATCTGCTCCTATGGCGCTTGCCATAATATGTACTTCTGAAATCTCTTCTTTGGTGAATAATCCTGTCTGTCTGCCTTCGCAGACCACCATGGTCCTGTCGGACATCGCTACCAGCTCCGGAATCTCCGAGGTGATCATGATGATCGCCAACCCTTCAGCACAGAGCTTATTAAGAATAGCATATATTCCAGCCTTTGCGCCGACATCGATCCCCCTTGTCGGTTCATTCAGGATCAGGATGCCGGGATTGACATCCAGCCACTTGGAGAGTACGACTTTCTGCTGATTTCCCCCGCTCAAGGTGCCGACTTCGGTAGAGATCCCCGGGGTCTTGATACTCAGAGCATCCACCCAGGAGTTCGCCGTATCCTGCTCCGTTCTTGCTGAGATCAGCAGGCTGTTATGCACCTCATAGTGTGCGATCATCATGTTCGAGGTGATCGAGTGGGACAGTACCAGACCTTCAGTCTTTCGCTCTCCAGGCACATAGGCGAGGCCCCGCTGCACCGCATCATGTGAATTCCTGATCTGTACGGGTTCTCCGTCGATCAGGATCTCCCCCTCGGGGATCTCACCATAGCCGAAGAGAGCCTTACCGATCTCAAGATGTCCAGATCCCATGAGTCCATAGATCCCGAAGATCTCACCCCTTCGCACATCGAAGGAGATGTCATCCAGCTGCTCAGTATGCAGGTGGCGTACTTCCAGGATGGTACGCCCGAACAGTGGTGTCCGTTTCGGGTAGAGATCAGAGATGTCTCTACCGACCATCTGCTTGATGAGTGATCTGTTGTCTGTTTCCGCGACAGCTGTGGATGCTATGACCTCGCCGTCACGCAGAACGACTACCCGATGGGCCAGTTCGAAGATCTCTTCCAGTTTATGAGAGATATAGATGATGGATACTCCCATCTTGCTGATCTTCTGCAGATAGGTGAACAGATTTCGTATCTCGATATCGTTGAGAGAAGAAGTCGGTTCATCGAGTATCAGGATCTTGGCATTCCAGAACAGTGCCCGGGCAATCTCTATCTGCTGTTTCTCTGCTATCAGGCAATCCTTCATCTTCTTTTCCGGATCCAGATGCATATCAAGTCTGCTCATAGCTGAGCGTGCCAGGGCATTCATCCGTTTCCAGTCGATGATGCCCAGTCTTGTACGAGGATGATCACTGAGCATGATATTCTCAGCTATCGTAAGTTCAGGAAAGGAGTTCAACTCCTGATGGACTACAGCGATCCCCGCATCGAAGGCATCGCGGGGACTGGAAAAGGCTGTCAGTGCTCCCTGCAGGTACACCTCGCCTTCATCAGGGGTGTAGACCCCGCTGGCTACTTTGATGAAGGTTGACTTACCCGCCCCGTTCTCTCCGAGCAGCGCCAGGATCTCACCGGTATACAGGTCCACAGAGACATGTTGGAGCGCTTTCACCCCCGGAAAACTCATGGAGATGTTCTTGGCCTGAAAAACACAATTCGACATATTTCACTCCATAGTATACAGGACAGCGAGGCCTGTCGGCTGACTGTCCTGTATACGGCTCATCTACTTGGACTACATCATATCGGGGAAGAAGGTCTTTGCATTCTCACGGTTGATCAGTTCATGTTCGACATAGACGTTCTCAGGCATAGCCCCGCCCTTGAGTACCTTATCGACTGCAGGCATCAGGAAATCACCATAGCGGTCAAAGAAGTAGGCTACAGCCCCGACAAATCCGTCTTCCTCAGGGTGTGTCTTGATATGGCTGAGGAAGGTATACTCATTCTGTACCACCATCATGCAGTCATCTCCTCTGTTTGCAGTCTCTACTGCAGCCCAGGCCCCCATACCACCGACGTCATGCAGGGTCCCGATCAGTATATGTTCCGCCTCAGGATGCCCTGACAGGAAGTCAGAGACTACCTGCTGTGCCTTACTTGCTTCCGAACCACCCTCTACGAAGACCACAGCCTCTTCTGAGAAGGAGGGAATGATCTCCTGGATCCCGGGAATATAGCCAAGGATACGTTGTCTTGGCATCTCACCGGAGGCCATCTGGTCTACCAGGAGCAGATAGTCGATCTGACCGTCCCACTTTTCCAGTGCTTTCTTCGCCAGATACCGGCCACCGATCTTACCTGCTTCAAAGTTGTTTGCCCCGAAGAAGGCAGCTCCCGGATGGGGGATGTCGATCGCGAATACAGGGATATTCGCTTCATTCATCTTCTCCATGATCACCGGTGCGACACTGGAGTCAACGTTGAATTCCACGAAGGCATCAACCTGCATGGTGATCATATCATCGGCGATCCTGACAGCAGTAGAACCATCAGCACGGTTGTTCGCTGTGATCACCTTCATTCCCAGTTCCTCGCCTTTTCTCACGATACTCTCTCTCACTGCGATCTGCAGATCGACCGATTCGTCAATGTTGGCAAAACCTACGACCAGTTGATCATCCTTTTCAGGCTGTCCTTGTGCGTACACCATCACGGTACCTGCCAGCATCATGATAGCTAACAGCATCAATACTCTTTTCATGTGAATCTCCTTTATTCTCTACTTGGACTTCCGGAAAGCCCTTGTGCTTCCCTGCTACAATCCTAGTATACTATTTTCGTTTTTGCAACTTTTTTTTCATTTTTTGCAAACTTCTTATCATAACAACCAGAATGTATGATTTTTTCCTATCATTCACGCACTGTAAACCAAATCCAAGTGAAAGATTATGCGCATCTATGATCATGATTCATAGATCACTCATCACATATGTTGCTGAAACCACTCAGGTAGGGTATAATCCCATACACGTGATACGCTCAGGTTGAGACCTTTCAATCAGCGTACCTCCGTTGATGATCCTGATACTGCTTCGATGATAAAGACCTGTACGAAATAAAGGAACTCCTATGCTTGCTGATGTGAGAGTAAAAAAGATCAAAGAGATACTTCTTGAGTATAAACACATCGATATCAATACCCTTTCATCGCTGCTATCTGTCTCCATGGCCACTATCAGGCGCGATCTCGATAAGCTTGAACAGGAATCCTTTCTCGTCCGTGCACACGGAGGAGCATTCCTGAACGATCCGGCTGTCGATGAGGTGCAGCTCTCGGGCTCTGAAGACCCCTATGCCCAGCAAAAACGTGAGATAGGTATCCTGGCGAGTGCTCTCATTGACGATAATGACATCATCTTCATCGGCGGCGGGGTCACCTGTCTGCAGATAGCCAAGCATGTGAAGAACAAGAAACATGTCACCATCATCACCAACAATGTGAATATCCTGACAGAGTTGGCCTCAAATACCGAGATCTCCCTGAAGGCTGTCGGTGGAGATCTTGAAGTGGTCGATCAATGCCTGACCATGGCGGGTGATATTTCACTGGAAACACTCAGTCACATGTATTTCAATAAATCCTTCGTCACCGTTGATGCCATTGATCTTGATAACGGGTATTTCACCAACAGCCCACAGCAGGGAAAGATCATCCGGCTGCTGCAGAAGAATTCTGATGATCTGCTCATCGTAGCAGATTATACGAAATTCGGTAAACGGGCATTCAGCTATGTAGGTGAACTGCTGATGACCAGAAAGATCGTGACGAACATAGACTTGAGCGAATCATATAAGAAACAGCTGTTCGAGTCCGGTTTTCAGCTCTATATGACGTTCGATAATCAGTAAGACTATCCCTTAGGAGCATCCGTGTGATCAGGTTGGAACGCATTGTCAAGACATTCGAACATCGTCTGATACTCGACCATATCGATCTCCAGCTGGAGAAGGGAAAGATCCATGGGATCATCGGTGATAACGGTGCGGGTAAGACGGTTCTGGTCAATATCCTCTCAGGGGTCTATCAACCGGATCAGGGGACCATCACCATCGATGGTAAGCCTGTCAGATTCTCAAGTCCCAAAGATGCGATCAGGGCAGGGATCGCAGCGATACACCAGGAGACACAGATCGTTGGGAAGCTCACAGTAGCTGAGAATATCATCATGGGTGACAGGAGCGGGATCTCTCGCTCAACATGGTTCGTCAGCTGGAAGAACATGATCACAGAGAGTGAACGGATCCTCAATCAGATTCACTACCCTCTGGATCCTCACAGACTTGCAGAGACACTCAATCTCGGACAGCAGCAGATCCTCAAGGTCGCACGTGCGATCTGCAGTTCTCCTCAGGTCCTGATCATGGACGAACCCTTCACCAATCTGTCAGAACAGGAGATCAAGACCTTCAAGGAGATTATCACCAGCATGCAGTCCTCCGGGATCACCATCATCTATATCTCTCATGATACCGATGATATCCTGCGCAGATGTGATACCCTCACGGTCCTGAGAGACGGTCAGGTGATCCACTCAGGTCCGAACTCCTTTCTGGGATCCATCCCACCGATCAGGGAACTGCTGCCGATACAGGATGCATTCAAGTATCCAAGAGTCCCCACCAGACCGGGGAGGAAGATCCTGGAGATCACCAACCTGAAAACGGGCAGAGGCGTACATGATGCGTCCCTCTTCCTGCGTAAGGGTGAGATCCTGGGGATCACCGGGACATTGGGATCGGGTAAGACTGGGATCATAAAAGCACTGCTGGGTCTTGAACGTATCCTGCAGGGGACTATTCTGCTTGATGGAGAACCGTTCACACCCAAAGACCCGCATCATGCTTTCAGTCACAGGATCGGATACCTGCCGGAGGATATACGAAAAGATTGGCTGCATGAGGACATGCCGTTCTCACATAATCTTACCATGAGCAATCTGCATGAACTCCATGGCCGGATGGCTTTACATCCCGAACTCGAAGCAGAGGCTGCTAGACGCTATATCACCAGCCTCAAGATCAAAGTCTCTCGACTGGATGAACACATCTCGCAACTCAGCGGAGGCAACAAGCAGAAAGTCGCCATTGCCAAGCTCCTGTTCACAGATTCACGGATTCTCATCCTTGATGAACCGACCAAGTATCTCGACAGCTCCACACGGATCGATGTCTATAATCTTATGAGCAAATGTGCAGGAGAGGGAATGGCCATTATCTTCATATCGACTGATGAGCGTGAACTCAAAGGGATGTGTGACCGCATTCTGGTGATGAAGAAGGGCACCTGCCATAACTTCTTTCACCGAAAGGAGACCGGCAGGAGTTTCCCACTGGATCTGTATACCGCACCGGGGGAAGAACCTATGGGGCAGAGCCTCAACTCCCCCACCCGTGGGAGCACCCCTCAGAGGATGGAGTCTGAATGAACATACAAGAAGAGAATCTGCGGCTCGTCCCTTCAGTGGTCCTGCTGAGTGTGCTCGTTGGAGCTGCTCTCTTGACTGCCGGACCGATCACCGGTGAGACGGTCAGAATCTTCGTACAAAGCACCGTTCCCTATGGCATCATCGCAATCGGTCTATACCCTGTGATGATCGGGAAACATATCGATCTGTCTCAATTTGCGATAGCAGACCTCATCGGAGCCTTAATCATTGTCGGGATCAATACCCAGCTGCCCATCGCTATGATCATACCTCTGGTCCTGCTGCTCGGCGCTCTGATCGGTCTGGTCAACGGCATCGTAGTAGCCCGCCTGAGAGTCCACCCCATACTCACAACCTACTGCATGAGTCTGATCATCAAAGGAGTTATGTTCATCATCACAAAAGGTCGGCTGGTCTATCTGGACTCACTGGATTTCCTGCAGGTCGGGAAAAGCACGATACTTGGCATACCTACCCCGGTCATGACCCTGCTGCTCTGCTTTGCAGGTGTCATGTATACGGTTCATCTCACCATCCTGGGCAGGAAGATTATAGCAACAGGCAGTAACGGCAGAGCAAGTTTCTTCTCGGGTATCAGGATCGACGATGTGAAGATCATCGCATTCATGATCAGCGGTAGCTGTGCAGCACTTGCAGGGACTATGGCTGTTGCCGCTTCCGGTTCGGTGGCCACAGGGTTGGATCTCTCTGTCAATCTGAGCGCGATAGTCATCGTGGTGCTGGGAGGGACTGACCTGCTGCGCAAGGGGAATCCACTGGGACTGATCTTCGGCTTGCTGCTGTTCTGGATACTGGAGAGAAGTCTCATCCAGTATGGTATCGACGAACACTATCAGCAGTTGTTCAAAGGGATCGTCCTGCTTATGGTGATCCTTGCCAATAATGGGTTCCACCAGCTGCTGGAGGTATCGAGAAAACGCCCGGGATCTGCAGATGAACAGAACCAAACGCTCGAACACTCGAGATGATCACCGACACTCTGCAAGCAAAGCTATCACCCCAGTAATCAGATTGAACCCTGGACGGTGAAGAAATGATTTCAGGAGTATTAGAGCCTATGCACCTCTCTGGAGCAGCACAGGCTCTGCTGTCTTTCTGGACAGACAGTGAATGTGTATGGATATCTCTTATCGATGGTCTTCTCTTTTCATGGGATATGCTGTCCAGGCGATTCTGTTCACTGGATGAGTCTTGATGCCAGGACCTCATCGGTGATCAGGGTCGTCAGATGTCCCCCTGAGAGAGCTGCCTGTACTGCTTTGGCCTTCACTGCACCACAGGCTACCCCGATCCGCTCAGGGATCCGCAGGAAGTCAGAGAACGCGATACCGATGATCCTCTGGTTCAGTGATATATCGAGCATACGGCCCTGCGCATCATAGCTGTACCCGCAGATATGCCCCACCGCTCCAGCCTGCTGGGTCTCAGTGGCCTCTTCGACCGACAGGATCCCCGATCGGACCAGAGCACTGGTCTCAGGATCATTGGAACTGATCCCTACGATGGCAAGATCGAGGCTCTGGGTACGCGAGAGGGTCTCAGCGATCCAGGGCTCCTTGATCAGCAGCTCCTTCACCTGGATGTTCTGTACCAGCACCGGACACTGCAGCGGATAATACTGCCCATGTACCCGCTTGGAAAGCTCCCTGGCAAGCTCAGAACCATCATACTGCGGATTCGAAGAACCGAACCCACCCATGAGCTGCACCACCTTCACCTGCTCGAACTGCTGTTCCTGAGGCATCTGATGGACCACCTGGTAGAGCGTGGTACCCCAGGCTACCCCGATCTGCAATCCACTTCTGAGCATGGAGTGGGTGAACTTCGCCGCTTCGTTTCCCACCCTGCTGAGGACCGACATGTCATCGAGGGTGGAAGGGATCACCAGGACATGGGAGAGCCCGTATCGCTTGCGCACCTCTTCCCCGAGGGCCGTGGTCCTCGGGGAACCATCCTGCACCCTGATCTCCACGATACCGGTCTCTTTACACTTCTTCAGGATGTTCGATACGGTAGGACGTGAGAGACCGAACTCCCTTGCTATCTCCTGCTGTGACTTCTCATCTATGTAGTAGCGTCTGGCGATCGATATAAGGAAATCTCTACTTCTGTCCACGTTACACTCCTGTAAAGCAACAGATTACCCCAGTTTCCCGCAAAAAGCAATATTCACTTATGCTTTGGCGGGTAGATGCATGGACCTGCCCAGGCAATCTGCCGCTGCCTCCTTGAGAGCCTCTGACACACTCGGATGGGCATGCATCGTATCGGCAAGCTCATGAACGGTGATCTCCATGGACATGGCAAGGACTGCCTCGTTGATGATCTCCGATGCATTATGCCCGGCGATCTGCACGCCCAGGATCTCCCCGTACCGTGCATCAGCTATGACCTTCACGAACCCTTCGGGTTCCCCTCCGGCGAGTGCCCGGCCGTTCGCAGAGAGAGAGAACCTTCCGATCGAGATCTCCCGTCCTGCCGCCCTGAGCTCTGCTTCCTGCAGCCCCGCACTGGCGATCTCCGGTATGGAGTAGACCACTGAGGGGACGCGGGAGAGATCAACATCCCGGTACTGCTGTGGCGTACCTGATACATACTGCACCGCGTTCCAGGCAGCGATCTCACCCATATGGTAGGCTGCATGGGCCAGCATCTTCTGTCCATTGACATCTCCGGGTGCATAGATCCCGGGAACAGAACTCTCCATCCTCTCGTTGACCTGCACCACCTGCCGATCGATGTGCACAGCACACTGCTCAAGAGCTGAAAGATCGGCTCTTCGTCCGATCGAGAGCAGGGCATAGGTCCCGGTGATATGGCTCGTATCCGATAACACGGCTGTGATCGAATCAGCCCCCTCTTCAAGACGGCTCAGGCGTACCCCTGCCCTGACAGTGATCCCCTTCTTCTTCATCGATGACACGAGCACGTCAGAGAGCTCCCTGTCCAGGAAGGGCAGGATCCGCTCTTCCATCTCGATGACCGTCACTTCTGTACCCAGTGCACTGAAGATCATACTCATCTCGACACCGATCACCCCGCCGCCTATGATCACCAGACTCTCTGGGATAGTCTCGATGTCAAGCAGATCATCACTGCTGAGGACTCTGGGACTGTCGATCCCGGGGACGGGGATGCTCCCGACCTTCGACCCTCCTGCTGCGATGATCGCACCGGCAGTGAGCTTTCTGCTGCCGTCGACCATGACCTCATGGGCGTTCAGTGCCGCAGCGCTGCCGCTGATGATCTCTACATCACTCGAGGTGAGCAGGCTCTTCACCCCACCGGTAAGGCGCCGTACCACCTTGTCCTTTCCCTTCCTGGCCTTCTTCATATCGACCTGCACCGCATCCGGTGCGATCGTGATACCTCGCTCTCCTGCCTGCTTGAGGGAGAAGAGCAGCTCACTGCTCTTGAGGTAGTACTTGGTCGGGATACAGCCTCTATTGAGGCAGGTACCCCCGAGGGTATCCTGCTCTATGATCGCTGTCTTCACCCCGAGCCGGGCTGCCTGCAGCGCTGCCATATACCCGGCAGGTCCGCCGCCGATCACGATGATGTCATACATGTAGTCACTCACGTTCTTCTCTCCTGTCAGATCAGCATGGATAGCGGGGATTCGAGGTACTCCCGTACGGCCTTGAGGAAGTAGGAGGCCTCAGCCCCATCTACCGCCCGATGGTCGAAGGTGAGAGAGAGACCCATCATACGCTTCTGGATCACCGAGCCCTCCTTGAGTGCGAGGACCTCCTCGATCGAACAGACTCCCAGGATCCCGACTTCAGGAGGGTTGATGATCGGCGTGAAGGCAGTGATACCCATCATGCCGACGTTCGTGACACTGAAGGTCGATCCACTGAGCTCATCAGGGGAGAGATGCCCCTCCCGTGCGTTCTCTGCCAGATCTCGGGCCCGGGCTGAGAGCCCTGAGAGGGAATAGTGGTCCGCATCGCGGATCACCGGTACGAGCAGACCTCTGGGCGTGGCTACAGCCATCCCCAGGTGGATGCTGCCCTTATAGAGGAGGGAGTCCCCCTGAAAGACTGCGTTCATCCTCCGGTGTTCGCCCAGTGCGCGAACGACCGCAAGCAGTACGAAGTCATTGATAGTAAGACGATGGGCTCCATCCTGATTGATCTGTGCTCTCATTGCCAGCAGGGAAGTCACATCGGCTCTGGTATGTTCGGTGACAGAGGGGATCCCCTGACTGCTCTCGAGCATCCTCCTGCCGGTGATCTTCTGTATCGTCGTCAGCGGCACCAGTTCATCTTCCGCTGCAGCTGCCAGTACCGTGCTCTTCTTCTGATCAGCTGCCTTCAGATCGGCAGAGAAGACCTTCCCGTCCCATCCTGAACCACTGACTCCACGTACGTCGATCTGCTGCGCCTCAGCCATCCTTGCTGCAAGGGGGGTCACTCGCTTCTGCTCTGCAGCACGCACATCCCGCTCTCTGATCTCCCCGTACCGGCCGGATGCCGCAACGGTGTGCAGATCGATCTGCTCTCGTGCTGCAGCCTTTCGTGCAGCAGGAGTCGCCTTCACTCTGCCGGGAGTGGGCTCCTGCTGTGCCGGGGCTGCCTGCTCTTTGGCCTCCGGTTCTACTGCCGGTATCGCTTGTTTGCCGTGTTCAGGCGGTAACTCCTCGCCGGTCTTCCCGACCCAGGCGATGGGAAGGGTGACCGGGACGGTCTCCCCTGCAGCATAGTCGATCCTCAGCAGCGTCCCTTCGCTGTCAGATTCGAGCTCCATGGTGGACTTGTCGGTCTCGATCTCTGCGACCACCGTACCGACCTCTATGAGATCCCCCACAGCAACAAGCCATTCTATGATCGTGCCCTCTTCCATTGCCATACCCGTCTTGGGCATGATGATCGCTTCAGCCATGTGTTGCCTCCTAGAGCAGTTCGTTCACTGCTTTGGTGATACTCTCGACCGTCGGGACGACCTGAGCTTCAAGGTTCGGGTTATAGGGGATGGGCACATCCAGTCCACCAAGTCGCTTGATCGGTGCATCAAGATAGAAGAACGCTTCACTGTCTGCGATGAGACCTGCGATCTCTCCTCCGTACCCGCCACGCTGGCAGGCTTCATGGACGATGAGGACCCTGCCGGTCTTCTTCGCAGAGGAGATGAGCGCCTCGGTATCGAGCGGTACCAGGGTCCTGATGTCGATCACTTCGATCGAGGTGCCCTTCTGAGAGAAGGCCTCTGCCACCTCAAGAGCCCTCGGGACCATCCTGCCGTAGGTGATGATCGTCAGATCACTACCCTCTCGCTTGATGTCGGCCTTCCCGAGTTCGATGATGTAATCATCACCGGGTTCGGGCACCTCCCCCTTGGTGCGATAGAGCAGCTTCTGTTCGATGAAGACCACCGGGTTATTATCTCTGATGGCCGCTTTGAGCAGCCCCTTCGCATCATAGGGAGTAGAGGGGATGACGACCTTGAGCCCTGGGACATGGCAGACCCAGGCTTCCAGACTCTGACTGTGCTGTTCTGCGGCACCGGTCCCCGATCCCCCGGGAGTCCTGAGCACCATCGGGACGGCCGCCTGCCCACCGAACTGGAACCGGTTCTTGGCAGCCTGGTTGACCAGCTGTTCCATGGCAAGTGTCATGAAGTCACTGAACATGATCTCCACGATCGGTCTGAGACCGGTCATGGCAGCCCCTGCCGCACATCCGGTGATCGCCAGCTCGGTGATGGGCGTGTCACGCACACGCTTGTCGCCGAACTCCTCGAACATGCCGCGGGAGACCCCGAAGGCTCCCCCGTAGACACCGATATCTTCACCCATGAACATGATGTTCTGATCCCGTCGCATCTCTTCACTCATGGCCTCTTGTATGGCCTGAGCATATGTTATCTCTCTCATGCTATTCTCCTACAGTGCGTATACGTCATCAAAGATGTCATCGATGCTCGGTTCAGGGCTGTTCTCAGCGAATGCCACCGCATCCTTGATCTTCTGTACAGCCTCTCTCTTCAGCTCATCGAGTTCCTCTTCAGTGAAGAGCTTCTGGTCGATCAGCAGATCCCGGTGGCGTTTGATCGGGCAGCGTTCCTTCCACTGATTCACCTCTTCCTTGGTTCGGTAGAGCTGTGCATCACTCTTGGAGTGACCGGTCCATCGATAGGTGTTGAGCACCATCAGCATGGGGCCATGTTCCAGGACGTACTCCTTGGCTTTGAGGGTCTCCTGGTAGATCGTGACCACATCATTCCCATCGAGGGCGATCCCCTTGATACCGTAACTGGCAGCCCTCACTGATATATCTTCGATGTTCATCGATTTGTTGATATGGGTAGACATCCCGTAGAGGTTGTTGGTACAGACGAAGAGTACCGGAAGCTTCCACACCGAGGCCAGATTGAGCGATTCATGGAAGGCTCCCTCATTGGCCGCCCCGTCCCCGAAGAAGCAGACGGTGATGTTCTTCTTGCCCAGATACTGCTGACTCAGTGCAGCACCGGTCGCGATGGGCAGTCCTCCGGCAACCACGCCGTTCGCCCCGAGCGAACCGACCGAGAAGTCTGCGATATGCATGCATCCGCCCTTCCCCTTGCAGTACCCGGTCTGTTTTCCCAGGAACTCGGCCATCATCCGATTCACATCCATGTTCTTGCCGATACCCTGGTTGTGTCCCCGGTGGGTCTGGGTGATGTAGTCCTCGACCTCGAGCGGCGAACAGACTCCCACACCGGTAGCCTCTTCACCTATACAGAAGTGTGCTGTCCCATGCACCTTCCCTGCAATGAACAGCTTCGCAGCTGTCTCTTCGAATTCTCTGCACAGTGTCATCTTGTAAAAGAGTTCCTTATGCTGTTCCTTTGACAGTTTCATTTACTTCTCCTGAACGTCCATATTTTCCAGCTCCGAGTACAGTATAGTTACGTTCTACTGTTTTGTCAATTGTAATATATTTCATATATTTCTTTACATATGTCAAACACAAGGCAATCGGGTAGGAGGATGAGCCTTAGTGGCTCATCCGTCCTCCCACAGAACCGTACGTACCGTTCGGTATACGGCTCCTTGTCAGTTCACGCACTCTCTGGCATAAAGGCCAGAGAACCATCGCCATCCCTTTTCATA
>JAIPFY010000006.1 GCA_021736385.1 Spirochaetia bacterium | reverse complement strand
TCTGATACAGAAGATCCAACCTGCTGAGCTGCTGATCCAGGAGTCGCTCTACTATGAGGATAGACGATTTCGCATGGTCATGGATCAGTGCGATGCGATGATCACCAAGTATCCTGACTGGTTCTTCTCCATTGATGACTCCCATACGGTGCTCACTGCTCATTTCAAGACCAGTTCCCTCAAACAGTTCGGTATCTCATCAACCGATCCCGCACTGCTCTCAGCCGGAGTACTGTTCTCCTACTTCACGCAGAATTCTAGAGCACAGCTGGGGCAGATCCAGCAGATCAGCAGGTATGAAGCTTCACAGTATGTGCAGATCGATGAGTCCGCACAGAAGAATCTGGAACTGCTTCGCAACTTGCACGACGGGTCTGAGAAGCATACGCTGTTCTCTGTCCTCAGACACACCCGATGTGCCGCAGGTACGCGTCTTCTGAGAGACTGGATCGTTCATCCTCTTGCTGATCTTCAGCAGATCATCACCAGACAGCATGAGGTCCAGCGGTTCTATCAGGATCAGCGGCTTCTTGATGATACCAGAGATCACCTCTCACGTGTCCTCGATCTACAGCGACTGACTACCAGAGTGATCATGCATCGGTCCATTCCCTGGGACCTGCTGGCTATCTCTCAGACGATAGAGAGTGTGCAGGGACTGCTGAACAAACATCCTGAGCTCTATGATACGCACTTCTTTCAAGTCGACCAGAGATTGCTCCAGGAGGCACTCAGATTGTCCTCATCGATCATCGATTCGATCGAACCTGAATGCAAGGGAGCTTTTGAAGAGGGACGCGTGATCAGGGACGGATTTGACAGCGAGCTCGACCGTCTGCGCATGATCAAGCATGACGGTCAGCATATGCTTCAGGACTATCTTGATGAGATCAAGAAAGAGACCGGGATCACTTCGATACGGCTGAAGTCCAACAAGATCATCGGCCACTTCTTCGAAGTGACCAAATCACAGGCACATCTGGTCCCCGATACTTTTTTGAGGAAGCAGACTCTCGTTCAGGGAGAACGGTATACCACCGAACGACTGATCGAGATGGAGAGAAGTATCTTCGAAGCACGAGGAAGAAGCGAAGAACTCGAGCGGGCTCTTTACGAGCAGGTCATCGAACAGGTCCGTCAGGCCCGAGCTCTGCTGCTCAGACTCTCTGATACCGTCGCTGTGATGGATTGCTACCAGTCGTTTGCCTATTGTGCGATCAAACGGGGCTATATCCGTCCGGATCTCGTAGAAGAGGATGTCCTTATCATCGAGCAGGGAAGGCATCCGGTGGTCGAATCGATCATGGATCACGGGGTCTTCGTCCCAAACAGTCTGCATATGCACTCTGAGAAAGACCGTTCTGCTCTGATCACAGGACCTAACATGTCAGGAAAGTCAACCTATCTCAGGCAGACCGCACTGATCGTCCTGCTAGCCCATATGGGATCGTTCGTTCCTGCCGATGCCGCATCCATCGGTCGTACAGATAAGATCTTCTGCAGGGTGGGAGCCTCGGACAATCTTGTCCGGGGAGAATCGACATTCCTGGTAGAGATGAATGAGACTGCCTACATCCTCCGCAGTGCGACCTCCAGGTCTCTGGTGATCATGGATGAGGTGGGACGGGGCACGAGCACCAGAGACGGACTGTCGATAGCCTTCGCCGTGCTGAGTAAACTTCTTGTCATGAGACCCAAGACGCTCTTTGCGACTCACTACCATGAACTGACGAAGATCGAACATGAGCAGCTGCAGAAACTCTATCTGGATATCGCAGATGAGCAGGGCAGCATCATCTTCCTCAATCGCGTCAGAGAGGGAGTGGTCAGTTCGTCCTACGGACTGCATGCTGCAGAACTCGCCGGTATCCCGACCGATGTGCTCAACGCCGCCCGTGCATATCAGCAGCAGCATGCCGCCGACAGCTCACAGCCGCAGCTGTTCTACGTATCTGAGGCCGAGAAGCCTGCCGCAGAGGAAGATGAGATCATTACCATGCTCCGCAGGAAACAGATCGATCACATGACACCGCTTGAAGCACTGCTGCTGCTCAAGGAACTTCAGGATCGGTTGCACGAGAGGACCTGATTGAATCATCCTTCAGCTCCAGCTGTTCATCTCGTGTATGTTCGATTCCCTCAATCGCTGTCCCCTGTGCGGCTCACTGGTTCGTACGACCGGGAAGCTCCTGTGTCCTGACTGCTGGTCAGGTTGTACGGATGCTCTGCTCTCACACTCATATTCCCACTTCTGTACCGACTGCGGCATGCCTCTGGAGACGGCGCAGTCCGGGTGTCCGCGCTGCAGGGCCGATCCCGCTGCTGCTCAGTTGCACAGCAGATCACTCTTCAGATATGCCGGAGTGATCCGTGAAGCACTGCTGATGTACAAATTCCACGATGTCAGAGAACTCTCAAGGCTCTTCGCATTTCTGCTCGATCAGTTCGTCAGCTCCTTCACCGATAGATCGGTCATCTATATCCCGGTACCCTGCAGTCATGAGTCCAGGACCAGAAGAGGGTGGGATCAGATGGCCCTCATCGCACAGCAGCTCGAGCGCAGGGGAGCAGAGGTCGAATACGGCATCGGAAGGACCGTGAGAAGTGCTCAGCAGAAACATCTTGGGAAAACCGAACGGCACTTGATGCCTTCAGGATCGTTCTATCGTAGGGCTTTACCACCGACTGCATCTGGATCTCAGCAGCTGTACATACTCATCGATGACGTATATACCACAGGTTCTACCCTGCGTGCCTGTAGTGCTCTCCTGCGGGAAAGCGGAAGAACACAAATAATCGGTCTTACAATCACTATGGATTGACTAATATGTCGCATATTGATATATATAGGTATCAGATTAAAAGATTTTTTTTCTGGAGTCGATGCTTCGACTCCTTTTTTGTGGGTGTATGATAAAAAACGAGTTAGTTTCTAAAGATATATTTCATCAACTGCGACAGGTACTTGATGAGCAGGCATACCGTATCGTTGAGATCTCCGAACATGATGAACATGGCAGATGCTCTATACGGATAGTCATACAGGCATCAGGGCGCAATACGAGCATAGACGACTGCGCACAGGTGCATCGTCTGGTATTTCCGCGTCTTGAGATGCTCCGAGAATCACGAGATGTCTATCTTGAAGTCTCGACCCCCGGTATACAGCGTACCATAAAAGACGTCCAGGAGTTTCCTGCTTTCATCGGTAAGGATCTGAAGATCATGCCGCTCGAAGCATCAGACTGGATCGATGGCCGATTGCTGGAAGCTGGAGAAAACGGTATACTACTACAGACAGAAGAACTTGAACCGCTGTATATAGCATATAGCACCATAAACAGAGCGAAGCTTGTATATAACTGGGAGGATAAGAAATAATGGCCACAGGGTTGAGGGATGCAATTCGAAGCCTGGTCAATGACCGTGGTATATCAGAAGAGCTTATCCAGAAAACAATAGAAGAATTTCTTTTTGCAGCATATAAGAGAAAATTCGGAACAGTAGAGAATGCTGTAGTGACCTTCAGTGAAGATGGCGAAGATGTTGCACTCTACGCCCGCAAGACTATCGTCGATGAAGTCGATGATGAAGTGCTTGAGATCTCTCTGGAAGACTCACTTGCGTTGAACGAGGATTGTGAGATCGGCGACGAACTGCTTATTTCGATCGATCCGAAAGAATTCGATCGAATAGCTGTCCAGAGTGCCAAACAGAAAGCAAAGCAGACACTCCGTGATATTCAGAAAGATACACTCTATTCCGAATTCAAAGGAAAAGAAGGTGAGATGGTCATCGGTTACTATCAGAGAGAGAAGGGTGGCGACATCTTCATCGATCTGGGTAAGACCGAAGGGATCATGCCCAAGCGATTCCAGTCTCCAAGAGAAGTCTACCGACAGAACGATCGTATCAAATGTCTGATCTACAGTGTGGAGAAAGCCCATACCGGACTGCGTATCCTGCTTTCACGGACACATACGGACTTTGTCGCCAAACTGTTCGAGATCGAAGTGCCTGAAGTGTATGACAGGACGATCGAGATCCATAAGATGGTACGAGAACCTGGATATCGAACAAAACTTGCGGTATACACCAATAGGGAAGATATCGATCCTGTCGGTGCCTGTGTTGGATTGAAAGGTGTGCGGATACAGACTATAGTAAGAGAGCTTGAAGGTGAGAAGATCGATGTCCTGAGATATGATCTTGATCCTGTTGAATATATCAAGAATGCACTTTCACCTGCTGATGTGAAGAATGTCTATATTCTCGATTATGGGAAGAAGTCAGCATTGGCTGTGGTCGATGAGAGTCAGTTATCGCTGGCGATCGGCAAGCAGGGATTGAACGTACGACTGGCGAATCGCCTGGTAGACTGGAACATCGATGTGAAGACAGAAGAGCAGTTCCGGGAGATGGACGTCTCAGTCGAGTCCAAGCGTGAACTCGAAGCACTCTTCATCGATGATGGAGAAGAGGGTGAGATCACTACCATCTCTGACCTGCCGGGAATCGAAGAGCGTATTATTGCATTCCTTGAACAGAATAACATCGTTCTGATCGAGGACTATATCAATATGAGTGAGGAACAGGTATTGAGTATACCTGGAATCACTAAAGAAGATGTCCAATCGATCAATGCCATACTTTCGGAGTATGTGGATATTGTAGAAGAAGAGACTGCTGAAGAGTATGTCGAAACTTTTGAATGCCCTGAATGTGGTTTTGAGATCACCGCTGATATGGAAACCTGTCCAAATTGCGGAGTGGGACTTAGTTTTGAAGAAGAGGTTATAGAGGAATAATAATTGGACGAGAATATGGCAGAAGAGAATACGAACAAGAGACCGAAGACAACTTTGATCAAGCACAAACGCACCAGCGAAACACCTGATCACAAAACGACTCATGAATCGAAAGGTGCAGATACCTCTGTACCGACTGAGAAGAAGAAAGTCGTGGTAGTGAAGAAGAAAAAGGTGGTGGTAAAGCGTCCTGTCGCCCATCAGCCAGCTCAGGCTGAGAAGAAACAGACAGAAGAGAAAGAACCCCGTACCGCTTCTGCACCTCAGACACCTCGACCTCAGCAGCCTGGAAGGGATGCAGGTCCGGCACAGAACAGACCTTCATCAGAATCAAGAGGTGAGACTCGGGTTCCCAGAAGAGATGGTGGTCCCTCATCTGCCGATAACAGAACTCGCCCGAACTATAATCAATCAAATCAGGGCCGACCTCAGGGTGGTGACCGACCTTCATATCAGGGAAACCGTCCTCAGGGTGACAGACCTGCATACCAGGGAAGCCGTCCTCAGGGCGACAGACCTGCATACCAGGGAAACCGTCCTCAGGGTGACAGACCTGCATACCAGGGAAACCGTCCTCAGGGCGACAGACCTGCATACCAGGGAAACCGTCCTCAGGGTGACAGGCCTGCATACCAGGGAAACCGACCTCAGGGTGACAGGCCTTCATACAATGGCAGCCGACCTCAGGGTGACAGACCTGCATATCAGGGAAACCGTCCTCAGGGTGACAGACCTTCATACAATGGCAGCCGTCCTCAGGGTACCCGACCTCCTTATAATGGCAGTCGTCCTCAGGGGGACAGACCTGCATACAATGGCAGCCGTCCTCAGGGTACCCGACCTCCTTATAATGGCAGTCGTCCTCAGGGGGACAGACCTGCATACAATGGCAGCCGTCCTCAGGGTACCCGACCTCCTTATAATGGCAGCCGTCCTCAACGACCTGGTGGATTCAATCAGGGTGGGGCAGGAGCTCCAAAGAAACCGGCTCCCATCGAAGGCCAGAAACCTATAAAGAAAGTCTTCAAGGCCAAGAATAAGAAGAACTATCAGAAAAACAAGAAAGATATCTATCAGGAAAGAGATTTTCAGATCAAGAAGAAGGCTGCAAAACGTGCCAACCCCGTTCCCAAACGTATCGATATCATGGAAGTGATAACGGTCTCGGAACTGGCACGTAAGATGAACCTCAAGGCTTCAGAACTGATCTCAAAACTGATGAAAATGGGCATGATGGTGACGATCAATCAGCAGATCGATGCTGATACTGCTACGATCATTGCTTCTGAATATGAATGTGAAGTCAATATCGTCTCTCTGTATGATGAGACGGTGATCGAGACTGAGAAAGATGCCGATACTGTACTGAAGTCCCGTCCTCCTATCGTTACGGTCATGGGGCATGTTGACCATGGTAAGACCAAACTGCTGGATGCGATACGGGAAGCGAATGTGGTTGCCGGCGAGTTCGGCGGGATCACCCAGCATATCGGAGCCTATTCGGTCAAGACCGATCATGGGGAAGTGGTATTCCTCGATACTCCGGGTCACTCCGCTTTCACGCTGATGCGTGCACGTGGGGCTCAGGTCACCGATATCGTCATCCTGGTAGTCGCTGCGAACGACGGGGTCATGCCTCAGACCATCGAAGCGATCAACCATGCAAAAGAAGCAGATGTACCTATCATCGTTGCGGTAAACAAGATCGATCTTCCAGAATCAAATGTGGATCGAGTCAAACAGCAGCTTTCTGAATATGATCTTCTACCTGAATCATGGGGTGGAAGCACCATGTTCTGTGAGATCTCAGCTTTGAAGAAAGAGGGTATCGAAGAACTTGTCGAAGCCATTCTGCTGCAGTCTGAGATGCTGGAACTGACAGCGAACTATGATTGCCGTGCCGAAGGCCGCATCATAGAGTCACAGGTCGACCATGGGCGTGGTATCATCTCCACCGTCATCATACAGCGTGGTACACTCCGTATCGGAGATCCGTTCATTGCAGGAGTCTACTCCGGTAAAGTCCGAGCCATGTTCAATGACAAGGGTGAGAAGATCGAAGCCGCTACACCGGGGACACCTGTCGAGATCCTGGGATTCACTGGGATCCCCAGTGCTGGAGCACCGTTCCAGTGTACTGAGAATGATAAACAGGCACGTCAGGTAGGATCAAAACGTCAGGAACTCGAACGACTGGGAGAAGCACAGAATGTGAAGAAGATCACACTGGACAATCTGTTCGATTCGATACAGGACGGGGCAGTCAAGGAATTGAAGGTGATCATCAAGGGAGATGTGCATGGTTCGGTCGAAGCACTGCAGAGTGCCCTTGAGAAACTCTCTACCAGTGAGATCAGACTTCAGGCGATCCATGCATCAGCCGGAGCCATCATCGAGAATGATATCAACCTGGCTATCGCATCGAATGCCATCGTCATCGGATTCAATGTTCGCCCAACGCCGAAAGCACAGCTGCTTGCCGATCGTGAGAAGATCGATATACGAAAGTACAACATCATCTATGATGTGGTAGATGACATCAAAGCAGCGATGGAAGGCATGCTCTCACCTGATCTGAAGGAACAGGTGATCGGTAAGGTCGAAGTACGAGATATATTCAAGGTACCGAAGATCGGTGTCATCGCCGGTTGTTATGTCCTGGAAGGTAAAGTCAAGAGAAACGCAACAGCTCATGTCATACGGGAAGGGATCAAGATCCATACCGGAAAGATCACCTCACTGAAGAGATTCAAAGATGATGCAAAAGAGGTCCAGACCAGTTTTGAATGTGGTATCGGGATAGAGAACTATCAGGATCTGGCAGTCGATGATATCTTAGAGGTCATCGAGATCGTAGAGGTTGCAAAGAAGCTTAAATAATATGAATGAAGTATCCATGCGTCGAACAGAATCACATATCATAGAACTGATCAGCACCCTGCTCGTGCAGGGCGCGATCAAAGACCCGAGATTGAGTAAGTTCATATCGATCTCGGGAATAAAACTGGCAAAGGATCTCTCTTTTGCCAAGGTGTTCGTCTCCACCTTTGAGGACGAGAAGACCCTTGAGACCTCAGTCATGATACTGAACAATGCCTCAGGGGTGCTTCAGTCCAGGATAGGTAAGAGCCTGAAGACCAGGCATACACCGAAACTCCTGTTTGTCAAAGATGTCTCGATTCGCGAGGCTATCGCTGTGAACAGGAAGATAGAGGATCTCAAAAACTGATCATGACTCCAGCAGGTTTGGTTCTCATCAACAAATCAACGGATATCACCTCTTTCAGAGCTCTGTATCCGATCAAGAGACATATACATAAGAAAGTCGGTCATACCGGAACCCTCGACAAGTTTGCCGAGGGTCTTCTTATTGCCCTCATAGGTCCCATGACCAGGATGAACAGCTTCTTCACAGATTTTGACAAAGTCTATGAGGCAATATTCCATTTCGGTATTCGCACGACCACCCTGGATCCTGAAGGTGAGATCATCGAAGAGGGACCTGTCCCCACACTCGAGGAGATCTCTGCGGTGGTATCTGAATTCACCGGATCCATCGAGCAGGTCCCGCCGCAGTTCTCTGCAGTCCATGTGAATGGGGTGAGAGCATACAAGTCGGCATTGGCCGGCAGCGACGTGGTGATCGCACCACGGACCATATCGATCTACCGATTCGAGATCCTCTCATACCATGCACCAGAACTCCAGCTGAGAATTCACTGCTCGAAGGGTACCTACATTCGATCCCTTGCACGGGATCTGGGTATACGACTCGGGACCTGTGCCTATGTGACCGCTCTGAAACGAACCCATATCGGACCGTTCTCTCTCTCAGATGCTGTTGACCCGGAGACAGCCACGGTAGAGGATGTGCTATCCCCCTGGCAGATGTTCGAGGCCTCAGGGGCCCTCTCGATCTGCATGATAGAGGATCCAGTCTATATTCAGCGTGTGAGGTATGGACACATGATCAGCAGAGCATGGTGTACCAGCCTTGAACTCAAGCCCGATGCCGGGCTCTGTGCCGTATTCACCACCGCTCATGAACTGCTTGCGGTCGTACACTACAAGATGCAGATGCATGAAGCAGTCTTTACCAGATACAAGTTCGTCATCGCTGAAGAAGAGGGTAGGAGATGAACCTCATATCATTCGACGATTTCATCTCATCCGGAGAGTTCAAGGATGTTGATGTCTCTATGACGATCGGTGTGTTCGACGGCCTGCATGCAGGACATATGGCCCTGCTGCACAGGATCTATGACAAGATAGATTCGAGTACCGGATTCCTGTTCACCTTCCATCCGAATCCAAAACGAGTGCTCGGCAAGCGTCCATACCATAAAGATATACTCAGTTTGCGGCAAAAGACGGAAATGATCGCTAATAACAAGATTGAGAATATGGTTCTCATTGACTTTTCTCCTGAATTTAGTAAACTACGAGGAGAGGATTTCTTTTCGAAGATCGCTGATTCCTGCCGACTGCGGCATATCGTGTTCGGAGAGAATTTCTCATGTGGTTATCAGGCCTTGTTTCATGCCGCCAGGATCAAAGAATGGTTTTCAGGAAGTATCACAGAGGTGGATATCGTACCTTCTGTCATGCTCTCAGGGGAACGGGTAAGTAGTTCCAGGATTAGACGATCGATACTGGAAGGCGATATGACAACGGCTGCTAAACTGCTAGGCAGGTCCCATTCCATTGATATGGCCAATATACCTCATGTCACTGGAAGTCGGACCTTTGATATAGAAGTAGATTCCATCGCACAGATCCTTCCGCCACCGGGATTGTATGATGTGTCTATGTGTTGTACTAATGAATCTGAGTATCATGGTGAGATGGTTATACACCGTGATACAATTACGTGTCACAGCGACGAAATAATTCGATCGCACATTATTGAAATGAAGATAATCGAACATATAATAGGAGAGAAAGATGGCATTAACTAATGAGCAGAAGCAGGGAATCATTGAAACATATGGTGCGAATGGAAAAGACACAGGATCAACAGCAGTTCAGGTCGCTCTGCTGACCGAGAGGATCAGAGACTTGAACGACCACTTCAAAGCTCATAAGAAAGATCATGCAAGCCGTAGAGGTCTGCTGAAGATGGTAGGTCAGCGAAGAAGATTGCTTCGTTATTTGAAGAATACCGATATCAATGCATATCGTGACCTGATCGCAAAGCTCAATCTAAGAAAATAGTATACAGGAACTGTATACACAACCAAGGTGTTTAATGATGTTACAAACAATAAGTGTGAAGATAGGTGAAGAAGAACTGATCCTTGAGACCGGAAGAATGGCTAAACAGGCAAATGGGGCAGTCTTTGCTTCATATGCAGGGAGTTCTGTACTTGCTACCGCGTGTGCAGGAAGTGCTGAGATCGATGGTCTAGATTATGTTCCTCTTCAGGTAGAATACAATGAGAAATACTATGCTGCGGGAAAGATCCCCGGTGGATTTCTCAAGCGTGAAGGAAGACCAAAGGACAAAGAGATCCTCGTCTGTCGTCTTATTGACAGACCCATGCGACCTCTGTTCGACAAAGCCTTCCGACGAGAGATCCAGGTAGTACCCACTGTCATCTCGACAGATCAGATCAATACCCCGGATATGATCGCCATGGTCGCTGCATCAGCAGCGGTCACGATCTCAGATATCCCGTTTGACGGACCTGTCGGTGCTGTCAGGGTCGGTCTGTGCGACGGCGCATATGTGATCAACCCCACGTTCCAGCAGCTTGAGACTTCAGAAGTCGATATCATCGTATCAGGGACCAAAGACGGGATCACCATGGTCGAAGGCGGGGCGAACGAGGTCTCTGAGGAGATCCTGCTCAAAGCGATCGAGACTGCAGAACCGGTGATCAAAGCCCTCTGTGATGCACAGATCAAACTTGCCGAGATCGCTGGGAAAGAGAAACTTCCGATCACCTATATCGAAGATGACAAGAGCTTCGTAGGACCTATCAGAGAGTTCGCCTATGGCAAACTGGAAGAGGCCTGCTTCGTGATCGGAAAGCATATCCGATCAAAGGCGATCAAAGACGTATATAACGAGACACTTGAGAAGTTCGCTGATATCATCACCGACGCGAACACCAAGATCGTCGGGAAACTGTTCGAAGAGATGGAGTACGAGATCGTACGTGCATCGATCCTTGAGAAGGGTGTACGTACCGATGGTCGTGGCCCTGAAGAGATCAGACCTATCACCTGTGAGATCGGTGTACTGCCCCGTACTCATGGAAGTGCCCTGTTCACCCGTGGAGAGACACAGTCTCTGGTGATCACTACACTTGGAACGGTCTATGATGAGCAGATGCACGATAATATCGATGGAGACAAGAGATACTCGAACTTCATGCTGCATTACAACTTCCCTCCCTTCTCAGTAGGTGAGTGCGGAAGGATGGGAACCGGCCGTCGAGAGATCGGCCATGGACACCTTGCCATGAGAGCTCTTGAAGCAGTCCTTCCCGGCAAAGAGGCCTTTCCCTACACCGTACGTGTCGTGTCAGAGATCCTGGAATCAAATGGTTCCTCCTCCATGGCTTCTGTCTGCGGCGGATCACTTTCGCTGCTTTCTGCCGGTGTGAAGCTCAGAAAACCGGTTGCAGGTATCGCGATGGGGTTGATCTCCAGCGATGACAAGGCTGTGATCCTCAGTGATATCCTCGGAGAAGAAGATCACCTCGGAGACATGGATTTCAAGGTGGCCGGTACTGAAGACGGTATTACGGCGTTCCAGATGGATATCAAGATCGCAGGGGTCAGTTCTGAACTGATGTACAATGCGATGCAGCAGGCTAAGAGAGGCCGAATGCATATTCTGGGAATCATGAACAAAGTCATAGCAGAACCCAGTGATGATATCTCCTCCTACGCTCCCAGGATAGAGATCATGACGATCAATGAAGAGAAGATCGGAGCGGTCATCGGACCTGGCGGAAAGAATGTGAAGAGCATCGCTGAACAGACCGGCGCAAACATCAACATAGAGAATGATGGAAAGATCACGATCTATGGTAAGAACAAAGCATCTGCCCTTGCTGCGAAAGACCTGATCAAATCAGTCGTCGAAGAACCGGAGATCGGCAGGATCTACCAGGGAACGGTCAAACGAATCACCGACTTCGGTGCATTCATCGAGATCCTTCCAGGGAAAGAGGGCCTGTGCCATATCTCAAAGATGTCCAAGTCACGGATCAACAGTGTCTCAGAAGTGCTGAAGATGAACCAGTCGATACCGGTGAAGCTTCTTGAAGTGGATCGTATGGGAAGACTGAACTTGAGCTATGTCGATGCACTGATCGAGCTTGAGAAATAAGATGGTATCAGTTCAGGTGAAAGCTTCTCCGGGAGCTGTACTGCCTACCTATGCAACAGCCGGCTCTGCCGGCGCAGACGTGTATGCATATATGGACCCTGATACTGCGATCGTGTTGGAACCGGGCGATACCGCCCTCGTTCCAACAGGTCTGTTTCTGGAGATCCCGCACGGGTATGAGGCGCAGATACGACCTCGTTCAGGATTGGCTGCCAGATACGGCATCACCGTCCTGAACACCCCGGGGACCATTGATTCTGATTACAGGGGAGAAGTGAAGATCATCCTGATCAATCATGGCCAACAGCCCTACAGCATCAGCCGTGGAGACAGGATCGCACAGATGGTCATTGCACCAGTGCAGCAGGCTTCTTTCGTGCCGGCTGATGATCTACAGGATTCACATCGTGGTAGCGGGGGCTTCGGCTCGACTGGAAAATGATGGAGAGCTGCATTGAAGAACGAGCACAGGAATCATACTCTTCACGTATACATTCTTCGGGAGTATGCATTCTCTTTTGTCATTTCATTCCTGTTCTTCTTCTTTATCTTCTTCATCAATCAGATCCTTCTGGTAGCCCGCAACATCCTGCTTAAGAATGTATCTGCTCTTGATATGTTTCTCATCCTGCTCTATTCGATTCCCATCATCCTATCCTATTCGATTCCCTTTGCCTCCATGACCGGTGCGACCATGGCTCTTGGAGACCTTTCCTCGCGAAACGAGATCCAGGCAATGAGAACCAGCGGGATCTCCTACCGGTCGATCATCACACCGATCGTCATATTCAGCATGGTCCTTACCGGGATGTCATTCGTGCTCAATGATGTGTTCCTGCCGCTGGGTACCATCCGCTACAAGGCCCTGTATCGTGAGCTGCTCTACGAGAACCCCGGACTCGACCTGGAATCCTACTCGGTCGCACGATTCAATGATCTGATCTTCGTCAACGGGCAGGTGGATGATAACTCCATCGAGAACCTTCTGATCATCGATACCGGGCAGAAAGAGGTAGATATGATCTCCAGCAAGGTTGCCTCACTGAGCTCCGATGATGACCAGCAGCTGATCTCACTGTCCCTCTCATCGGTGCAGAGTCTGTCACCAAAGGGCAGCGGTGCGCTCGATTACGACTATGCGGTTGCCGAGCGTATGGATTACTTTCTGCAGCTCAAGGATATCAGCTTCAATCTGATGAGTGTCGCCCCGAACGAGAAGAGCCTGAGAGATCTCAATACCGATCTGCGATTGAAACGGCAGGAGGTACGGGAGCAGCAGGAAACACTCGATACGTCGATCGAGGAGCTCGGCTACTCGATCATCTCCAACTATCGGCTCGATGCATATGATCTTGCCCGAAGGGATTACCGGTCATCCTATCAGCAGCTGCTAGACAGGCGGGAGACCTCGCTGTTCAGCAAGACCCTGCAGTACTATCTACTGGAATTCTACAAGAAGACCGCGCTGCCCTTCGCCTGTTTCTTTCTGGTCTTCTTCGCCATGCCCTTCAGTCTGATCCCCATGAAGAACGGCCGCCTTGTCGGATTCACCGTTGGCATCATCACCTCGGTGGCCTACTGGTTCATGCTCTTTGCCGGACAGACGCTTGGCACTCGGATCACGCTCCATCCGTTCTTGATCATGTGGGCACCGAATCTGCTCCTGTTCAGCTTCGGTATCATATTCCTCTCCCGCAGGATGAGAACATGAGAGTGATGCAGAGGTATCTGTTATCAGAGGTGATCAAGACCTTCATCTATTCAGTACTCATCTTCACCGTGATCGTACTCCTGCTCGATCTGTTCACCAATATCAATATGTACATCAGCAACACCATCCCCTTCCTGCAGGTCGTTCGATTGAGTCTGCTCTATACCCCGAAGGCTGCGAGCTATGCACTGGCTCCTTCGATCCTGTTCGCAGTCACCTACAGCATATCCACCATGCATTCGAGGAATGAACTGGTGAGTGTGCTCAACTCCGGCATATCGTTCTTCAGTTTCATCAGGAGTATCGTGATCCTTGGTCTCCTGCTCAGTATCTTCGGGTTCCTGTTCCAGGAGTTCGCTGTCATCGATACCTATGCACAGAAGCAGGAGTTGACACAGACGGTCATCGGCTATTCCACGTCCTACAACAACACCAATGTCGTACTCATATCGAACGATACACGACAGGTCTATTTTGCACGATACTACCATGACAGGACCTCGGAGATCTCGGGATTGATCATCATCAGCAGAGATGCTGCCGGGGCAGTGACCAGACGGCAGGATATAACGAGAGCGACCTATGACCCGGAGGCGAGGCACTGGCTGCTCTCCGGTATCGTGACGTATGATATCGATGCCGATGGCACGGTGAGCTCGTCTGAAGATGCGCAGATGATCCTGACCGATTCCTGGTTCATGCCGGAGGATTTCAGGGACATCACCTTCGATATCCAGCAGATGCGACTGAAGGAGGCCCGTGCCTATATCGATCGCATGCAGATACTCGACAGGAACACCTACCTGTCTCTTCTGACCGATTACTATGAGCGATTCGCCTTCAGTCTCACACCGCTTATCGTCATATTGATCTCCTGTTCCCTCGGCAGCAGATTCAAGAAGAACATCCTCTTGAACAGCCTGCTCTTATGTATTATCATCTCTGTCTGCTACTTCGTGTTCGAGATGGTGACCATCTTGCTGGCAAAACAGCGCTTCATACCGCCGATCGTCGGTGCATGGCTGCCGATCTTCGTCTTTTCCCTGCTCAGTATTCAACTTTTACGACATGTGAGGACCTGATATGATCTATACGCTCAACCATAAAGATGCACATTCCAAAGCACGCACCGGCTCCATCCGTCTTCCACACGGGGTCGTACAGACTCCTGCGTTCATGCCGGTTGGGACCAACGGTACGGTGAAAGCCCTGCATCACCAGACCATCGAAGAGATGGGATATTCGATGATCCTCGGGAATACCTATCACCTCTATCTCCGGCCGGGGATCGAAGTGATCAAAGCCTACGGGGGCCTCCATCAGTTCAGTTCCTGGGATCACAACATCCTGACTGACAGCGGTGGTTTTCAGATATTCAGCCTGGCCACCTTCCGGAAGATCAGAGAGGAGGGGGTCACCTTCAGATCCCATATCGACGGGTCTTCCCATCATCTGACTCCTGAGAAGGTCGTCGAGATCCAGCGATACCTCAACAGTGACATACAGATGTGTCTCGATGTCTGTACTCCTCCCGATCTCCCTAAGAAGGAGGCTCTCAAGGCGATGAGAATCACCCATGACTGGGCACGACGTGCCAAGAGTGCCTGGGAATCCTACAGCGACACCTACGAGGGGAAACTCTTCGGTATCGTCCAGGGAAACTTCTATGAAGACCTTCGCAAAGAGAGTGCGGAGTATATCGCAAGTCTCGATTTCCCGGGGATCGCCATCGGTGGCTTATCAGTAGGGGAACCCTTCAACACGTATGCTGAGTTCCTTGCCATGACGGTTGAATCCCTTCCGTCGGACAAACCTCTGTACGTCATGGGGATCGGGACCCCCTCCTATATCTTCGAGGCCGTAGAGAACGGTATCGATATCTTTGATTGTGTCTTTGCCACCAGGACAGCCCGAAACGGATCGGTCTTCACCGATCACGGGCTGATCAATATGAAGAAAGTCATCAACGAGTTCGATCAGGGACCGATACAGGAAGGCTGTACATGCCGTGCATGCACCACCTATTCAAAAGGGTATATGAGACACCTGTTCAAGACCAATGAGATCCTGGGAGCGATGCTGGCTTCTGAGCACAATCTGACCTACCTCCACAACCTCATGCATAACATTCGCATGAGTATCGAAGCCGATCGCTTCACGGAATACAAACGGGAGTACCTGTCGGCATATGAACGGAAGTAGGGCAGCAGGTACTGAAACGGTCGAGAACAACCGCCTGGATACCAGGAACTCTTCGGTGATCATGTTCTTCACGCTGCTCTCACGTATCCTCGGTGTCATACGCATCAGTGTCATCTCCAGTATCTTCGGAGCTTCCGGTACGGCGGATGTGATCAATTTCACCTTCACCATCCCCAACAATCTGAGAAAGATGCTTGCCGAAGGCGCCCTGTCTTCGGCATTCATCCCGGTACTCACCAGGACAGTGGAAGCGGACAGGAGAGATCACACTCAGCGTTCGGTGCTGCTGGTCAGACAGATGATGACCCTTGAGACGATCGTGTTCATCCCGCTGGGTCTGGCAGTGTTTCTCTTCAGTGAACAGATCATCAGGTTCCTCTCTGATTTCACTTCTGCTGAGATGATCAGCCTTGCCGCCCTCATGCTGCGTTATCTGGTGATCTATCTGCTGCTCATCTCTCTGGTCGCCATCATACATGCGGTACTGCACTGCAGCAGCCGATTCACTGCAGCTGCTGCCTCACCGATCACCTTCTCCATCTCTGTGATCGGTTCCATGCTGCTGCTGTCCGATCGATTCGGCGCACTTTCGTTCCTCATCGGCGTGGTATGCGGGGGACTGATGCAGTTTATGGTGATCCTCCCTGCATTGTATCGTACCGGGTTCGGTATCGGCTGGACCACCAACCTGCGCGGGCCCGATCTGAAGGCGGTGATCACCTACTGGCTTCCGGTCATGCTGACCTCTTCGGTCGCGATCATCAATCAGCAGGTCGCCTTCTTCCTTGCCTCAGGACTGCAGGAGGGGAGTATCACGGCTTTTTCCAATTCCATCATCTTCTGGCAGCTGCCCTACGGTCTGTTCTTCAATGCCATCGTCACGGTCTATTTCCCCAAGATGAGCAGCAGCTTCCATCGCGGGGATATGAAAGGATTATCGGGGCAGATAGAGGAGGGGATCAAGAGACTGCTCATCTTCCTGCTCCCTTCGGCATTGCTGCTGATCACCCTGCAGCAGGAGTTCGTGGCATCGATCCTCTACCGGGGGGCCTATAGCGCAGAGGCTACGATCCTTACTTCACGGACCCTTGCGATGTTCTCCTATGGTCTGGTCGTGACGGCGATCTATCACTTCCTCACACGGCTGTTCTATTCGATCGATCAGTTCAGATCGACCGTCCATGCTTCGGTCTTCGTCGCAGTGATCGATATCGGATTATCACTGCTGTTCATCAGCAGAGGCTGCGATGTCTCCTACCTTGCACTGGCTCATACGCTCAGCTTCCTGTTCGGCTGTATCTTTCTGCTGATCGTTCTCAGACGCACGGCAGGCAGTCTCTTCCCGACTGCAGCGATCATTCGTCATGCAGGACATCTGATACTGCTGCTCACTCCGCTGACAGCTCTCTGTGTGCTCTATCACTTCCTCGTACCGATGGCCTGGTGGATACATACCTCGAGCATGATGATCTTCCTGTACACCTCGATCGCTTCGTGCCTGTTTGGTCTGATCGTGCTGCTGTGCTACCGGATAGGCGGCATCAGACTCTTCACCTGAGATCTGATATCTGAAGTTCTCTCACATCCCTCGGGCTATACGTAGCAATGCGTGCTCCCTTCTGTACAACAGAGACCCCCTGCATCAGATGGATCATCGATGCAGGGGGTCTTCGTTGGTCTGCTCAGGTGTGAGCTGCTTCGGGGTGCTAGTCCAGGTACTTCTCGATCGAGACGACATCATATGAATAATCACGTTCATTGATAGTGAAATCCAGATGCTCACCGACCGTATGTGCTATGAGGGCAGCTCCAAAAGGTGCGAGATACGAGATGATGTTATTCTTGGGATCTGATTCCCAGGGTCCGAGGATGATGATCGTCTCATTCTTCTCTGCCTTCCTGTTGAACAGCACGACTCGTGTACCAAAGGAGATCTTCGAGGTGTTCGTCTCTTCGGGGTTGAACACCACCGCTTTTGACAGTTCCTCTTTCAGCTTGCCGATGGCGATATTGAGCAGTTCCTGCTTCTCTTTCCCCGCGATGTATTCAGCATTCTCCTTGAGGTCTCCCAGCAGTCGTGCATCACCGATCTCTTTGGAGTTCTCAGGTATTGCAACCTCAGAGAGATATCTGAGTTCTTCTTCCTTATCCTTGAGTTTGGTCATGGTGACCAGCAGTCCTCCGGAGATATTGGAAGTGGTGTTCGAATCGTTCTGGAACAGATACTCAGGGAATCGTTCCTTGATGATATGCTTGATCTCTATCTTCCGTGCAGGTGCGAGATCAGAGATCTCATTGACCAGCGGGTAGATCCGCTGAACTGAGTTGACATCACAGGTCCTGAAGTAGGCGAGCAGTTCCCCATCTTCGAACATGATGGTGTAGATGTTCTTTGAGAGTTTTCTGTTCTTGCTGACTTCTTTCTTGTTCTCGATCGCACGATAACTGATGTCGAGCATATGGAGCATGGAGATGATCAATCGGTCATAGCTGATGCCGACCTTGTCGATCCAGAAATCCTTGCTGTAGTTCTTGATCAGCCAGAGGCACGTCTCAGGATCCTCTTTATAGCTGGAATAGGCGTTCGTGAAGATCGATAGAGCCACATCACGCTGTTTGTTGTTGAAGAGCATATCGAGGATGTATGAAGACTGATAATACTTGAACAGATCCTTGTAGATCTGCGGCCACTGTTCGAAGTTGTTCTTCACCTCTTCGAGGAAGCACTTCTTCAGCTCGGTATCATTGATGGCATTGAACAGCGCATCTACCTGATCGATCTCGTTATAGAGGTCCTTGAAGGAGATCTCCAGGTTCTGGCTCAGGAACGGATACTGTTTCATCAGCTTCATCACATAGAGATAACAGGCGACTACCGTATCATTGATGGAGGAGAAACTCTTGAGGATACCGGTGAAGTAGGAGAAGACCTCAGCGAAGTAGTCTGATTCAGGATCACTGTTCTCCAGGAAATCCTTCACGATCTTGATCTTATGATAGATATCCTTCTCACCCTTGAAGATGTTGAGGGTCTTCTCATCATAGGTGATGGGAGTGGACCTGACCATGTACTCATCAGAGGAGTCCGGATTGATGCTGAAGAGGGGATCGGTCTTGAGGATCTTCTTCGCATTGTTGTTCCAGGAGAGCCACTCATTGGGAGTCAGGATCGATGGGACCAGCTCCGCCTTGATCTTCTTGAGACTCAGGGAGTTGTCAAAACTCAGCACGACAGTCCTCAATGCCCAGGGGATATCCTTCTTGACCTTCTCTTTCAGCTTCTCTTTCGGGAAGATACTCTTGATGACCCATATATGATTCTTTGGCAGGACCTTCAATGCTTTTATGGACATCTTGAGGGTCATGGGGTGATTGCGTTTGGATGCGAAATCGATCACCAGAGATTCGTTCTTGAGTGATTTGATTCGACCGATACCCCAGGTCTTGTGATAGACGAAGGTACCCTGGTCAAAGGAGATATGCTTCTCGAACTCCTCAATGGCAGTCTGGATGTCACGATAGGCCTGTGTCAGATTCGATTTCTCGATGTAGCTGGCAAGCTTGCTGTGATCTTTATACTTCTCTTTGAAGCAGGCGATGATACTCGTTCGTGCAACGGTATTGTTCGGCTGGTAGGAAAGGATGAGTTTCAGGATCTCGATGGAACGGTCCCACTCCTGTCGTTCACTGTAATAGCTATACAGATCGTCAAGCAGTTGTGCAGCACGTTCCTGATTGATCCCTTTCTGGATCCTGCTGTTGATGTTGAGCAGGTATTCATACTCTTCCGGGATGTACTCGATGAATTTTCCCCAGATCTCCTTGATCTGAGCGAAACTCCTCTTGTTGATGAATCTGTGCATGCATTTCTTATAGTAATCGATGGCTTTCTCGATATTATCTTCCAGCTCATACTTCTCAGCAAGGGTCTTCAGGATGTCAGTCTCTTCATAATCGATCTTGATCAGTCGTTCCCAGATGACGAACTTCTCGTCTTCTTTCCCCTGATTGTCATAACAGTCAGCAAGCAGACGCAGAGCGATACGGTTCTCTCCGAAGGAGAGGGTCTCATTACAGAGGTGTTCTACGATGTTCCATTTACGGTTATCATAAAAAAGATTGATGAGCTGAAGCAGATTCGAGTCATCGATAAAGTGCTTCTTCAGGGATATGATCCCCGAGATATACAGTGCAATGATGCTGTTCTTGGTATGTACGAGATGCTCATCGCACATATCCTTTATTTCGAGCAGATTATCTTCACTGATCTGCTCGACGATCTCGGCAAGTTCAGTGAAATTATGCACGGAATAACTGTTGATCGTTGCCCGCGTCCATTTTTCTTCGTGCAGAAGCTCTTGAATCTTTTCAATCATTCTTATTTCTCCAAATTATATATTACTCATCGTATGATAATGTTTTACGTATTCAGCAGGCATAGAGTTCATTGCACAGGAACATGGTATCGAGGAACTTAGAGATCTTCTATACCATATACGTTTCTTAGATTTATTGATCAGTCACACCTTGACGATGCAAGAGAAAAGATTAATAAACACAAAGCTCTTACCTTCTTTATATACATTACCGTAAAAACATTATACTTTCAATAATTTATGGGGTTTTTATGTTTCGAATTAGTAAATGATTGCGCATAAATCATATTTTTGATATATAACAGTATGAAAACACAACAAAGACTCATAGTAGCACCCTCGGTACTATCAGCAGATTTCTCACAGATCACCGAAGACCTGCATACGATAAAACGGTCCGGAGCATCCTGGGTACACCTGGATGTCATGGATGGGCAGTTCGTTCCAGGGATCACCTTCGGGGATAAGTTCGTCAGTGATATACGGAACAAGAGCGATCTGATCTTTGATACGCATCTGATGGTGAACGACCCTGAGAGACAGATAGAGGCTTTTGCACAGGCCGGTTCTGATTATATCACCTTTCATATTGAGACAGCGGTCCATGCCCATCGCATCGTACAGCAGATCAGACAGACCGGTAAGAAGGTCGGGATCTCGATCGTCCCTGCAACGCCAGTGGTACTCATACAGGAACTGCTGAGCGAAGTCGATCTGGTACTGGTGATGACGGTCAATCCCGGTTACGGCGGCCAGCGACTGATCGACAGTTGTGTGAACAAGGCCGCAGAACTGCATGCCCTCAGACAGGAACATCCTGATCACACCTATCTGATTTCGGTCGACGGGGGAGTGAACGCTTCCACGATCGGGACCGTCAAGGCAGCAGGCATCGATGTCGCCGTCGCCGGCAGCGCGTTCTTCGGGGCTGAAGATCCCGCCGCATTCGTGCAGTTCCTGCAGGACGCCTGATACCTGATGAAAGCAGTCGTACAGCGAGTCACCCGTGCTTCGGTACAAGTCGATGAGCACATATGCGGGGAGATCGGGAACGGGCTGGTCGTCTATCTTGGTGTGCATGAGGATGATACAGATCAGGATGCCTCCTATATCGCCAGAAAGATCGCACAACTTCGCATCTTCACCGATGAACAGGGGAAGATGAACCGTTCGGTGTGTGATCTCTCCGGAGGGATCCTCCTGATCAGCCAGTTCACGCTCTGTGCCAATACCCGTAAGGGGAACCGGCCCTCCTTCAACGAAGCCATGGCTCCTGAGAAGGCTCTCAGGTTCTATCACGCGGTGGAGAAGATACTCGTATCAGATTACGAACTTACGGTTTCAAGGGGTGTATTCGGAGCCCATATGTTGATAGACTATGTGAATGATGGACCGGTGACGATCATCCTCGATTCATCGACGTGATCTTGAATCAGATCTTCAGGTTCTCTGGTATGATAGATAGTAGTGACGTAACATAATTTGGAGGCGTGAATGGCTAAGAAGAAGACTCCTGCAGCCCAATCGACGGGGAATGACAAACTGATCGCATTGGAATCAGCAAAACTGCAGATCGATAAACAGTTCGGGAAGGGCTCTCTCATGAGATTCGGTGATCGTGAGATCGATTCTTCTGTCGATTATATCCCCTCTGGTTCCATCCTCCTTGATGAGGCCCTAGGGATCGGCGGGTATCCGAAGGGCAGGGTCATCGAGGTGTATGGACCAGAGTCCTCAGGTAAGACCACCCTGGCGCTCCATGCGATCGCAGAATGCCAGAAACAGGGCGGTATCGCTGCCTTCATCGATGCAGAACATGCACTTGACCCGACCTATGCGAAGAATCTCGGGGTAGTGATCGATGACCTGTGGATCTCACAGCCGGATACCGGAGAACAAGCCCTGGATATCACCGAATCATTGATCCGATCAGGTGCTATCGACCTGATCGTCGTCGACTCGGTCGCAGCCCTCACACCCCAGGCGGAGATCGATGGGGAGATGGGAGACTCTCATATGGGTCTGCAGGCCAGACTGATGAGTCAGGCTCTGAGAAAGCTGACCGGCATCCTGTCAAAATCGAAGGCAAGTATCATCTTCATCAATCAGATCCGTATGAAGATCGGCGTCATGTTCGGGAACCCCGAGACCACCACCGGAGGGAATGCCCTGAAATTCTACGCTTCTGTCCGACTGGAAGTCCGGAGGATCGAGACGATCTCGAAGAATGCAGATACGGCTATCGGGAACCGTGTCAGAGTGAAGATCGTCAAGAACAAGATGGCTCCACCGTTCAAGAAGGTCGAGCTTGACCTGATCTTCGGGAAAGGTCTCAGTTATGAGGGGAGTATCCTGGATGCTGCGGTGAAATACGAATTGATCCAGAAGAGCGGCAGCTGGTATGCCTGCGGTGACGATAAGATCGGACAGGGTAAAGAGAACGCTAAAGAGTACCTGGTAGAGCATATGGATCTTATGGCTGAGATAGAAGATAAACTTCGAAGGATCATGTTCCCGACTCATTATCTCGATGAGGAGATCGCTGCAGAGAAGTAGATACCATAGATGGAAATCGAAGAGACAGAAAGCAGGCAGCCAACAGAAGAGAAGACTCAATTCAAGCTCCAATCGTTCGAAGGACCATTGGATCTGCTGCTCTTTCTGATCCAGCAGTCAGAAGTGAACATCTATGATATTCCCATCGCGGAGATCACCGAACAGTATCTTGCCTACATCAAATATACCACAGTGATCGATCTTGATAACCTGACCGACTTCTATACGATGGCTGCAACGCTCATCTACATCAAATCCCGCATGCTCCTGCCTGTCGAGGTCTCTTTCGATGAAGAGTTCGAGGACCCGAGAAAGGAGCTGGTCGATAAGCTCATCGAATACCATAAATTCAAGAAATATGCTCAGCTCATCGAGCAGAGCTACTCCAAAGATGACTACTATTTCATCAGGAACAAACATCAGAACGTACTCCCGTTCTCAGACAGTGACCTGTGGAATGAGATCGATGTGTGGGATCTGCTCAAGACCTTCTCATCCCTGCTGAAGAACATCTCACCGGAGAAGATCTTCAATATGTATGAAGAGGTCTCGGTGAAAGAGAAGCTCGCACTCATGCAGGAACTGTTCGAGACCGTGGAGGAGATCGCGTTCATGGATATCGTCGTACGTGAGGATTCGCCGATGGATGTGATCTGTTCCTTCCTGGCGATACTCGAGGCGGTGAAATTCAAGATGATCCTGATCTATCAGAACTCGCTCTTCGGTGATATTCGGATCAGAAGACGAGCACCGGAAAGCCGGCCGGATCAGGACACGAGAGAACAGGGGGATCTGTCATGAGCAGGAGCATACAGCTTACAGAAGAGGCCAGGATCCTGGAGGCCATTCTGTTCATGGAGAATGATGCTGTGACCATCGAGAAGCTGGTGCACATCACTGAGTATACCGAACTTACCATATCAGATGCCATGCAGGATCTCATGGCCTTCTACCAAGCGGGCAACCATGGGGTAGAACTGGTGCAGCAGGGTTCTGAGTATCAGTTCCTGCCGAGCAAGGATCTGTGGCCGCAACTGAAACAGCGATACGGAAAGAAGATCGACAAGCGCCTTACCAGGGCTTCACTTGAAACTCTTTCGATCATCGCGTACTCTCAACCGGTGACACGTAAGGATGTGGAAGCCATTCGGGGAGTCTCTTCCGATACGATCCTGCGTCTTCTCAAAGAGAAGGAGCTCATACGGGTCGTAGGATATTCAGATGGTCCGGGAAGACCATCTCTATACGGCACAACGACGAAATTCCTTAAGAATTTCAATCTCTCAAGCATCGCATCACTTCCCAGACTCAATGATATCGATGAACAAAGGTTTCAACATGAAGAATGACCAGAGATCCCCGGATCCGAACGCCTATCCCATGAGACTGCAGCGCTATCTGGCAACCTGCGGTCTGGGCTCAAGAAGATATTGCGAGAGACTCATCGAACAGGCTGAGATAAGCGTGAACGGCAAAGTCATCGATACCCAGGGAGTCACGGTGAATCGGGACGATGAAGTACGCTATCAGGACAAGCTGGTACTTCCTGAAGAACAGGTCTATATCGTCCTGCATAAACCGGCCGGTTTCATCAGCAGCAACGCTGACCCCTACCATACGGAATTCGCACGTGATCTGATCGATATCCCCCAGAAGAACTCCCTGTTCCACGTCGGTCGACTCGACATGTACTCCTCAGGTCTGCTCATCTATACCAATGACGGGGCGTTCGCCCAGAAGATGGCACATCCGTCCTATGAGGTGGAAAAGGAATATACCGTAGTCACCTCAGAGCCGTTGGATCTCAGTAAGCTCGAGCACATCGTACGGCACGGCATCACCATCGATGAGGTCTCCTACACCATGCTCAAAGTCACGATGATAGCTCCGAGAAAAGTCAGGCTGATCATCAAAGAGGGCAAGAACCGGGAGATCCGAAAGATCTTTTCCTACCTGGGTTATCAGATATTGGCATTGCACCGCGATCGTATCGGTGCTATTGTGTTGGGGAATCTCCCATCCGGTTCCTACAGGTTCATGACCGATGAAGAGATCCAGTCCGTTCTAGGAGTCGAACATTCATGATTGTCGCTATTGACGGTCCTGCGGGAGTAGGAAAGAGTACCATCGCACAGAAGATCGCACAGGAGTGCGGCTTCTTCTACGTGAATTCAGGGAACTTCTATCGTGCTATCACCTATAAGCACATACAGAACGATCGAGACCTGTTCGATGAACAGGCTCTGATAGAGACGGCACAAGCCTCTGTCCTGTCCATCAGAGACAGCAAGCTCTATATAGATGATGAACTGGTAGAGGATAAGCTCCATACCGACCTCATCGATTCCCATGTAGCCCGTATCTCAGCTATAATTCCTGTGAGGGTATGTGTTAACAAAGCCTTGCAGGAGGTGGCTTCGTATACCGATATCATCATCGAGGGAAGAGATATCACCACAGTCGTGTTTCCCCACGCAGAACTCAAATTTTATTTCGATGCATCTATTGAAATTAGAGCCCAAAGACGGTATAAACAACAGGATACCTCTCTATCAGTGACTGAGATCGAGCAGGAGATAGAGAAACGAGATAGAATCGATACGGGAAAAGAGTTCGGTGCATTGCGGGTTTCGGATGATGCGGACTATATAGATACATCGTACTTGACCATAGATGCAGTTTGTGAGAAAGTAGTAAAAAAGATAATCAATTTTAGGAAAAAAACGGATCAGGAGAGTTGAAAGTGGCAACCGAACATGATGTCGACAAAACAAACGAAATGCAAAACCTATTACAGGAAGAATACCTGAAATCTCTTGATGGAATCGAAGACGGTCAATTAGTAGATGGCCATGTTGTTCAAGTGAACAGCGAATACGTCTTTGTGGATGTAGGTTACAAGTCTGAAGGACGTATCCCGGTAGAAGAATTCTCTGATACACCAACAGTTGGCGAAACGGTCAAAGTGGTTATTGTCAATAAAGAGGGTCGCGGCGGACAGATCATCGTCTCAAAGACCAAAGCTGACGGCAAACTGCTGTCTGAACGCCTGAAAGAGGCGTATGAAAAAGAAGAACCAGTCGAAGGTACCTTTGAGAAAGTCATCAAAGGCGGTTTCGAGATCGATCTGCAGCATGACTTGAAGGGATTCTGTCCGCTCTCAAAAGCAGATATGATCCGAGTCGAAGATCCTGAGACCTATATCGGTATCAAGGATTTCTTCATCATCGATAAACTGCATACAGGAAGAAAACTCAAGTCGGTGCTCTCCAGACGAGCATACCTCGAACGCAGCATCCAGAAACGCAAGGATGAGTTCTTCAGTACGGTCTCCGTGGGAGACGTCGTAGAAGGTGAGGTGAAGAGCTTCACATCTTTCGGTGCATTCATCGACCTCGGTGGATTCGACGGCCTGCTGCATATCAACGATATGAGCTGGGGTCATGTGACCAGACCGAAGGACTTCGTGAAGAAAGGGCAGAAGGTCTCTCTCAAGCTGATCAATATCGATCCTGAGACACAGAAGATCAACCTGTCACTCAAACACTTCACTGATGATCCCTGGATGTCCTTCGATGCACGATACCATGTGGATGATGTCGTTGAGGGGACCGTGACCAAGCTCACTGACTTTGGCGTGTTCATCGAACTCGAAGAGGGTATCGAAGGTCTCGCTCATATCTCTGAGCTCTCCTGGGTAAAACGGATCTCACACCCGAAAGAGATCTTCTCTGTCGGTGATAAGGCAAGTACCAAGATCCTCTCCTATGATCTTGATAACAAGAAGATCTCACTGGGGATCAAGCAGGTGGAAGAGAATCCCTGGGATTCGATCGCCGAGAAGTACCCTGAAGGTCACCGCGTCTCAGGACCGGTAGTGAAAGTCACCAACTCAGGTGCCTTCATCAACCTGGAAGAGGGCATCGACGGGTTCCTGCATATCGATGACATCTCCTGGACCAAACGACTGAAGAATATGAGTTCATTCTGCAAAGAGGGCGATGTCCTTGAAGTGGAGATCACCCGAGTCGAACCGAGAAACCGAAGGATCAGACTGGGTGTGAAACAACTTGAAGAGAATCCCTGGAAAGTACTCAGACAGGAGTATCCCAAAGGAAGCACGATCAACGGTGAAGTCACCGGCGTGACTGATTTCGGCGTGTTCGTCCGGGTCATCGGGGATATCGAGGGACTGATCTCAAAATACAACCTGATCGGACCTGATGAGGAGTACACGGACGCAGTTCTCAACAATTTCAAAGAGGGTGATCCCATCACAGCAGTGGTCACTGACGTGAACATCCACTCACAGAAATTGTCTTTGTCGATCAAGGAACTGGTCAGAAGGACTCAGCGGCAGGAAATGTCAAAATACATCCATACAGAGGATGAAGATGACACATTCACCTTTGCTGATCTGCTCAAAGAGAAAGACACGAACGGTGATGACTGACAACAAATCTTTTACGATAGCAGGGTGATTGAGCAATGGCACATGATAATGAGAAGAAGTTGACTGTAGGCGATAAGACTGCAGTATTTGTACACACGAACAAACGAACGATCATCATAGCATCAGTAGCGATCCTGGTGATCATCTTGATCATCGGTACCATCTCTGCGATCAGCAGCAATGCTGAGAAGCAGTCGATGATCGCAGTGGAAGAAGCACAGGTGCTGTTCCAGGAATGGAACGCGCTGGCTTCCGATGCTGAGGATCGCGATGAGCGTACAGCAGAACTGGAGCAGACACTTACCGAACTGATCGACAGCACGAAGAAGGGCTATCCGAACATGAAGGCTCAGTATCTTCTCGGAAACGTGAAGTACTCCCTGGAACAGTACAGTGAAGCTGAGACCTGGTTCAAGGCAGTTGCCGAGACCTATAAGGATATGTATCTGGCTCCCGCTGCCGCGATGAATCTCGCGGTGGTCTATGAGGTGACCGATCGTCCTCAGGATGCGGTAGCACAGTATCAGTATGTGTTCGATACCTACGAGGATACATCCGCTGAAGCACCGCATGCCTTGTTCGCCATCGGCAGGATCCATGACGAATCAGGCAATACACAGCTTGCCGTATCGACATTCCAGGTACTGATAGCTGATTACCCGGATTCTGAATGGTCCAAACTGGCGAACAGCAGACTGGTAGTCCTGGAATAGCTGATTCTGTAACCTCAAAGGATACAGAACGTATAACGACAGTAGCAGGTTGACGAGATTATGAGTACAGAAAGACGTGTTACCATTTCACGGGTACTTATGCTGGTTCTGCTTACTGTCTTTTTTTCGTCCTGCGGTATTCCCAATCCACTGCCGGATCTGACGATGAGTGTGACTGATACACTTGCCTGTGATCTGCCCGAATCTGACATTACCAGTAATCAGGCAGAGTTCAACCAACAGAACGACCTGCAAAAGACAGCTGATACCACTTCCGGATTCACCATCTACTACGAATACACTACAGGTACAGCTGAACCTGTTGATCCCGAACCCAACCGATATATGAGAAAAACAGCAGTCCTCCCGGAAGGGCAGAGCGTCTATGTGACCTCAGCTCCGAATCTGGAGACAGAACAGGTCACCGGGTCACAGATTGAGGAAGATCTCTTCGGGACCCTCACGTACTCTGATACTGATGATTCTCTGTCCGTGCAGATCTATACAGAGAACAGCCATCAGGAAGATAAACTTGTTATTATCAACGGTTCTGCTAAGAACTATCTGTACAAGAGCACGGATTCCTACGACGACAGTCTGCTCAACGCTGAAGAAGATAAGAACTATCTGCATCTCTATATCGAGTATTTTGTGTTCGATGAGAACTATAACCCGATTGATGAATTCTCTTCATTGAAGCATCTGGGGTATATCAAACTTGAAGAATGAGTTCAAAACCTGTGTTGATCTTCACTGCTTCCGTATTTATTACTTTAAATAATGTATATTCTGTAAACCAAACAAGGAGAACCCATGATCACCAAAGAATCGATACTTTCTCTTGAATCCACAGCTAACCAGGCTGAGGCGTTCGATCGTCTCTACCATATTCTGAATATGCTGCGTTCTCCTGAAGGATGTCCCTGGGATCGAAAACAGACCCCGGGAAAGTTTCAGAAGAATCTGATCGAAGAAGCCTATGAATACATCGATGCACTCGATAAGGACGATAGCTCAGGCTGTCAGGAGGAACTCGGAGATCTCTATCTCGTGGTGACCATGCTTGCGATCATGCATGAAGAATCACATGCATTCTCAGTTGCCGATATCCTGAACACCATATCCGATAAGATGATCCGAAGACATCCTCATGTGTTCACGCAGGATGTGAATGCTGCAGACGCCGATGAGGTCCTGACGCTGTGGGATGAGATCAAGGAACAGGTCGAAGGGAAACAGACCACACATGAGAATCCGTATGAACGCGTACCGTCTTCCATGCCGCCGCTCGAGCGTGCTGAGGAGATCCAGAAGATCGCTCGAAAGAAAGGCTTCGACTGGCCTGACCACCAGGGTGCATTCGACAAGATCGAAGAAGAACTCCAGGAACTCAAAGAAGCCATACATCAGCAGTCCTTCGAACACATAGAAGAAGAATTCGGGGATCTGCTGTTCTCGATCATCAATACCGCACGTCTGTGCAAGGTGACTCCTCATATAGCACTGCATAAGACCAATGAGAAATTCATGAGACGCTATAATGACATGGTCCAGCTCTACAACAATGATCAGGAAAGGCCCTTCAGCGAAGCATCGCTTGAGGAGATGGATAACTACTGGGAACAGGCGAAGAGCCTCTCTCGCCGATGATCGTGCAGAGAGAATGGCTCTTGAGCCTGCTGAGAGCCGTTAAGCTCTTCTGTCAGCTGTCATATGGGAATATAGTGATGAGTGATCGGGAGCCAGCAGTCGCGTCCTGTTGAGCGTACAGCTGCTGAGAAATGCATATTTGGGCATCTTCTCATCGATACACTTCAACAGATTGCTGCTCTTCCCCTTGCCTTCAAAGATCGTGATATCCATGGAACACTCCTGTGGAGAGATCCTCTCGATCTTCATATGGTCATGTTCCTCAACGAGTGCTTCCATCATCTCTTCTATGGCATTGAACTGGAGAGGATCTACCACCGTGATGGTGAATACAGACCCGCCAAATGCCGCCGATATCGATTTATGTCCGGCACCCTTGAAGCCGATATCGGTGATCTCGATCCCCTGCGGCAACCCCTTGTTGCAGGAGACGATCAGATCCTCAAGGATCTGCTTATCACGCGTTGCCGGGATCCTGAACAGCATCAGTTCGTGATCACCCGAGACTCCGAGGGGCAGCGGAGATGCGAACTCAAGCCGCGGCTTCGGATTGAACCCGTGAGTGAACTCGATCGTGATATCTTCTCTGAGGAACATCTTCTCCATGATATTCATCATGTTGATATGAGAATAGTAGATCGCCTTCCCCTGCTTCCGGTATCGCGCCACCACGTGTGTGAACTCATGGATCGGTTCGATCGCCTGATGTTCCGGTGCTGCATAGGTGCTGTTCTCCTTCTGTGCATCACGGGGGACTATCCCTCCTGTACAGACACCGCACAGATGATCACATGGATCATCACAGATCGAGGTCATACGTCGTTCTGCAGACAGAGCATATTCTTTTTTCAGAAAGCCCTTCCCTGCTCCGGTACGGGCAGAATCCCAGGACAAGTCCGCATCGACCGGTCGCTCGACACAGATGGTCCCTTCGACATCCCAAGGGGCACTCTCAATAGCCTGATCCCAGGCTGCTTTGTCAAAATACTCATCCCAGGCATCGAACTTCGCCCCATGGTCATAGGCATGTTCTACAAGAGCAGAGACACGTGCATCACCACGTGTGATGATCCCTTCGATATAGGAGATATAGGGATCATGAAAATTCACTTTGACTTTCGGGATAGCCGCCTGGATCGCAGATTTGATCTTTTTGAGCTGTGCAAGTGCCGCAGCAGGCGGCAGCTGAGCGACCCACTGATACGGCGTATGAGGCTTCGGGACGAAGGTTCCGATATTGATGTTCATCTGGATACGGGTCGCATCATAGATAGCCTTCAGGTACCCGGCGATCTCCTCAGGCTCAGTCTTCAGGTCCGTGAAGGGAAGACCGGTCATGAAATAGAATTTGGCAAGTTTCCAGCCAAGTCCCTTTGCCTGCGAGATGATGGTGATGATATCCTCAAGGGGCACCTGTTTGTTCACAGAACGCTGCCAGAGGGGATTCGGGGTCTCTATAGCGAAGGTCAGACCGCTCTTTCGTACCGTGGATACTGATTTGAGTACCGGTAGAGTGAACGAATTGACTTTGAGTGACGGCAGGGAGAAGGAGACATGCCGATGTGAGAATCGAGCGTTCAGCTCATCGATCAGCAGATCGAGATTGGGATAATCGCCGGTAGAGAGTGATGACAAGGTGATCTCACGATGTCCCTGAGTCGCAATGCGTTCTTCGACTTCCTGGACGATACGTTCGATGGACTTCTGCCTGTAGGGCTTGTAGAGCTGCCCGGCATGACAGAATCTGCAGCCGTTGGGGCAGCCTCGCATGATCTCAACGACCCCGTGCTCCTGCACGATCGCAACGTTAGGACTCAGATAATAGACCAGGGACTCGTTGTAGTGGCTCTCAGGTCTTCCGAACTCCGTATAGATGATCGAAGAACTCTCCGGTGACTCCTTCGACCAGATGCTGTCGCTGCCGTGAATGACCGAAAGCAGCTGTGCTCTGGTCGCCCCATGACGTTTCAGATCGACCATCTGCTCCAGGACCGATATGATCCCGCTGTATGCTTCTGCATCTCCCATGTAGATCCCATCGACCCAGGCCCCGAAGGGTACCGGGTTGGTGATCGCCGGCCCCCCGGCGATCACGATCGGCTCGTCTTCCCGGCGATCGGTCACATGCCTGCTCACCTGTCCGAGTTCAAGCACCTGCAGCATGTTCGTGGCGGCAAGTTCATACCCGACGGTGAAGGCGATGATATCACACTCAGAGAGCGGCATACCCTGGTTGAGGGTATACAGCGGCAGCTGTTTCTGCTTCAGGACCTCGGCAAAGTCGGGGGCGGGAGCGAATACGATATCACAGACCACCCCATCGATCTTGTTGAACAGATCGAACAGGATACGCACAGCATTGTTGGACATACCGATCTCATAGAGATCGGGGAAACACAGTGCGATGGAGATGGGAGCTGAACCCATACCCTCTTTCATATGGCCGAACTCACCGCCGACATACCTGCCCGGTCGTTCTACGTGCAGAAGCACATCCCGCAATTGCTGTTCTGGAACTATATTCATTTACGTAACCTTTGTCGTGTCTCAGTATTATCAGGATCCAGACTCAGCGAAGTGTCCCACATGGACTGCGCTTCGATCAGCTGCCCTCTCTTGCGATAGATATCTCCTAACAGAAGATACACGTTGCTCATAAGGATCGGATCAGTGATCCGGCCGAGCAGAGATCGATAGGACTGGATGATCTCCTGTCCTGCGGGATCGAGGAATTCAGCCCTGGTACGGTACAGATCATAGAGCTGCTCATCTTCAGTACTCTCATCGATGAGCAGCATCAGATATTCGAGGGCTTTATCCCTCATACCACGGGCTCTGAAGAGAGAGAACAGATATGCATAGGTCCTCGGACCGGCATCATAACGTAGCAGATAGGGTTCAGCACTGACCGGGTCGTTCAGGTTCCCATAGGCTGTACCGATCAGCAACTGGTTATGGGAATCGGTATTACCGCTGGCCGTCAGAGAGGCTATGGCTTGTTCATACTGCCCGGTGGCATGATAAGCCACTCCGAGTGCCTGATGAAGCAGAGGCAGGGTCTCACTGATGCTGGGATAGAGTACGGTGAACAGCGAAAGAGATTCGATGACCTGTTTTCGATGGATCATCTCCCTCTCGTCCTTCCGCTGCGAAAGTATATGATGTGCGATACCATAGAGGAACAGAGGTTCAGAGGAGAGTCGTATTTGTTCATCGAGCTCAGGATAGAGTTCGAGACATCGTTCGTATTCCCCCTGTACGAAGGCTGTACGAAACGCGGTCATCTCTCTCTGCTGCTGCACGGTACGCAGTGAATACGCACCAAGAGAGACGATCACGATGGTGACGATAAGGCAACATATAATGAGAATGATCTTGGTGTTCCGTCGCATATGCTGCTCTATCATAATAAATAAAAATCCAGGTCTATAAGCCGAGTTCTGTTATCGATGATCATCTATCTAGGCAGACTGTTACCAGAATGCTCTAGCGATTTACCCGCAGCATCGAGCGAACAACTCTGCTGCTGTTTAATCTTGCTCCTGAAGAGGTTTACCATGCCTTGCCTGTTGCCAGCCAAGCGGTGGGCTCTTACCCCGCCATTTCACCCTTACCTGCATGCAGGCGGTATATTTTCTGTGGCACTTTCTGTAGCTCTCTTTACAAGAGAACCCCCGGGAGTTACCCGGCAACATGTTCTATGGAGCCCGGACTTTCCTCTTTATACCTGAGGTATAAAGCGATCATCTGACCTGGATCACTGAATCACTAGCTATAAATCAAAATCATCCAAATCGACAAGATCTGCCAATGCACCCTCTTCGATATCATCAGCACCGACTGCAGATCCGATAACATCTTCTTCGATCTCCTCGAAGTAGAGGATCCTGCTGCAGTAGGGGCAGAACATGAAATCCTTGCCTCGTCGCACATCGTTGACGAACTGAGCAGGGAGGGTCATATGACATCCCGTACAGACCGTCTCGTGAATCGGTACGATACCAACACCTGATTTGTTCTTGATGATCCTCTCGAACTTGAAGAGCACTTCACTATCGATCCCGGGGATCAGTTCTTCCTCCTGTTCTTCAAGGATCGCCAGCTCCTGTTCCTTCTCTTCAAGGATCGCCTGCATCTTCTCCTGCTCGGCTTTCACTTCTTCTTCCTGAAGGTTCATCAGGTCTTCCTGTTCCTCGATCTGGGTGACGAGTTCTTCAAGGATATTCTCCTTATGGAGAATGTTCTTCCTCAGCTGCTGTTCTTTCTCAGTGGCATCTTTGATCTCTTTATCGAGAGCCTCATATTCCCTTTGAGTCGTGATGAGATCCATCTGTTTCTCATAGTTCTCTCGTTCACGTTCAGCATCATCAAGACGTATCCGGATACTCTTCACATCATCTTTGATAGAATTGAGTTTCTCATTCTTCTCAAGATAATTCTTCTTTCCGCGATTGAGCAGCTCGATCTTCGTGCTTAAGGTCTTCGGGATATCCTTTATCTCATCCTGGACGTCGTACTTCTTTGAAAGGATGACCTGTAATGATTGTAATTTCTGAAAAACTTCCTGCATCTGTATAACTCCTGCTCGTTCTATACGTAATCTTTTAATCGTCTGCTTCGTTTCGGATGTCTGAGCCTTCGCAACGCTTTAGCCTCTATCTGTCGGATACGTTCTCGTGTGACTTCAAAGTATAACCCTACTTCTTCCAATGTCAATGAGTATCCGTCTTCCAGTCCGAATCGCATTTTCAGCACTTCCTGCTCTCTTGGAGGCAGCGTCTTCAGGACTTCTGACATCTGTTCCTGAAGCAGCTTGAAAGCCGTCTGGGTCGCCGGATTCTCGACTTCCTTATCTTCGATGAAGTCTCCAAGGAGCGAGTCCTCTTCCTCACCGATCGGGGTCTCGAGTGAGATGGGCTCACGGGCTACGTTCTTCACGGTCTTGACTCTCTGAGGAGTCCATCCCAGCCGTTCTGCGATCTCTTCATCGGTGGGTTCACGACCGAACACCTGCATGAGCTGTCGTGATTCGCGTACCACTTTATTGATCTGCTCGATCATGTGAACAGGGACTCGGATGGTACGTGCCTGATCTGAGATCGATCGGGTGATCGCCTGTCGGATCCACCAGGTTGCATAGGTGGAGAACTTATACCCCTTTCGGTATTCGAACTTCTCGACGGCCTTGATCAATCCTATGTTACCTTCCTGTACCAGGTCAAAGAAATGCAGGCCTCTGTTGGTGTATTTCTTGGCTATGGAGACCACCAGCCGCAGATTCGCCTGGATCAGCCGGTCTTTTGCATTCTTCATCATGATGCGACCGCGATTGATCTCTTTTGCATCTTCGATGATGCCTTCGATGCTGTTCTCGAACTCGAACTCTATGGCCTTGAGTGTCTTCTCCGTCAGCTGGATCTGTTTGATCTTATCTTTGATCACATCGGTAGAGAGCTGGAGCTGCTCTTCGAGCTTGGCCCGCTTGCTCGGGATGGCAAGCGCCCGTCCCATCTGCCTGAGCTCTCGTACGGAATTCACGTTCAAACGAGCTTCGAGATGATCGCGTTTGTTCTGGAACTCGATGATATCCTTCTCTGCCTGAATGAACTTCGCAGTAAAATCGGTGATCTCATCCTGTTGAAGTTCGAACTGCTCGAGCTTCTTCATGAGTTTTTCCCGTTTCTTCTCCAACGATTCATCGGTGAAGAAGTTCGCACCTTCACTGTCGAGCTTCTTCTTCTGTTCCATATAGGCTTTGAGCAGGGCATTGACCTCTTTAATCTGATCTTTATACGCCTGATTGAGACGTTTCTGCTCTGAGAAGAAATCAGCCAGTTCCTTCTTTGAGAGCTCGAGTTCACTTTCATCGATCTTCTCAGAGAGCTTGGACTGGATCGCATACATCTCAGTGATCATGATGCCGGAGTTGAGGATCACATTCCTGATGATGTTCTCACCCTCTTCCATCTTCTTGGACAGTTCGACTTCCTGCTCTGCTGTGAGCAGATGCTCTTTACCGATCTCTCTGAGATACAGACGGATCGGATCATCTATGGCAGCATCATTGTCACTGTAGATGACCTTTCGTGCCTTATGTTTCGGTTTCTTCGGGACCTCTACCGCTATTTCGACCTCTTCTTCATCTTCGATGAACTCAGAAGACGTCTCTGCAGCAGCTCCGGCATGTTTTACGATCACTTCCAGATCTTCATCGTCATCATCTGATTCGAACTCCAGGTCATCATCCTCGATATCATCCGCATCGACCGGGAACACCTCATCGCCGGAGCCGTCATCCTGAGTCTCATCGATGATCTGGATGTTCTTCCTCTCAAGATAAGAAATGATCTCATCGACGCTTTCGGAGTTCGAGATCGATTCCGGGAGCAGGTCATTGAGTTCAGCATAAGTTATCTTCTTCTTCTTGCTTGCAAATTCAATGAGTTCCTTCACAAACGGATCATGTAACAAATCTGACATGTATTAATTCCTTATCTTCCCGATTTCTTCATCTATGAATTTCTTCTCATAGAGAAGTTCCTGCAACCGCTGCATATCCGTATGTTCTTCGCGTTCAAGTGACTTGATCACCTGAAGGACTGCTTTCCTCTTTGCTTCCAGCTGTTTGATCCTGAATCTGCACGTCAGATCCCTGATCACATTATCGACATGCATGACATATTCATGCGAACCATAACTCTGTAGTACCAGATTCCTGATAGAATCCAGTTCGATCTTATTGAGAAGATTCTCGAAACTGGTCTCTCCCTCACGAAGGGACTCCTCAAGTGCCGTATAGATCTCCTTCGCCCTGTGATCCTGCATATCCTCAAGATGGATCTGCCTTCGGACATCAAGGAATCGATCCCTGTTATGCACGATCACCAGCATCAGATACAATTCCAGAGAGGAATCATATCGCTGCGCACCGGTACGCTCGTGGCTTTCCCTGATGTGTGATGGTCTCTTCCTCTGTTTCTGCAGATCAGAGATGATCGTCTGTTCATCAACATCAATTTCTTCCGCAAGCGTCTTAATTGAACTGGATAGCTTGATATCTGACTGTATAGCTTCTAAAAATGGCTGCACCTCATTAAAAACAGCAAGTTTCCCATTGGGTGATGTATAGTCATATAACTCTTTAGCCCTGTTGATCATATAGGTAAAACTAGTTATACCCTCTTTTTCAATATTTTTCAACAATGAGACATTACTATTTTGCAATATATCTGATGGATCCTTATCCTGTATCTGTATGACTTTACACTCCATATTCAGTTTCTCTACGATCAGAGCGGCTTTTTTAGCCGCTTCCTGCCCTGCCCTGTCTGAATCGAACAACAGCGAGCAGGTATTCGCATACCTGAACAGCTTCATTGCCTGATCCTCAGTGAAGGCTGTCCCCAGTGGTGCTACAGCATGCATCACTCCGGCTTCAAACAGCGATAGCACATCGAAGTACCCTTCACATACTATAAAGGTATTACTTTTTTTGATCTCAGGCAAACTTTGATAGAGACCAAAGAGTGTTTTTCTTTTGTGAAAGATGACCGTATCAGGGGAATTAAGATATTTTGCAGTATTCCCCTCATCGAGAGCCCTTCCACCAAAGGCGATGACATTCCCAGACTGATCAAAGATCGGGAACATCAGACGGTCTCTGAAGATCGGGTACCGGGGATTGTTTCGAGAGAACACTCCGCTCTTCTCAAGGAACTCATCAGTATACTTCTTTGCCCGCAGGAACCGGTACAGCCATGAAGAATCCGCAGGGGCATACCCCACTTTGAACCGTTTTACGGTCTCGAGCGAGATCTTTCGCTGCTCGAGGTACTCCCGGGCATGGGAAGCTTCATCCTTGTGCATGTAGATGTAATGAAAACTCTCAGCAAGACGCTTATAGAGTTCGAGCATGGCCTGTTTGTCAGAACGCTGCTCCTGCATCTCGGGAGTCTCTTCTTCCAGAGCGACCCCGGCTTTCTCCGCAAGCAGTTTCACCGCATCGATGAAACCAATATTCTCGATATCCATGATGAAGTTGAACACGGACCCGCCTTTCCCACAGCCGAAACAGTGGTAGAAGCCTTTATCATCATGTACGGTGAACGAAGGCGATTTCTCTTCATGGAACGGACAGAGCCCCCAGAGCTGACCACCTTTCGAATTCAGCTTCACATACTCTGATACGACCTCTGAGATCGAGATCTTATCTTTGATTTCATCAAGGACGGCATCAGGGATTCTACTCATCGTAGGTATCAGTATACAGTATTTTCGGCTTCATGGCTCGTCTCAACGCAAGCCATCGTTCGATTTCCTCTTTACTGTGCAGTTCTCCCTGATTCATACCCGGACACTCCCGGGCCTCCTGGTCCCAGTATTCCCGGGACGAGACGATGGAGTCCCAGAACGGATAGCTGCGGCACTGCAGCGGCCGTACCTGATAGATCCTGCAACCGGCTTCTGTGAGGAACACACAATCGTTGTTCCTGCGTTCCAGAAGACTGATCATATAGATATCGGCCATCTGTACCCGTCTGCAGTAGTGCTGCAGAAACGCCAGGCGGGACAGTGAGAGATGTGCTGCGATCGCCGAGATCTCTTCTTCTGAGAGAAACACATAACCCGGTTCATCCTTACAGCAGTGAGCACACTGTGTGCAGGTAAAGCGTAATCCCTGTTCATAGATCTGTTTCAATGATATGACCTCATCTGGAAGAAAGAAAAAGCCTTCCAATTAAGGAAGGCTTTTGGGGAGAGAAGGATTCGAACCTTCGAAGGCAACGCCAACAGATTTACAGTCTGCCCCCTTTGGCCACTCGGGAACCTCCCCAGAATTGCTGTCACAGTAACGTAACAAAAAACATAAAAAATGTCAATCAGCCACCTCTCGGATTCGAACCGAGGACCCCGAGATTACAAGTCACGTGCTCTGGCCAGCTGAGCTAAGGTGGCATCCCTTCGAATGCTTGGCTACTTTACCTATTTTTCATGACTGTTGTCAAGTATCTCTGGAAGTATTCTTTCGGTGAACGGGTGATTTTTCATGTGATGAGATCAGGTCTCAGCCGGGCAGCCCCATCAAGATATACATGCTTGAGCATTTGCTCTTCAGAGAGCTCGCAATGCACGAGAAACCTGATGGTCCTCGGCAGCTGATCATCGATCTTGAGCTCCTGCAGGCAGAACAGCGCAAAACCATCTACCCCATGTGACCTGAGGGCAGTCGCCGGATTACAGGTATGCAGATCGTCAGTCTGGCTGATGATCATGCTGATGATCTGAGATTCATCAAGTTCGTTCTGGGAGATGAGTTCACGGTAGAGTCTGATGACTGCCCTGCCTATGATATCCGGTTCATCTGCTGGAATCTGTATCGCTGCGCGTAATGCCTTGACCATCTGGTGTATCCATCCTTGAAGCTATTGAATATATAAGAAACGTATCGCACTGAAATACAGACCTATGACTACCACGGAACTGCCTGATACCAGAGAGAACACGATGACTCCCGTATAGAACTGTCTGTTCCTGATCATCTCTACGACCGCAGTGACCACGGTGATCATCAGCAGGATCATATAGATGATCGAAAGCCGAGAGCCCAGGGTGAGGATCATCCCGAAATAGGCATACAACGGCTCCTGAAGGTGAATGAACCCCCATACGATCAGCATGAACAGGATCGAAGCGAAGAGATACATGTTGATCTGCGTCAAAGCCTGAGAGAGCGCTTTTTTCCTCATGTGGGTATTCTATCAGTTTTTTCTATTGATTTGAAGCTGTATAACCCATAAGATGGAGTAGATAGATAAGGTTATTCGACAGGGTGTGATATGAAGAAAATCGTTATTTGGCTGATCCTGATCATCGCAGTTGCCCTCACGGTCTTTTTTTTCGGATGGACACAGTACCGACTCGATAAGGATGTCTACGGGGTCATCCATACCAGGACATTCGGATATGACGATACACCTATCACCTCAGGGACGTTCTCCTGGTCCTTCTGGGCCTTGTTCCCACAGAACCTCGAGATCACCCAGATCCCCTCGAAGAGCCGTCTGGTAACCGTCTCCATCGAGCAGGAGTTGCCCTCTGCAGACCTGTATACCATCATGACCATCGGGCATCCTGATTTCAGCTATGCCGCTGATATAGCGATCCCCTATGCGATCAGCGAACAGGCAGTCGTACAGCTTGTTTCGCAGTACGGCCTGAACGAACATACGGTCTCCTCCTGGTTCATAGAGACCGACATGAAAGTCAGGATGATCGCACAGGAACTGCTGACCGATATGTTCTCCCACAGTGATCAGGATCTCAGTGACAGGTCTCTGCTCTCTTCCAGGATCTCAGATCAGCTCACCTCAGGCCTCCAGTCCTACTTCCCTGAACTGACGATCGGTCCGATACGGACATCCTTCACCCGGCTGCCCGATTACCGGTTGTATCAGAAGGCTAAATCTGAATATGAAGAGCTTGCAGACCTGAAGAACAGGACACTCAAACAGGCGATCATCGATGCCCCCGGGAGGGCAGCTGATGACATCCTCTACATCGACAAGCTCGAATCCTTCGGCCAGCTGCTCACGATGTACCCTGTCCTGCTGGAATATCTTCAGATCGAACAGCGGGATTGACAGATCAGTAGGAGACACACAACAGCACGCCCTTGCCTTCCAGCACCTCAAGCCGTACATGCGATGAGACATTCCTGTTGCTGATACTCGCATTGGCATTCGAAAGCAGGGCATCCTTCAGCTCCCAGTGCAGTCCGCTGCTGATGACCCGGGAGGGTTCATCCTGCAGGGCGATCACTGAGATCGTGGTTCCCGGTCGCTTGAGCTCCAGGTCCATGAAGGTATCCACATAGTAGATACACTCCCTTCGGGTATACCAGCGTGAAGGTCTCGTTGATGTCCTGAACAGTCCGATCATGGAGACCGTATGATCCAGACGCCCCTCCCCGCCCCCTATGATCACGACTTCTACATCGCCAAGGGTCTCGTGAATATGACTCAAGGCCAGCTCTGTGTCGGTGAAGTCCTTATCTTCCGGGTAGGTGAGCACTCGCGTCCCAGGAAGCACAGCAGTACGTATGGAGTCCATATCACCGATGAGTACATCGACCGATACCCCGTCGTGCACGGCTTTGTCATACCCTGAATCCGCTGCGACGACCAGTTCCGCATCAGAGATCTCATGCCCATAGGTGCTCAGCTCAGGAGCACTGCCACCGGTGAATACAAGTGCTTTTCTCATATTTCCCCATTCTTTACTTGCTAAATTGCAAATTAATCGTATAATACTGTAAACATCATTATTCATAATAAATATTGTGCAAACAGTCAAATTAAGGAGCGAAACATGGGTGATTATATTAATAAACTTAAATCTGTAGGGGTCCAGCTGCCGAACATCCTCATTCCCAGACATGCAGAGATGCTGGAGAAGTGGGCTGTAGTGGCCTGTGATCAGTATACGTCAGATCCTGCCTATTGGCAATCAGTCGGGCAGTTGGTAGAGGGGGTTCCTTCGACACTGAATCTCATCTATCCTGAATGCTATCTTGAAGAGGCTCACCCGGAGAAGAGGATCGCTCGGATCAACGAGACGATGAAGAGCTATCTGGCAGACGGTATATTCAAAGAGTATCCCATGACCATGTTCCTGGTCTATCGTGAGACCAGACCGGGATTCGGCAGATGGGGACTCATCACCGCATTGGATCTGGAACAGTATGACTACAGTGCAGACTCGGTGAGTCTCATTCGAGCGACTGAGGGCACGATCATCGAACGCATACCCCCGAGAAAACGCATCAGAAAAGATGCTCTGCTGGAATTCCCCCATATCCTCGTGCTCATCGATGATGAGCAGCGAAGTGTCATAGAACCGCTCGCAGCGAAGAAAGAAGCACTTGAACAGGTCTATTCCTTCAATCTGATGAAGGACAGCGGCTCCATCGAAGCCTATGCGGTACAGGCTCCCGAAGATCTTGAATCCGTAGCCGATGCACTGCTGAGACTCGCTGACCAGTCTGCTTTCCAAGCGAAATACGGCAGTGATGCCACCCTGCTCTTTGCCATGGGAGACGGGAATCACTCTCTTGCTACAGCAAAATCCTGCTGGGAAGATATCAAACAGGATCTCACTGCAGAAGAGCGTGAGACCCATCCTGCCAGATACGCTCTGGTAGAGATCGAGAACATCTTCGATGATGGTCTGGTGTTCGAACCGATCCACCGGGTGCTGTTCGATGCGGATACGCAGCAGATGCTCGCTGAGCTCGAACGACACTGCAGTTCCTATTCGATAGAGACAGTCCCCACACTCGAAGCGATGACTTCTTCGATCGCGCAGAACGATGATCATCAGTATTTCGGCATGGTTGACGGTTCCGGTACGATCTCTGTGGTCCGTATAGAGGGTGCACAGGCGCATATCGTAGCCGGGACGCTGCAGAGTACCCTCGATGCCTATGTGGGTGCCCACGACGGTGTCACGATCGATTATACCCACGGGATACAGATCACCAGCAAACTCGGATCAGAGAACGGGAACATCGGGATCTTCCTCCCGGGTCTGCCCAAGCATGAGTTCTTCAGTTCCATCGTCAACGACGGAGCTCTGCCGAGAAAGACATTCTCGATGGGCGAAGATTATGAGAAGAGATTCTATATCGAAGGCAGGAAGATCAAAGCGTAGCGGTACAGAGAGGCAACGGCAGGGTCCAGACAGGGCCGGCCGTTGTCTTCGATCGCATACCCCTACCGCCTCTGTTCGGACTGATCATCATCTGCAGCAGGAGTGTCCTTCCCTGTGAACAGCAGACCGAGAAGCAGATATGCGAGCAGCCCGGCAAGCAGGGACAGCCCCAGCAGCAACGGGATACCGATGATCGGTTCTGCATGTTCATCTCTGAGATACAGCTCCTGAGGCAGGGGGCTCAACGGGGAGAGCGGCTCCCCGGCAGCATGTTCAGGGAGGTAGATGATCGTCTGATCCGAGATGTACCCGTAACGCGCTGCAAGCTCTGTGATATACTGCTCATCGTCAAACAGTTCCTTCTCTTTGAGCAGCTGATCATGTTCGGAATACAGCAGCGCATGGGTGGATCGCAATGAGCCCTCACGTGCAGCAAGGGTTCGCATATTGATGATCCCGTAGGCACCGAAGATCGTAAGCCCCAATGAGTAACAGAGGATGGTAACTGACACGCTCATTATAAACAATGCTTTTTTCATGTTATATATTGTCTTTTTTTTTCTTCTGATATGATATACTATTATACTATAGTGGGGGAAGAAAGATTTGTATAAAAGTAAAAAACAGAATTATCCGGGACTGTACGGAACGTTCAAAAAGATCGACTCGTCAAACATCGATGAAGCGGCACATACTCATCACAAGCATGATTTCAGTACTGATGACAATCTGGAATCGCTCGATAGCCTGATCAAGAATATCAAGAGAAAATCTCAGGAGTATGCCGCCGAGATCATCAGTGACACCAAACGACACGACACAGCCGATATAGATGAGACGTTCGTCCTGGAAGAGGAACTGCAGGAGCTGAAGAAGAATCACAGTTTCTTCAACACACACGGTCGACAGGTCTCAGACGGAGCTATCTTCTCCGGACAGGATACTGATGAGGGGACCTTCTCGAATCTGGTCACCGATGAGCTGTTCATGGAAGAACTCGAGCAGGATCTGCTCAATGAGCGTGCCCCGGGTCAGTCTGCAACCGTCGAGAGCCTGATCAAGGAACTGAAGAAGATCCAGCGCATGGTCGCACTCCTGAACGATCAGCAGAGGGAAGAGGTTCAAAAGAGCAGCATATTCCAGACGCTATTCCACGAACTTTCTGGAAAAGAGGGACAGTAAGTATGGCCAGTAAAACAAAAGAGACGTTCACAGTGATAGTATCAATGGTGCTTGTAGCGCTCCTATCCTATTCGATCATCCATGTGTACCGGTATTATATCCATTACGGGGGACTGCTTGCAGCTCCTGCAGATGTCTATCTGCCGTTCCTGTACAAGGTCTTCCCGTCGTTCTTCGTCCTGTTCTTAGCTACGGTGATCCTGCTTGCGACCAGATCATCGGATCGGCAGCGTCCCACAGCCTCGGCGGCTCCTGCTGAGACCGAACAGAACCATACCTACTCCCTCGATATCTTCGGTGCCGATCTCGAGAAACGATCTGAGACACCGGCTGCACAGGCGGAGGTCCCACAGGAGAGCACCCCTTCCGGTGATGAACCCTACAGTGAAGACCTCTCATCCGATGAGCTTGATTTCTTCAATGCTCCTCAGGTCTTCTCTGAGAATGAACCGACTTCTCCGGAAGAACCGCTTCAGAGTCCTGCAGAGGTACACGAGAACACACAGCAGAGTGATGCTCCTCAGAAGCGGCAGCAGGTCTACGCTTCAGTGCTCACCGCTTCTGAAGAAGCTACTCCGCTGGAGAAGGATGACTTCTACACACGATTCCGTGAAGAGGTCACATTCTCGAATGAGAAGAGATATGAGATCTCGATGATCCTGCTGAACATCGAACCGAAGAAGTTCTCCTCTGATTTCATGGTATTCAAGGAGACGATCGAATCCTTCTTCTCCGAGACTGCCTTCGTATTCGATTATCCGTACAAGAACACCTTTGCCGTAGTCCTGCCGTTCTTCTCCTTCTCAGAGACAGAACAGGAGCTCACCCGGCTGTATGATCAGATGAAATCGGATCTCAAACAGCGATCCACCGCCTTCAGAGCCGGATTCACCGGTAAGTTCAGCCGTCTTGTTGATTCAGAGACTATTCTCTATGAGACTGAAGTGGCTTTCAAGAAGGCTCTGGAAGATGATCGGTTCTGCATACTCGGGTTCGAACCGGATGTGAACAAGTATGAGCAGTACTATTCTTCATAGGTGATGTCAAAGAAGGCCTGATCACGACAGAGGATGGTATCTTTGAATACCTCCTGCGCTTCATTGAGCAGGAGGAAGAGCTCTCTATCGGTATACCTGGGGCTGTAATGGATCAATCCCATCTTCTTCACCCCCTGTGCATCCCGAGCGATCTCACCTGCCTGATGGGCGGTCAGATGTTTTTTATCGGTCGCACTCTCCTGCAGCGAACTGTCGAACATCCCTTCACATACGAGAAAATCGGCACCGGAGACGTAGGATGAGATCTCTCTGAAATACATCGTATCGGTGACGAAGGAGAACTTCCTCCCCTTTCTCGGCTCCCCGAGGACCTCGTGAGGCTGTACTTCTCTCCCATCGGGAAGCTTGATCTCTCTCCCACCCTGTAGTACAGCCCACAGGGGTCCCATGGGAACCTCCAGTTCGAGGGCTTTCTCAGGATGGAACTTTCCCGGTCGATCATGTTCTACCAGGCTATAGCCATAGCAGGGTTTGGTATGCTGCAGTCTGAAGGCCTCTATGTGATAATCCTCCTGCTCATAGATGATCCCGGGTTCTACACTATGGACGATGATCTCATAGTTGATATACATATCGAGGATCTTCCTGTTTGCATCGATGTAGCTTGCCAGTCTGGCAGGACCGTAGATATGCAGCGGTTCTTCCCGGTCTACCTGGCTTGAGAGCATGAGCAGACCTGGTAATCCGGTCACATGGTCGGCATGCATGTGGCTGATGAAGATACGGTTGATCTTCTTCCATTTCAGATTGAGTTTCTTCAATGAGACCTGAGTCCCTTCTCCGCAATCGAACAGGAGCAGTTCACCATCCCGACGCAGCAGTACGGAGGTAAGGAATCTGTTTGGCAGCGGCATCATGCCGCTGGTACCAAGGATATATACTTCTAAGTTCATCTGTCATGCACCTATGTAAAACTCTGCAGTATGTGGGATATGGTATGCGAGAATCTCTCTTGATGAGCGTATACCAGATGATCGAACAGCTTGATACACATGCGGGCATCATCCATAGCCCGATGATGCTGCTCATGACCGAGACCCAGTGATTCTACCAGATACTCAAGTGAATATCTACTGTGGTCAAGCAGTCGCCTGCTCATTTTCAGGGTATCAAAGACAGCGATGTCGTACTCCTGGAGAAACCCCTGTCCGATGAACTTCTTGAGAAATCCGATATCGAAATCAGCATTGTGCACGACGAGCACCCCATGTTCGATGATCGGGAGGCATTCCTGGACGATGATGGAGATATCGGGAGCATGCAGAACATCCTCGTTCCTGATACCGGTGATCTTCGTGATGAAGTCCTGTATCTCCTGTTCCGGTCGTACCAGCGACTGATACACAGGAGAGATCTCCCGTGTGGTAAGCTCATACTCGGCGATACCGATCTCAGTGATCTCATTGGCGTTCACATCCAGACCGGTGGTCTCCAGATCCAATCCGAAGATCTTGACATCTGAGAGCCGCTTCTCATCGACTCTGAGTTCTATGAAATCGAAAAATCCATCCATTCGGTTCATACTCCTTCTGTATGTATACTAACCTACTCCTGCAGCAGATGTATCGGCAACATACTTTTGACTCTTCTCAACGGAAGGATCGATGATAATCCGGAGATCGCTATGGTCATGATCCCTACAAGGGCTATCTCATCCCAGTGAAAGATCACCGGGATGTCGATGAGATAGAAATCCAGTGCCGAGACCCCCAGATCCTGCAGGAGTACCAGAAGAGGCTGCAGCTGCAGACTGATGAGCACACCGAGGCTGATACCGATCACCGCACCGATCGTCCCTATGAGCAGGGAGGTGTACAGGAAGGTCCTCTGCAGGATACGGTTGTCGACACCGACTGATTTGAGCATGCCGATCTCAAGATACTTCTCCTGTATGATGATGATACAGGTAGATGAGATATTGATCGAAGCAACGAGGATGATCAGGATCATGATGACATAGAGAATCGTCTTTGAAGATCTGAAGTTGCTGTAGAGGCTTCGGTTGAGCTGATCCCAGGAGACGACCCTGCCCTGCTCATCGACGAGTCCCATGAGGCTCCGTCGCAGCTGGGGCAGGTCGTTCTCATAGCCCGGTTCTGCCAATATGCCCATATACCACCGATTATCATCTTTCATGATGCGCTGCGACTGATCGATATCCACATACGCCAGTTGTGCATCGAGTTGTTTGTAGCCGGAGGCGAATATGCCTGTGACAAGAAAGATCGCAGGTTTCAGTCGGGTCTCTCCCATCTGCTGGGTCACAGTGACCACCGCGATCGTATCATCGATGGTCACCTCCAGTTCATTCGCGATGGTCTCGCTGATCATGATCGAAGCACGAGAGGAGAAAGACGAGGAGCCAGCGATGAAGCTGAGCTCATCCTGAAATGCAGGGGAGTCGTAGTATGCAGCTTCAGCAGCTTTGACCACGGTAGTGTAGGATCCGTTCTGAGAATAGAGCAGACTGTAGGCTTCCCTGATCTCAAAAGCTTCAGCTGCACCCTCGAGCTTCTCAGCTTCTGCTGCAAAGGCTGCAGGATCGGTCACACCGTATACCTGGGCATGGAAGCTCGAAAGATTGATATATTTTCTGGTGATACCGATGGTCATCCCGTTCACCAGGAACATGGCAATGATCAGGGGGATCACCGACAGTGCGACCACGGTCACCGCACTCATGATATGTTTCTTTCGAGTCCTCTTCCCGGTCGCCCCGATCCCGAGGATCCGAAGCGACCAGAACAGCGATCCGCCTGAGCCGATCATACGTATGGCTCCAGTTTCCCCAGATACAGTTCATAGGACTGCGTGCCGCGGAACCTCATGCTGATATCGTGGGTCACCAGGACCATCGATCGTGCATAGGTCTCTACCAGGGAGAAGAGCAGATCCTCCACGATCCGGGAGTTATACTCATCAAGATTCCCCGTCGGTTCGTCTGCCAGGATCAATTCGGGTTCATTGATCAACGCACGGGCTACCGCCGTCCGCTGCCGCTCCCCGCCTGAGATCCGCCTGGGGAAATGATCCTTTCGATCATACAATCCGACCTGAGAGATCAGCTGTTTTGCAGACTCGATGGACTCCTTCTTGGGAAATCCGCTCATGACCGCCGGCAGATACACATTCTCCAGGAGCGTGAAATCATCAAGCAGATAATGGGACTGGAAGATGAAGCCGATACAGGTGCGACGAAATCGTTCGAGCCCACGCTCTTTGAGCAGCTCGAGCTGTCTGCCTGCAACCTGCAGTGACCCTGAATCGACCGTGTCCAACCCGCCGAGCAGGTGCAGGAAGGTGCTCTTACCGCTGCCGCTCTTACCAAGTATGACTGCAGACTCTCCTTTGGAGAGGGAGAAATCCACAGTGTTCAGGACATGCAGATGGGTATCACCGCTTACATAGGATTTGTTCACTGCTTTCGCATCGATTGCCGGTTCTGTCTGGTCATTCATACCACAAGATCTCCAATGGTGATTTTTTCACGAGGGTCGCAACAGCGAAGTACATATTGGTGATCGACAGCAGAAGGATGGCGATCCCTACCGCGAACATCTCTCTGATCTCGATGACCACCGGGAAGGTATAGGTCAGAAAGACCATCCTTCGGTCGAACAGGAAGTTCAGCAGCCGTTCTCCGGCTCGAATGATCTCATTGATATGGTATGCGGTAAGATACCCCAGCAGAGAACCAAGCAGGATGCCTGTGAGGACGATGAGAGAGCCCTGCAGCAGAAAGATCGTATAGACCTCCCCCCGTGATGCTCCAAGAGAGCGAAGGATACCTATGTCATCCTTCTTATGGAAGACATACTTCTCGAAGGAGGTCTTGGCGTTCATGATCACCACCAGGAAGATCAGACTGAGCAGCAGCATCATACCATACTTCTCGATCATCAGTGCAGCATAGAAGGACTCGTTGGCCTCCTTCCAGGTCGTGACCGTCTCGACTCCCGTGATCAGAGCCAGATCTTCGGCCGTCGTTTCCAGCGTATCGAGGTCGGTGAGCTTAATCCCGAGCAGAGGTCTCTGCTGGGGCAGAAGGAGCTTGAGGGTCTCCAGAGAGGTGAAGATGAAGCCTGAATCGATATCGGGGAAGTCACTGCGGTAGATTCCGGCGATGGAACTCTCGAAGGTGATGGGAACGTGAGGGACCACTTTCCCCACTCCCATGAGCATCATGTTCATGGTACTTCCCGGGATGGCATAGAGCATCTGTCTCATATGATCACTGACGATCAGTTCCCGCACGCCCAGTCGTGTGATCGATCCGTCATCAAGAGAGGTATGTTCGAGGAACCCCTCATCGGTGGTGAAGATGTCATCTTCGACTCCCCGCAGGATGCAGGGGTAGTACTGCCGGTCTCCATATTCGAGCAGCGCGTTGGTATCGAGATACTGCACGGCAGAGGATACCCCTGGATGGGACAGGACAGCCGATCGTATGGCAAGAGGATCGGTCTGATCGTCAACTGATATCTGCAGATGAAAGGATTGGATCTCGATGAGATCTTCCAGATAACCACTCTGCAGTCCGTTCATGATACCGATGATCACGAAGATGGTGATGAAGCCGATGGTGATGCCCATGATCGTGAACAGCGAAGACATATAGCGTCTGTTGCTTCTTCCCGTGAGATATCTGTGCATGACGAACATGAGCCACGAAGAGCTCGTTCCCTCTCTATTCATCGGCATAGGTCACCTTCAGTATCGTATTGTCCTCACCGTAGTGAACAGTCGCATAGAACACGCCATCAAGATAGAGCTGTTCGTTCCGCTCCCCTGTTCGCTCATAGGTGATGATCTTATTCACTATACCATCAATACCGATCGTTTCAACAGTCTCTTCATCCACATACTCGTACTCATGCACGGTTCGCTTCTCATCCTGCAGCACCACTTTGGTCATCAGCCGCCCCTGCGGATCATAGTCATAGGTCATCAGACGCACGTCCGGGACATCCTTCGAACCGATGGTCTCCTGTACGATCAGACCTGAGGCCGTATCGATGAGCTGCCGGCGGGACCTGTCGAGCAGGTGGTCATAGGAATCGATCCTCTGAAAGCCGTCATCCCCTTCGGCTCTGATCTCCTGATAGATCAGGTCTCCCTGCCGGTATTCATATATCAGAAGTTCATCCTCCCGGGTGATTGTCATCCGGTAGGCATCACTGGTACCGATCGCAGCAGTCCCTGCTGACCGATCGAACAGTACGATCTGCTCGAGCAGTTCCTGCTGCCCATCGGTCCTCTCGATCATGAGACCAGAGAGTCCCCCAGAATCACCGATGAAGTAGCGGGTTCGGGCAGAGCCCTCCCCGCTGTGCTGCAGCGTGCTGCTCAGCCTGGATCTTGGGGTATACTGATAATCGGTCTCGATCGTGACCCCACCGGTACTGATGTGTTCACTGGTGATCAACCCATTGGTATAGTGACTCTCCTGCAGGATGTTCCCCTCCGGGTCAGTCCGAAGGATATGGGTATGGACCCCCCTGTCAGTCCTGACCTCTTCCCAGAGTGGTTCCCTGTTTCTGCTCAACGTCCGTATGCTCTTCTGTTCGTCAGCTGCCGAGTGTTTGAGGATATAGCCGGAGGCTGTCGCAGGATCATACAGATCCACTTCAGAGATACGTTCGACGTCCTGACCGATCGAGTTCGAGATATAGTAGGTATCCTCCGCTGCGAAGACAGCGGGACTGAGCAGCAGCAGGATCCCTGCAGCCTGTCGGATGTTCATTCCAATCCTATGAGCGTATTGAGGAACGTATCCCGATCGAAAGGCATGATATCATCATACCCCTCCCCGACTCCCACGAAAGCTATGGGTATATGAAGGTTCTTCCCGATCTGGATGATGCTCCCGCCTTTGGAGGCTGAATCATACTTGGTCAGCACGATGGCATCGAGTCCCACGGTCTCATGGAACAGCTCAGCCTGTCTGACACCATTCTGTCCGGTCGTCGCATCGATGACCAGGATCTTCTTGTAGTTAGCTCCGGGCAGTTTGGCTGCGACGATCTTGTCGATCTTCTGCAGCTCTCTGAGCAGATGCTCTTTGGTATGCATCCTGCCGGCGGTATCAGCGAGGATCAGCTGCTCTTTCCGTGCGATCGCGCTGTCGATGGAATCGAAGATGACCGCACCGGGATCAGATCCCGGGGACTGTTTGACGATCCTGGTCCCCAGCCGCTGAGCATGCAGTGACAGCTGATCGATCGCAGCAGCCCTGAAGGTATCTGCGGCACTGAGGACCGTAGTGTATCCCTGCTTCTGGTACCAGTGTGACATCTTTGCGATAGATGTCGTCTTCCCGACACCGTTGACGCCCAGCACCAGAAAGATCATCGGCGTGTCCTGCTTCGGGATGGAGAGATCGATGGTACTGACGTACGGCTCGAGCAGCGCCTTCATCTCAAGGAGCATGCCGCTTTGATCCAATCGCTGTTTCTTTACGATCCTGCGGATGTGCTCAGAGAGATCGAAGGTGATCTGTGTTCCGAGATCCCCTTCGATGAGCGTATCTTCAAGCTCTTCGAAGAAGCTCTCATCCATGACATTCCTGCTGAACAGGGAGGCTATGCGTTTACCGAAGAAGTTTTTCATAGATACCGATTCCTTTTATATGCTGTGTTAATCTATTCGATGGTAGTAATCAATAAGATCTCTCAGGGATACCATCGCTGAAGTGATGTTCAAACTCACACCGACACCGTAGGTGAGCTTCCAGAGAGGATCACCTGTGGTATCATATAAAAACTTTGATAGAATTGAAATAGGCAATGAAGCAATACATACTCCTAATGAGGAATACCATGCACGTTTTCCCACCTCGATCTGGCTGGTACGGCTCATCCAATCGGGTCGGAGAGCGATCGTGAGTTCCCCAGGGGCTGCTTCTGACAACCTGATATGTTCAGGGATGTACCCTGGGAGCTCTGCAGTCAGGAGCCGGTCCTGGGCGCTGTCGAACGTGTAGAGCATCCCTGAGGTACCGATCGGTTCTGCCTCGACGTATAATGAGGCCCCTCCCGGCAGCGATGAGATATAGTACTGTTCGGTGACCGGCTCCTGCAGTCTCACGGCAAGCTGCTGCCGATCCTGATCGATGAGCACCGTGGTGCTGTCGATCGTACGGCCCTGCAGCCTGATATCGATTCTATAGGAGCTGTAGGGCAGGACCTGCAGGACCGTATCGTCAACAGAGACCGTCAACCCGTCGATCTGGAGGCTGAGCATATCTTGAGGGGAGCCGGAGATGCTCAGTGCACCGGTCTGCTTCCCGGTCAAGCGCTCCACCAGCGTGATAAGCAGTTCTTCGGTGACCACAGGAAGCTGTTCTGCAGTGATGATCCGGGAATAGATCCGTTCGGGCTGAGCATCCTCTCCCATGAGGAAGAGTTCGATGATCGATACCGAATCTATGGTACGAAAACGCCCATAGACCAGCTGTTCCAGGTCATACCGCTTCATGATATAGGCGGCCACAGGGGGCTGATCAAGAGAGAAGAGGAGCTCGTCGGTGAACAGAGCCTGCCCTTCATCGTACAGGGGGACCAGCTCCTGTGCAGGGCCCTGGTCTTCTGAGTGATAGATGCGGGAAAAGGCTTCACTGGTGAACAGGTCAGCGGCACGACGGTATACCTGTTCGTAGATATGATCGGTATACAGCAGTTCCAGGCTACGCTGGTCTTCAGTCTGCCGACTGAAGATCGGGAGCAGCCCGGTACGGGGTGCCTGCTGTGCCCCGGCAGCAGCCATGATGCACATCAGGAGTACGATGTGCACCAGCAGCAGCTGCCTGTGGGAGACTACTCTATTCTCCATGTCAGATATGCTTCGATGAAGGGATCGATATTCCCATCCATGACCGATTGGATATTACCGATCTGCAGTCCAGTCCTGTGATCCTTGACCATGGTGTACGGCTGGAACACATAGGATCTGATCTGATGCCCCCAGGAGATCTCTTTCTTCTCCATGGAATGCTTTGACTGCTCTTCCTCATTCTGCTGTCGGTAATACTCATACAGTCTGGAGGTCAGCACCTTCATGGCCATGGCCCTGTTCTTGTGCTGACTTCGCTCATTCTGACACTGCACCACGATCCCTGATTCGAGATGGGTGAGGCGTACCGCTGAATCAGTCTTGTTGACATGCTGCCCGCCGGCACCGGAAGCTCTGTAGGTATCGACTCGGATATCTTCCGGCTTGATCGTGACATCGATGTCTTCCTCGATCACCGGGGAGACGAAGACCGATGCGAATGAGGTGTGTCTGCGCTTCTGCTGATCGAACGGTGAGATACGGACCAGCCGGTGGATGCCGCTCTCGCCTTTGAGATAGCCGTAGGCATGCTTACCGTCAAGCTGTACGGTCACCGACTTGATCCCTCCCTCGGCTTCGAGCATATCGAGGATCTTCAGCGTGAACTCACTTCTCTCAGACCATCGGGTATACATGCGCAGCAGCATATGAACCCAGTCACAGGCCTCTGTCCCTCCTGCACCTGAGTGGATGGTCATGAAGGCATTGTTCCTGTCATAGATCTCATGCAGCTGGGAAGCGATCTTCAACTGTTCGAAACGGGTCTCGATCGTCTCGAGGGTCGCACCGACATCCTGTGCAGTCTGTTCATCGAACTCCTCTTCGAGGAGCATCAGGAACTCTCTGGTCTCCGCGATCTGTGCGATGATATCATTCCAGGGTTCCAGCTCATCCCTGATAGAAGCGATCTCAGCATAGGTCTTCTCTGCAGTCTCCTTGTCATTCCAGAACGACGGGTCCTGTGTCAGCTTCTCCAGTTCTTCGAGTCTCTGTTGCTTCGAATCCGGGTCAAAGTCGCCCCCAGGTATCAAGCGTTTCCTTCTCAACGGCTTCCAGCCGCAGTGTATAGTCATTCAGCATAGTGTTCTCCTTTTGGTGTATCATGTGCTACACCTGCTTATCGTAATTTCTCGATTCGTATGGCTATCTGATTCTCCCACTGCTCTCCAGGTCTGAGATCCAGCTCCCACAGCGGCAGGATACGGGTGAACTGATAGATATCCTCTTCGCCCATCAGGGTACTGATGGTAGTCGAGTAGTTCTGCCTGATCATATGATACCGTTTTTCTGCCAGGATGGATACCATCGCTTTCTTGTTCAGATCAGAGATACGCAGCTGTTTGACGTTCTTCATGGTGAACTCCTGCGGTCCCATCTTCTTGACATGATTGGCATCAGATGAATGGAATTCGACCAGGTCATCGGTATCACCGGAAAACGAAAGATTCAGCTCTGAACCGAACTTGCACTGTACTCTGGTCCTGCCGCAGTTCCTGATACGATAATCCACCTGGATGGTATTGGTATGACAGGTATAGAGCTTCTCGATCTCGATCGAGTCGATGCCTGTCAGACCGGTGGTGGTGAAGGAGAAGGCCACCTGTTTCTTGTCTTTGTCGAATCTCCCGAGCTCATAGCTCTCGCCTTCGAGGGTCAGGACCCCTGCATCCGAATATTTATCATAACAGGCACTCTGTGCTTCAGGATAGACGAACAGATCAGTGAAGGTGTTCTGACAGATACCATCGGGCATGGAGGGGATGCTTCTGCGAGTCAGATCATCGCTATGACCGACGAAGGTATCGAGATAGTTCCAGGAATTCACCAGATAGTCCAGTTCGATCATGGACCCGCCGATACGATCAAAGACGGTAGTGATGTTCTTCCCCCGGTAGATCACCTCATCCTCGGTATCAAGATCCATGTCATACATCGTGATGGAGGTAGAGAAGACCCCTTTCTCCCGTGAGATCTTCTCCCCTTCGATCAGATGGTGATAGTTGCGTTTTCTCAGGTAGTTCTGATACATCCCGCCATTCTGGGAGATCGAGAATCCGCCGAACGATTCAGCCTTCAGCAGTTCCTTGATCGCCAGCTTCTTCAGTGATTTCTCTTTTTTGATCCCGGGGATCAATCGCGACACGAACAGGAGCTTCCCGTACAGACGCTGGATCTCAGGGTACTTGATGAACAGTTCGTTGAAATGTACGGTGTTCTGGGTATTCTGATCCTTGTACCAGCCGTAGGGCAGATAGTCCTGCACGATCGGCTCCTCGAAGGTCTCATCTGTGATAAGTGCTGATGTCATCTCATACATCTCACAGGTATCTTTGAACACCTTGCACAGCTCGACGATATTGTTCTTGGTCTCGATGATGGAGTTGGAGATGATCTTGTTCATATCGAGCATGAGCGTGATATGAGACACAGACTCCTTTTTCGCCTTTATCGAGATAAGATGATGAAACTCATCGAGTGCATTACCCAGCAGAGCAGTGCTGAGGGCGGTGTCTACCGGGAAGATGGTTATGGTCTTACCCATCTCCTGCATATAGTAGGGGTTCTCCCTGACACTGGTATGAAACTGGATCATACTCTTGATGCCGCATAACGAGAGGGTATTGATCAGTACCGGGTTCCATACCTGTTCACTGATCCACCCGCAGCGCGGCCGGTAGCCGAAGCGCTTGCGCAGCAGCGTGGTAGTCATCTCTATCTGAAGGGTCCGGTCCTTATTCGGGATGATCTGAAGGATCGGGTCATAGAAGCCCCCGGTAAGCAGTTCGATCTGCTTTCGCTTGACCATATCAGAGATCAGCATGTTTATCTCAGGGTAATCACTCTCGAGCCATTCATAGATGGTCCCCGAGAGATAGAGAGCGATCCGGATCTCCGGATTCGTGTAGAGATAGGTCAAAAGAGGTTTATAACACGAGTACAGGCTGAATTCATAATCTTCCAATCTGGTTCCCAATGGTTTCTGATCATAGAAACCAAGTATCAACTTCTTTTGACCCATATAGTACTGGTACCTTCTTCTTATCTTAGTCCGTCACCCGTATGCAGTCTACCGGACAGGCGGCAGCTGCCCCATCCTGTCCCTGTGCTGCGATGGTATAATCGATCTCAGAAAGAAAATCTTTGACGGTGAACCCTGCATCAGGGAACTTCTTCTCACATATCTTACAACCGATGCACCCGACGCTGCAGACTTTCTTGACCGCACCGCCCTTATCCTTTGAATTACAGGCGATATAGTACTCCGCATCATACGGGATCATCTTCATGACTCCGGTAGGACAGACAGTAACACATTTTCGGCAACTAATGCAAACATCTTTGTCGACATATATCCTGCCATCTTCACGTTTGGTGATCGCATTCACCGGACAGACGGCGATACAGCTGCCCAGAGCCAGACAACCGTACTTACAACCATTATCACCTTTGAACATCGCGTAGGCCGCATTACAATCCTGCAGTCCTTCATAGGCGAACGCTTTCGTGGTGGTCTCCTCGTTCCCGTAGCAGTGGACCCGGGCGACCATCTTCTTCGCATTGCCGCCCTGTGCTTCTACACCCATGATCGCAGCCACCTTGGCAGCAGTATCAGGACCACCGGGAGCACAGAGGGTCATGTCAGCCTCTTCGTTCACGATGGCCTCTGCGTATGCGGCACAGCCTGCATACCCGCAGGCTCCGCAGTTCGCTCCGGGCAGGGCCTCTTCTACAGCCTCCACCCGCTCATCTTTTTTGACTGCCAGCTTCTTCGATGCGTACGCCAGGCCGATGCCCAGAGCGCCTCCGAGGATCGAGACAGTCAGAAACGCATATAGTATGTTTAATATCATCTTTACACCTATCCTAGTAGATTCGTCAGAAGGGCCTTATCGAATGCCATGAAGGCAAGTGCCATCAGTCCTCCGGAAATGAAGGCGATAGGGACTCCTTTGAAGGGTTTGGGAACCTGTTCGAGTTCAAGTCTCTCCCTGATGTTCGCCATCAGTACGATAGCGAGCAGGAAACCGAGACCGGCGGAGATGCCGGCGATGAAGCTTTCGAGCAGGTTGTACGAACTGGTGACATTGATCAATGCGATACCGAGTACGGCGCAGTTGGTGGTGATCAGAGGCAGGAAGATACCAAGGGCCTTATACAGCGGCGGTGATATTCTCTGCACGATCATCTCCACGAGCTGGACCAGCGATGCGATGACCAGGATGAAGGTGATCGTCTGCAGGTAGGTCAATCCGAGGGGGATGAGAATATAGTAGTAGACCAGCCAGGTCACCACAGAGGCTATCGCCATGACGAAGGTCACGGCGAATCCCATACCGACGGCTGACTCGATGTTCTTCGATACCCCGATGAACGGGCACAGACCGAGAAACTGAGTCAGGATGAAGTTGTTGATGAATACGAATGTTATGATGATTGCGATATATGACATCTGATCAAGCCCTCCCTCGTGAAGCATACCAGTTGAAGAATGCTTTTAGATATCCCATGACCAGCAGGGCTCCTGCTGACAGGCTCAGTACTCTCATAGGTGCTGCATACAGGACCGGTATACGGATGACACCGTCAAAATCTCCCATGGCGAACAGGGTTATCGTTCCCGAGCCGAACACCTCGCGGATCAGTGCGATGAGGATCAGGCTCAAGGTGAAGCCGATCCCCATACCGATCGCATCAAGGATCGAGGACCAGACCGTGTTCTTGTTCGCGAACGCCTCTGCCCTTCCGAGGATCAGACAGTTCACGACGATCAGGGGGACGAAGACCCCGAGGCTCTTGAACAGCGATGGTGCATAGGCATGCATGACCATCTCGACGATCGTGACGAACGATGCGATGATCACGATGTATGCAGGTATCCTCACCTTGTTCGGGATAAAATCCTTGAGCAGGGAGACGAAGATGTTCGAACTCACGAGCACGAAGATGACACCGGCACCCATGCCCAGAGCATTGACGACCTGGGTCGAGACCCCCAGAGCGGGACAGAGTCCGAGTACGATGATGAATATGGGGTTCTCCTTGAAGATCCCCTTGGTAAGTTCTTTCCACATTATCGCATACCTCCCAGTTCGATGGCGAATTGCGAGCCGGCGAGCAGAGCCTTTGCGACTCCGCTGAAGGTGATGGTCGCACCACTGATCGAATCAGCAGCAGCATCCGGAAGATCCGATTTCTTTATCGGCAGTGTCGTACTGCCGCCGGTACCGACGAACATCTGCATGTACTCACTCGATTCAGCTTTCTTTCCCAGTCCGGGAGTCTCGCTGTTCTGGATGAGTTTCGCAGCGAGGGTCTCACCCGCTGTCGAGAAACCGGCGAGCATGGTCATGGGCCCGCCGTAGCCTGCTGCGGTGAGATTGATCACATAGCCTACTACCGTATCACCGTCTGTGAGAGGATGATAGTAGTTGATCTGCTGTGCATCAGCACTCTGTTTCTCTCCGACGGTATACCCGCTCGAGACTTCAGAGAGTGCCTGCTGCACCAGCTGCTCCTGATAGATGGCGATCTTCGGTGCGGTGATGGAATTCACCAGCGCCAGCACGATGGCCGAGACGGCGCAGATGATCGCCAGCCGGGATCCGATTGATATCATTTGTTTCATGCCTGACTCCTCTGTTTCACCACGCCGAATCTTCTGGGCTGGATATAGCGATCGATCATGGGTACGAAGATGTTCATGATAATGATCGCAAGAGAGACACCTTCGGGAAGAGACCCGTAGATCCTGAAGAGGAAGGTGAGAAATCCCGTGAAGATGCCGAAGATGATCATACCCGCATAGGTCGTCGGACTGGTGACCATATCGGTTGCCATGAACAATGCTCCGAGCATCATGCCGCCGCTGAACAGGTGAAAGAGTACATCACCTGAGAACAGACCGGTACCATACTGCACACCGCCGAAGATCCAGATCAGAAGGCTGAAGGAGAGGATATAGGAGATCGGGGTATGCCAGGTGATGATATGTTTCGCAGCAAGATAGATCCCGCCGAGGATCAGCAGCAGTGCTGAGACCTCTCCGAGGGATCCGGGGACCGTCCCGATGAACAGGTCGATATGGATCGGTGATACGCCGATGTTCAGCGTATCGGAGAACCAGGAGGCGGCCTGTCGGGCGAACGCGGTACTTTGATACCCAAGGTCACCGAGCAGACCGGCAGGTCCGCTGATGATCCCCTCTGCATCGAGCAGGGAGGTCTTCACGGTAGAGAGCACAGTGGCTCCCGAGGTCGTATCGACGGCACTCCAGAATCGCGGAGCCTTCCAGGTGGTCATGGCTCCTGTCCAGGAGAAGAAGACGAAGACCCTTCCGGCAAGAGCCGGGTTGATCCAGTTCGCCCCGAGACCACCGAAACTCCACTTCACCACGGCGATGGCGAAGGCGGAAGCGATGATCGGTATGAACAGCCCCACTCCAGGGGGCATGTTGTAGGCTATCAGCAGACCGGTAAGTACGGCACTGCCGTCCTGTATGGTCGATCTCCCCATCAGTCGGGCAAGCAGGTACTCCAGCACCACTGCGGTGATGACAGAGACTGCGATCACCGCCAGCACATAGGGGCCGAAATTGACCACACTCCATATACCCGCCGGCAGCAGCGCCAGGACGACAGACCACATGATGCGGGCAGTCGAATCGGCATGTCGGATCTGAGGCGAGCTCTCTATTCTGTACATGATGTTCTCTTCGCTCATTTTTTCATCTTCCTTGACATGTTCTTTCCCAGTCTCATTCCCTGCACCAGAGGAAGCTTTGCCGGGCACACATAGGCGCAGCAGCCGCACTCCTTGCAGTCAAGCAGTCCGAGTCCCAGAGATTCGGTATAGTTACCGACTGAGATGTTCTTATACAGTCTCGTTGGCTGCAGACCCATGGGACAGGCTGCAACACACCTTCCACAGGAGATACAGGCGGTGGTGACCTCTTTCCTCGACTCCTTGGACGTGAGTGCAAGCACTCCGGAAGTCCCCTTCATCACCGGCGTCTGCAGGTCATAGAAGGCAAATCCCATCATGGGTCCACCTGCGACCATCTTCTCCGGCTGTTCCCTGAACCCTCCGCAGGCATCGATCAGATCCTGGATGGGGGTCCCGATCGTGACCAGGAAGTTACCGGGGTCTCTGATCGCATCTCCGGTGACCGTGACCACACGTTCGATCAGAGGCTTTCGATAGACGATAGCCTGATAGAGCGCCTGTGCCGTCCCGACATTACTCACCACAGCCCCGATATCGATAGGAAGAGCTCCTGAGGGAACCTCTTTTCCGATAACGGCTTTCAACAGCTGTTTCTCATCTCCCTGGGGGTACTTGAGTCTCAGCGGCTGGATCTCAATCGGCAGATGATGTGCTGTGATCAGCGATTCGAGATGCTCCATGGCATCTTTCTTGTTGTTCTCGATCCCGATATAGACCTTTGGAGCTCCGACCATCTTCGCGATGATCAGGGCACCTTCGAGTACTTCAAGGCCCTTCTCCAGCATGATCCGATGATCAGAGGTCAGATAGGGTTCACATTCTACGCCGTTGATCACGACATACTCTGCTTTCTTCCCTTTCGGCACGGAGAACTTGACATTCGCGGGGAACGTCGCTCCTCCCATCCCGACGATCCCCAGATCCTTCACCTCAGCGACAATCTGGTGAGGATCCATGGTCTTCCAGTCTCTCTTCTCAGTAAGTTCCAGCGAACCCGTCTCATCTACTGCGATGACCGCAGCTTTCGTATACATGCCGTTCGGCAGGAAGATCTCTTTGATCTCTGACACAGTCCCAGCTGCAGGGGTATGGATATCTGCCGAGATGAAACCGGCAGCTTCACCGATCTTATCACCTGCTGCGACTATATCACCCTTCTTGACGATAGGGTTGGCCGGTACACCCAGATGCTGAGAGAATGGTATGATGATGTGCTTGGGGGTCGGAAGACGTACGATCTCTTTAGTGCATGTCAGTTCTTTGCGGTCTGCTGGATGCACACCGCCTTTTGAGAACGTGCTGATATTCCGCATGTGTTTAAAACTCCTTTTGTGAATACGTCCGTTCTATTATACGCATAGCACTCTGTTATGTAAACTGCACTCTTTTTTGTTACATGTGAAAAAAAGTAGATAATCTTGATGCATCTCACAGGGAAGAAATGATCAGAAGGGGTGATCGGGCAGTAGCAGCAGCCTGAAAAAAAGTCTATAACTACGGATATGAACATACTTGATAACTTCATCGTCTTCGAAGGGCTCGATGGTGCCGGTACCACGACTCAGGCGAGACTGCTGTCCGACCATCTCACTGCAACGGGCAGGAGCGTCTTTCTCACGTGTGAACCCACAGACGGGCCGATCGGAAGACTGATCCGTGAGATCCTCTCGGGATCCGCCACAGTGACTCATCACGCCCTGGCCATGCTCTATGCAGCTGACCGTCATGACCATCTCTATGGCGAACAGGGCATGCTCGAACAGCTCAGGGATCATGATCTCGTGATCTCCGACCGGTACTTCTATTCATCGGTAGCCTACCAGGCGGTAGACGTCCCGAAAGAGGATGTACTCTCCTACAATGCGCCCTACCCGCACCCGATGATCATCATCTATATAGACACACCTGTATCAGAATGCCTCAAGCGTATTGATACCAGTAGAGATTCACGCGATATCTTCGAACATGAACACTTCCAGCAGGCTGTCTATGAGAACTATGAACAGATGTTCTCTGAGATCTCCGAGCAGATCATGTTCTGCCGGATCGACGGGAGGCTGCCGATCGATCAGATCCACCGGCAGATCACCGCGTTCGTCGATCAGCGGATGAGCATCGCATCCCCGTAGGAGAAGAAGCGGTACTGCTGCTCGATCGCCTCTGCATAGGCTGCGAAGATGTTATCCTTTCCAGCCAGAGCACTGACAAGGATCAGCAGCGTCGATTCGGGGGTATGGAAGTTCGTCAGCAGGGCATCGATGACCTTGAAGGTATAGCCGGGTTTGATGAAGATGTCGGTAGACCTTCGCCCCGCGCGCACCTGAGCCGTCGCATCATCATAAGCCGCTTCGAGAGTCCTCACTGAAGTGGTCCCTACCGCATAGATCGGTCGTCCCTCACGTTTGTACTGATTGATCAGCTCAGCTGACTCAGCGGAGACCTCATACTCTTCGGTATGCATCGCATGATCGTGGATATCATCACTTCTGATCGGCAGGAAGGTGCCAAGTCCCACGTGGAGGGTCACTTCTGTGATCCTGACCCCTTTGGCCTTCAGTTCATCGATGATCTGCGGGGTGACATGCAGTCCGGCTGTGGGAGCTGCCACAGATCCGATCTCCTTCGCATAGACGGTCTGATACCGGCTGTCATCGAGGAACTCATCCTCACGTTTGATATAGGGAGGCAGCGGCATATGTCCATACTGGAGGAAGAACTCCTCATCAAGGGGTTCGCTCATGGTGATGATCTTCTCAGATCCCAAATCCTCTGTCAGTTCAGCAGTGATCCCCCCTGCTAAGGTGTAGGTCCTGCCGGGTTTTTGTCGCTTCGATTTGGTGACGATGGTCTTCCATCGTCTCTGATCGAGCTGCTCGAGAAAGAGGAACTCCACCTGACCTTCGAAGGCTGTCTTCGCGAAGACCCGGGCTTTACGGACCTTGGAGTTGTTGATCACCAGCAGGGCATCTTCCGGGATGAGCTCTGCCAGATGTCCGATATCGGTATGAGTCCGTTCTCCGGTATGTCTATCGAGCACCAGCAGACGGCTGGTACCGCGGCTGTCGGTCGGATACTGTGCGATCAGTCCTTCGGGCAGATCAAAAGAGAAGTCGCTGGTCTTCATGTGGTTCCTTATTGCTTCTGTGAAGCAGTTCATATGCTTTTTCAGTGACCATACGGCCCCTTGGAGTCCTTTTCAGATAGCCTTTCTGGATCAGATAGGGTTCATAGAAGTCTTCGAGGGATTCGATGGCCTCCCCCACACTGATCGCAAGGGTCTCCGCACCGACCGGTCCTCCATGATAGAAATCGATGATGGTCTCCAGGATGCGTATATCGAGAGCATCGAGTCCATGATGATCGATACCCAGACGTTCAAGACCATCAGTGACGATCGCAGGGGTGATGATGCCATCACCAAGGACCTCCGCATAATCGCGCAGTCGCCTGAGCAGACGGTTCGCGATACGGGGAGTACCTCTGGAACAGCGCGAGAGGGTCACCACCGCTTCATCCGAGATCGAAGCACCGATGATCCGTGCCGAGCGGCTGATGATGTGCTGCAGCTCTTCCTCCTGGTAGAATCCGATACGGGAGGTGATCCCGAACCGGGTATACAGCGGGGCTGCCACCTTCCCGGCCTTGGTAGTCGCGCCGATCATGGTGAACTGCGGTATGGGGACCCTGATCGTCCGTGCAGCAGGACCCTGCCCGATGACCCAGTCGATCTCAAAATCCTCCATCGCGATGTAGAGCATCTCCTCGAGGACCGGACGGAGCCGGTGGATCTCATCGATGAAGAAGATGCTGCCCTCTTTGATCGTAGTGAGGATCCCTGCGAGGTCTTTGGGTTTCTCCAGCGCAGGTGCTGATGTCATCTTGATCTCGGCGTCCATCTCATTGGCGATGATGGAGGCCAGTGTGGTCTTTCCCAGTCCCGGGGGACCGCTGATGAAGACATGATCGAGCGTCTGCTCACGGTCCTTCGAGGCGGTGATGAAGATCTTCAGATTATCTTTGAGTTCCTGCTGACCCTGAAAGTCCTTGAGGAACTTCGGTCGTATCAGGTCATCCTGCAGCTTCTGATCAAGCGTATGTTCCTGATTGGTGACGATGCGTTCTTCCATTATGCCAACCTGATGATAGAGGCTTTGAAGAGTCTCTCTTCCAGAGTTCGATCATCAGTGACTGTCTCAGACAGTTCCTGATAACTTTCAGTGACGGCGATCTTTGCAAGTCTCTTGTCATAACCCATCTCGGTCAGGGCATGGAGCATCTCCATGCACAGCGGAGGCAGGCTACCGCTGCTCTGCTGTACCGGGATCTCCTCAGAGAAGAGATCGAGCTTGCTCCTGAGGGCAAGGATCATCTTCTGTGCGGTCTTCTTCCCGAGTCCCGGGATCTGCGTGAGTCGATCGATATCGCCTGCATCCAGCGCCACTGCCAGGTCCCGTACAGAGATACCCGAGAGGATCTTCACTGCCTGCTTCGGTCCGATGCCCTGGACCTTCGTCACTTCGAAGAACATCGTGCGTTCATCTCGAGTGGCGAAACCGAAGAGCTGCATCACATCTTCCTTGTGATGGAGATGGGTATACAGGTGGACTGACTGCCGGTCTTCGGCACCAAGGTTCCCCAGCATCGAGCTGGTAGTCGATGAGACGGTACAGGCGAAATCGATACTCGGAGTACCGATGACCACTGTGTTGGTCTCGACGCGAAGAAGTTCACCGTGAATCGCATCAATCATAGATTCCCAACCTTTCCTTACCTTCTCTCTGGGTATAGTGGCAGATGGCGATCGCCAGGGCATCGGCGGCATGATCAGGTCTGGGGATGGAGGGAAGCCCAAGAAGGACTCTGACCATCTCCTGGATCTGCAGCTTCTCGGCCCTGCCGAAGCCGGTGATGGTGGTCTTTATCTGCAGCGGTGAATAGGTAGTGACCGCGACCTGCTGCAGTGATGCCACATAGTAGAGTGCGCCGATGACTTTTGCCACCGTTATGGCACTGCTCTTGTTCTGAAAATAATAGATGTCTTCAATGCTCATCTGATCGATCGGATAGGTGGTGAACAGATCATTGCACAGACCTGCGAGTTCCTGGATCCGACTCTCGACAGGAGCATCGGCTTTCGTCTTCATATGGCCGTAGGCTTCACAGTGGAGACGACCGGAGCCGGTACTCACCACACCCCAGCCAAGATTCGCGATCCCCGGGTCGATCCCTAGTATCATCATCCCCTATTCTTCAGGTTCATAATCATCCGGGATATCCAGATTGGTGGAGACGGTCTGCACATCATCAAGGTCCTCAAGTCGATCGATCAGTCTGAGGGCTTTGGTGATCTTGTCGTGTTCGAGGCTCACCATGGTATCGGAGATCAGAGCGACTTCAGCAGAGCTCTCTTCAAAGCCCTGTTCCTGCAGAGCGTCGAGCACCTCTCCGAAGCTGTCGGGTTCGGTGAGTACTTCGATGACATCTCCCTCGTTCTTCACATCCTCTGCTCCCGCTTCCAGAGCAGGTTCGAACAGCTGTTCCTCGTCATAGGTCGCACTGTCGTATGAGATGATGCCCTTTCTCTGAAACAGGTAGGAGACACAGCCTGATTCACCAAGGTTCCCGCCGTTCTTCGAGAGGGTACTCCGGACATCGGCAGCTGTCCTGTTCTTGTTGTCAGTCAGTGCCTCTATCATGATGGCGACTCCACCGGGACCATAGCCTTCATAGGTGAGTTCGGTGTATTCGACACCTTCCATATCACCGGTACCCTTCTTGATGGCTTTGGCGATATTGTCTTTAGGCATATTCTCAGCTTTAGCCTTGAGCACAGCAGTACGCAATCTGGGGTTCGCTTCGATCTCCCCACCGCCGATCTTCGCGGCTACGGTGATCTCACGAATGAGTTTGGTGAATATCTTCCCTCGTTTTGCATCGATTGCGCCTTTCTTGTGCTTGATTGATGCCCATTTACTATGTCCAGACATATGGTCTCCTTAGAATCGTATCTATTTCCTGATGTACAGTCGTAGTGAAACCTATCACAGCTTAAAAATCGGTGTCAAGTGCCAGTAAAAGGGTACCGCTGAAGGATTCAATATCCATAAACATATCTATGAGGATCGAATTCAACAGATCCATACCTTTTTCTGTCAGACTGAGATAGTCATCGAAGATCTGCAGGCATCCCCTGGCCTCCCAGGCCGGCAGGCTCTGCTTCAGGATGTCCTGCAGATCGCAGCCGAAACAGTCACGCAGCCTGTGCAGCGATACTCCTGCAGTGGTTCTCAGACCCATGAGCAGGATCTCTTCGAGGAACTCCTGCGCACTGAGCTTCTCTATCTCATATATAGTATCACTGAAGGATGAACTTTCATATGCATAGGCGTGCAGATTCTCTCTGCCGTGCAGCCGAAGTACGTTCGTATCGGTATAGAGGGTGGAGCTCGCTCCAGCACCGATGCCCAGATAGGGCAGCAGCTGCCAGTAGTGCAGATTATGCAGACACTGCCTGCTCTCTTTCGCATAGTTGGCGATCTCATAGCGGGAGAACCCGAGGGAGCTCAACAGCGGTCTCACGTCGCTGCAGGAGATCAGGACATTACCGTTCACATCGGTCTCGATGGAGCTTTCAGCTGCAACCCGTGTATGCAGCGGCGTTCCCTCTTCTATGATCAGATCATAGATCGAGAAGTGGTCGGGGTGCAGCAGGCTCTGGAGTTCTGTTATGTCTTCGAGAGTATCATCGGCATGTTGTGACGGAACTCCCTGGATCAGGTCGATGTTCAAGGAGAAGTGCTCCCGCAGCGGTTGGAATCGTCTGAGCCCTTCGAGCGTCTGCTCTGCAGTGGCATTCCTTCCGAGCATCTGCAGATTCTTCTGCTTGAGTGACTGTACCCCGATACTCAGCCGGTCTACCATCCCGATCGCTGATGTGAGCAGTGCCGCATCGATCGATTCAGGGTTGATCTCGATCGTACACTCTGCAGGTCTTCCGTGTCTGTGGGAGGCCTCTAGGATCTTCTGCAGCCGCTTCGGTCCCAGAAGGCCGGGATTACCGCCGCCGATGAACACGCTGGTGAACGGAAGGGGGTATCTGTCGGTGATGAACGAGATCTCACGGCAGAGGTGATCACTGTAGGCATCAAGGAGTTCCCCGGTCATATCAGTCCTGGAATAGAAATCGCAGTAGTCACATTTTCGGGCACAGAACGGGATGTGTATATACAGAGAGAGCTGTCCAAAATCCCGTGCCTGTTCCAGGGCACTGATGATCATACTCAATGCAGAAGACCGATACGGTTGAGGGGCCAGAATCTGAAGTAGGCTTTTCCGAGCATCTCTGATTCAGCCACCGGTCCGAAATACCTGCCGTCTCCCGAGTTGTCCCGGTTATCACCGATGGGCAGGATATACCCCTCGGGTATGTAGAAGCCGTTATCGTAGCGGGCGAGTTCTGATCGGACGGTAGGATCGTGCGGGGAGATCTTGGCTCTCAGGTCATAGAAGCTCTTGTAGATATGCAGGTAATCTCTCAGTCCCGAACCGGCCGGGGCTGCCTGCTGCTGCAGCTGTGATGAGATCTGGATGTTCTCTTTCGTATAGGCCTGCACCTGTGCATAGGCGGTGAACGCCGTATAATCATCTTCGGTGAACAGTCGTTTATGGTGGACCGGCAGATTCGCCTCTGATCTGAAGAGCTCTTCTGTCACTGCCTGTTCATATCCGGCAGGCTGTATGGAGATATCTCCCTGTTCGAAGCTGATGGTATCCCCTCCGTATCCGAGTGCCCGTTTCACATAGAGCTGAGCTCTTGGGTTGCCCTGTTCATCCTTGTCGATGTTCACCAGAGAGAGGGTGATCATATAGATCACCCGGTTCATCACATCGAACACCGGTCCCCTCGAGACATACTCGGGATTCTGGAAGATGATGATATCATCGCGGGAGGGCCGGACCGCATCGAAGATCTTCGGTCCTCCAGGATAGAGTTCGGGACCGAAGATCGCCTTGTTGACAAAGACCCGGTCCTTGATCAGCAGGGTATCCTCCATGGAGGATGAGGGTATCTGATAGAGCTGGAAGATGAACTGATTGATCAGGAACACGATCATCACGGCCCAGAGGATAGCTTCGATCCATTCACGTATCGGCCCTTTCTGTCTATTCTTCTCTTGGACGATCCGTTTCTTCGCCTTTCGTCGTGTGAGACCTGCTTCGGTCCACAGTACCAGTCTTTCGCTTGTGATTTTCATTGAATAAAACCTATCATAATAGCTTTCGGTTGACAAGTTAATACCACAGCGATAATCTACCACTTATGAAGAAACCAGATATCACCACCGAAGACCGGGTCATCCTCAAGCCGATCTTCGGTATACAGCCTGTGCGCTATATTCCCGTTCTCTATATCCTTGCCGTTATGCTCCTCCTGTTTGCCATCCTGATCCTCCCGGGCATCCTGCACAATGGTGCACTCATCACCGTGGAGACCAACGTACCCCAGGGAGCTCTCTGGGTAGATGGGATCTATGCAGGGGATTCCTCACAGCCGGTCTTCGTTCCCAAGGGGGATCATACGCTGGTAGTGACCAAGCCCTACTTCGAGGATCGTTCCCTCGGCACCGTCTCAGTACCGGGCAGAATCTTCGGTTCCCTGTTCTCAGCACGAAAGGTGAGCTATGAGGCAGAGCTCTCTCTGACAGACCTGAACTCGTATCTCTCATGGCGTCTTGCTTCGGTTGCCGCCTGGTCACCTGTGCGACAGTACAGTGAGACCTATTTCTATCCTGAGATCCTGCAGAGAACTGCGTTGGATCTCGTCGGCACGGGAAACGATGACCATCAGCTCTCTGAACAGTTCATGTATGCTGCTCTGGGCTATATCGTCTCAGAAGAGATGTACGATGACTTCCTCGCAGCTCTTGAGCTGCTTGATCCTACCGTCACAGCCCCCATACGGAACACTCATGCATTCAATCTGGTCTCTTCGTTCATGGAGGGGGATCAGATCTCCGATATCGGGAGACTGCTGGGAGAGGTCCCGGGAACCACTATGGCGCTCCCGAACGAGAGTTTTGAGCTGGACGGTCGCATGTATACCTACTTCCCGCAGATCGACCAGATGCTTCTCGGTGATGCAGACGGGTCTGCAGTATTCACGGAACTGCCGTACACTGCAGCTGTTCCTGCCTACTACATGGCCCATAACGAGATCACAGAGAAGCAGTTTGCTTCGTTCACCAAACAGGATCCTCTTTGGGCTGCAGATAACCTGGAGTCATTGATCGATGAGGGACTGGCAGATCAGATGTACCTCCAGGGTGTGGATCTTGAGAACCCCACTGACCGGTCGGTTCGTGGCATCTCCTACCATGCGGCTGCAGCCTACTGCAGCTGGTACTCCTCTGTGCTGCAGGATCAGGGCTATGATCTGGTATGCACCCTGCCCTCAGATGCACAGTGGGAAAGCGCAGCAGTTCTCTCTCTGGCAGAGAATTCCTATAGTAATCGTCTGCTGATGCTCTCAGAACCGGTGAGTCACCTGACCGGGCTCTTCGGCAGTCTCTGGGAGCTGACGGCCACCCCGTATGTGCCCAATGGTCATCTGTTCACCTATGATGGGCTGTCTGCACATCAGCTGTCGATCCCCCCTTCCCCGGTCCAGATGACCGTCAAGGGAGGAAGCTATGAGAATTCCGGCATCCATACGTACACACGTGGTTCCATAGGTGCGGAGAGCTGCTCTCCGTATATCGGTTTCAGGACCATCCTGCAGGAGAGATAACACTACTGATGAGTAATGCGATAAAGATCATACAGAAGAACAAGAAGGCCTATTTCAATTATGAGATCGTTGAATCTCTTGAATGCGGTATCGTCCTCGAAGGGACCGAAGTGAAGTCCATCAGGAACGGGAAGTTCTCGTTCGGTGATTCGTATGTGCGTATCATCAACGGGCAGCTGGTCCTGAAGAGTCTGCATATATCACCCTATATATTCGGCAGCATCAACAATCATGAACCCGATCGGGATCGTATCCTGCTTGCCTCGAAGCAGGAGATCAAACGTCTGAAACGAAAGATCGATGAGAAGGGCTTCACGCTCGTCCCGACGAAGATCTATTTCAAGAACAGTCTGATCAAGATAGAGATCTCACTCGGTCGTGGGAAGAAGCTGCATGATAAGCGCAACACGATACGTGAGCGAGATCAAAAACGTGATGCTCAGAGGCAGATTAAGCACGATTAGCGATCATTCCCTCTTTCCTTTTTCCACGAATGTGAGTATTATGATGATGCACCCGGGGGGTGCACTGGTTTCGACTATTGGATTGTTGGTTACATGGTTGCAGCGGAGTCGTCAAACTCCTTAAACAGGGCATTTATTTAATTGCTGAAGAAAACAACGAAGCATCTTTTGCTTTAGCAGCGTAGTAACGCTGTAACGGATACGTTGGACGCAGTCCTGAATTCAACGTCATCTGTAACACTTCCAGGACTCACCTTCATATATACCGACGTTATGAAAGGGACACCATTTCGGCGTAGCGATACTGCAGTTGGTCCTGTGGCTAAGGTATCGTGAAACAACACATGGGAATAAGCTTGTAGACGTCATGTAACGGCCCAGTAGGACGCGGGTTCGATTCCCGCCACCTCCAGAGAGACCCGTCGTTCCGGTATAACCCCCGGAACGACGGGTCTTTTCTTATTAGGGTCTGAATCTTCTGGAGGGTGATTCATAGGCTATGCAGCCTCTTTGGAATCGAGATGCTATAGCAGAAACAGCAGAGATCGCACTGTATGTGACCTGTCATGATCACTGCAGCTACGGGGTCCATATCGCATAGAGGCTGTGCCTGGGAGCAGACCAGCTCTTTGTCATGGATCCCTGATACAGCAGTTGAAGACATTTCTTCGTGAATGGTTATATGACCCCTGGTTCAGGATTCGCCCTATGAACCAGGAGTCTTTCTGTTACGGTACACACCGGGGCAACTGCCATGAGTCTACCGTAATCTGTAGGGTATCTATTTATCAAACCCATGGAAATGTAGTATGCTACAAACCACTGGAGCGTCTGCACCGAAGCAGTGATCAACTGCATCGGTCATCGTAGCTCCATATCTTGAAGCACACAGGTGGGATCATATATGCTTACAGCGATCGGAGCCGTACTACTGGGACTTGGACTTCTTCTCTGGAGTGCAGACCGCTTCGTAGAGGGAGCTGCATCTGTAGCACGGTACTTCCACCTGCCTCCCCTGCTCATAGGTATGGTCATCATCGGCTTCGGCACCTCCGCTCCAGAGATGATCGTCTCTGCGATCTCGGCGATGGAGGGGAATCCCGGGCTTGCCATAGGGAACGCCTATGGTTCGAATATAGCGAATATCGCCCTGATCCTCGGTATCTCAGCCATGATCAGCCCCTTGAGTGTCCATTCGGGAATACTCAAGAAAGAACTGCCGGTTCTCTCCTCACTGACCATCCTCTCTATCATCCTTCTTTCAGACCTTACCGTATCACATCTCGATGCTGCGATACTTCTTGGGGTATTCGCACTCCTGATCGGCTGGAGCATCTATCAGGGTTTACAGCAATCAGAAGACTCCCTCTCTGCCGAAGTTGAGATCGAGACAGCAAGCCATCCCATGACGATACAGCGATCGTTCATCTGGCTCATCATCGGAGTGGTCATGCTGGTGGTCAGTTCCCGTATCCTGGTGTGGGGGGCTGTCACCCTCGCGTCTCTGTTCGGCATCAGCGATATGGTCATAGGATTGACCATCGTGGCGATAGGGACCTCCTTACCCGAGCTTGCAGCCTCGATCATGGCTGCAAAGAAGGGAGAACATGACCTGGCTATCGGGAATGTTCTTGGTTCGAACATCTTCAACACACTCGCCGTCGTGGGTATTGCAGCTGCCATACAGCCGATCCAGCTTGAGATGGAGACGCTGACCCGTGATATGACCATCATGGGTGTCCTTACCCTCTCTCTGTTCATCATCGGGTACGGCTTCAGAGGCAGACCCGGTCGTATCAACAGATTCGAGGGAGCATTCCTGCTCACCGCCTATATTGCCTATACGGTAAGCCTTCTCTGGTCTGTGGTGCTATGATCTCCCATTCCCTCCTGTCTGTTGTCCAACCTGCTCTTCATGTGCATCACTGCCTCTGAGGATCACCATCACAAACATGCTCGCAGATCGATCATGTCATTGATCGACTCTGCGAAAAGAGCGGACATTCCAAGACGATACCTCTCCGATGATCTCGACGGCACCTGTCCATATCTCTTCTCTCGATGGTGGCAGTGATCATCTCCGGTTCATATCCTGATGTGATGTTGTCTGTACTTTGCGTGTATGCTGGTGTATCATGCAGAGTGAACTCGATCATACCATCGGGTCATATCCTGATGCCTGATCATAGTACGGGAGTCATACTGATGATCAAAGTGAATGCTATGAGTCTGACCTATCCCAGCGGGAAGGGAGTTCACGCTCTGGACTTCTCGGTTGCCCGGGGAGAAGTGATGGGATACCTTGGTCCGAACGGTGCTGGTAAGACCACCACAATACGAGCACTTCTGGGTTTCATGCTGCCAGATTCAGGCAGCTGCACGATTGGCGGTCTGGACTGTCAGAAACAGGCCCCCGAGATCCAGAGGACACTGGGTTACATCCCCGGAGAGATCACCTTCATCGATGGCATGAAGGGCGATGAGTTCCTCAGTTTCATGCTCGAGATGCGAGGGCTATCAGACCAGAGGCTCCAGAAGCAGCTGCTGGAACGCTTTGAACTGGATCCGAGGGGCAGCATCAGGAAGTTCTCAAAGGGCATGAAACAGAAGCTCGCAATCGTCACCTCCTGTATGCATGATCCCGATGTCCTGATCCTTGATGAGCCTACAAGCGGTCTTGACCCCCTGATGCAGAACCGATTCATCGAATTGATCAAGGACTGGAAACAGAGGGGTAAGACCATATTGATGTCCAGCCACAGCTTTGAGGAGGTGGAGAGAACGTGTGATCAGGTACTCATCATCAGGGATGGTATGATCATCAGCAAGACTGATATCCAGACGCTCAAAGATACCCGGCGCAGAGGGTATCTGCTCAGCTGCGATGACGCAGCTGCTGCTGAGAAGCTGCTGCGTCATGCCGGGTTTGAGGTCTCTTCCGTTGATGATACGATCATCGAGGTGTTCATCACCGGGGACCGCATGGACCAGTTCATCAAGACCGCCGCCAGATGTACCGTAAGGGATCTTGAGATGAAGCAGCAGTCTCTTGAGCACGTGTTCATGCAGTTCTACGACAAGGAGTATGATGACCATGATCTGTAGACCCCTGTTCAAGGCTACGATACGAAAGAACCGTTCGCTGTTCATCCTGTTCTTGAGTGTGCTGACCCTCTATATGACGATCATGATCGCCATGTATGATCCCCATGATATGGAAGCGATCACAGCTATGCTGGACCTGTTCCCCGAACAGATGATGTCTGCCATGGGGTTTTCCAGCATGATAACCGATGTGAACTCCTACCTTGCAAGCTGGCTCTACGGGCTGCTGATGCTGGGTTTTCCCCTGGTCTACTGCGTACTGCTGGGAAACAGACTGGTAGTGAAGATGGTCGATGACAGTTCCTTCGCGTATCTGCTCTCTTCTCCCAACTCCAGGAGTACCATCATCCTGACTCAGGGGCTCTATGCGATGATCTCCATAGCAGTTCTGTTTGCTGCCCTCTTCGGCCTCGGTGTCCTAGCTTGTTCTGTCGCGTTCCCCGGTCTACTTGATGTTCAGGGGTTCTTCATGCTCAATGTGACGACCATGCTGGTGAATATGGTAGTCATGATGATCTGTTTCTTCTTCTCCTGTCTGTTCAACGATACCGGACGAGCTACCGCCCTTGGCGCAGGTATACCGATCGCATTTCTGCTGATGAATATCCTTGGAGGAGTCACTGCAGAAGCAAAGGTGCTCAAAGATCTCTCCATCTACGGTTGGTACGATCCCATCTCCGTAGCTTCAGGCAATACTGAAGCACGAGTAAATCTATGGTATCTGGCAGTCGCACTCCTCCTGTTTGCAGCATCGATCCTGGTGTTCCGCAGAAAGAGACTGCCGCTGTGAAGCGATCATAGATCGTCAGCTGTCCGGGTATCAGCACCAGTTCTGCAGCAAAAAACACTCTGACATGATTGACAAGATCTGTATAATACACATATAGTAAAAACTGCATATGACTACTCAGGGCAATCAACCCATATGCCTTGAGATCCCAACATCACAAGGGAGATGTATACCACATGAGTACCCTCATCATCTTCAACCGCCCACCCTACGACGGGACTGATGTCACATGGAACGGATTACGCCTCGCATCAGTCCTGCAGCAGCAGGGAGAGACCGTACGAGTGTTCCTCATGAATGACTCAGTCGATATGGCTCGGGAGAGCTGTGTCAGACCCGAAGGATATGATCAGGACCTGAAAGCGATGCTCAAGGATCTGATCAGATCTGGGATCACGGTAGAGGTATGCGGTACCTGCATGGCACGCTGCGGTATCCATAAGAATGAACCCTACTATGCAGGTGCAGAATCATCTACGATGGGAAGACTGGCAACCTGGGTTCAGGAGTCAGATAAGGTCCTTACGTTCTGATAGCGAAACAGCTATCCCTGCATACACACAGGTTGCAGGAAATCGATACTACATACTGGATAAAGGCAGGTACACATGGTGTTCAACGGAGCAGAAATTCTTGTTAGGAGTCTTAAAGATCTTGGAGTGAAGCAGATCTTCGGGTATACCGGAGCGGCTATCCTTCCTGTCATGGATGAACTGGCAAAACAGGGCGTCAAGATCATCGTCAATGCGAACGAACAGTCTGCCGCTTTCAGTGCCGCAGGGTTCTCACGGTCGGGAACGAGTGTCGGTGTCGCCATCGTCACCTCCGGTCCCGCGATCACCAATACGCTCACCGCCGTAGCGGATGCCTATGCAGACTCCATACCTATGATCGTCATTGCCGGACAGGTTCCCGAACACAAACTCGGGACCGATTCCTTTCAGCACATAGATGTCTCCCGTGTCTTTGGCGCCACAGCGAAGAAAGTCATCCTCATCAACAGTGTCGATGAGATCGAAACGGTCGTCAAGGATGCATATGTCTATGCACAGTCGGGTAAACCGGGACCTGTCGTCCTTGATATGCCCATTAACTTGCAGAAAGAGTCATCGAACTACAGAGAACTGTCCAAACAATTCTTCGAAGATGTCTATCACGATGAGAAGCACCTCTCTCCTGTGCAGTGTGAACAGTTCTTCAGCCTGCTCAAGGCGGCAAAGAGACCCCTGCTCTATCTTGGCGGCGGTCTGAGCAGTGATGCTTCCACCGCAGCTCTCAGACGCTTCAACCAGCGATACCGCATCCCCTCAGTGAACACGTTGCTGGGTAAAGGTGTCATCGATGAGTATGCATCAGAGTCGATGGGTATGCTGGGCATGTACGGTACCCCTGCAGCCAACATGGTGATCCAGGAGAATGATTTCTTCTTTGCCATCGGAGTGCGCTGGGATGACCGAGTCGCTGAGAAGGTCGGGTTCGCTATAGACGCGAAGATCGCCTATGTCGATATCAACACCGTGAAAGTACGACAGATCAGAGAAGAGCGGTTCCCTGAGTTCTCTGTCATCGGTGATGCTGCAGGGATCCTCAATGAGCTGGCCGCTTATGGTGAAGAACATGATATCACGCTCGATATCGATGGATGGAGAGATGAGTGCATAGCGACAAAGAACAGCTGGCCCTTGGATTACAACCGCGGTGCTGCTGCGCTGCAGCAGGCTGAAGTCATTGAGCTGCTGAGTACCAGGCTTCCAGAGGATTGCATCATCTCCACCGGAGTCGGTAACCATCAGATGCTCAGTGCACAGTATCTGAAGATGAGAAGACCACGAAGGTTCCTTACCTCCGGGAGTTTCGGGACCATGGGCTTTGGCCTGCCCTCCGCGATCGGTGCCTGCATAGCCAATCCCGAGGCAAGTGTGTTCGTCATCGATGGTGACGGAAGTATGCGTATGAACATGGGAGAGCTCCATACTGTCGGTACCCTTGAGCTTCCAGTGAAGATCCTGCTGCTGAACAACCATAGTGACGGGATGGTTCGTAATCTGGAGAATGCCCAGTATGAGGGACGCCATTCTGCGACAGAGCGGCAGAAGGATGTCAACTTCTCGAGGATCGCCCACGAACTGGGATTCTCCTTCTCGCGACGTGTCACCGAACGCAGTGCGCTGCAGGAGGCCCTGGAGCAGTTCGTTTCGACCGAAGGCAATGCACTGCTTGAAGTGATCACTGATATCGAAGAGGCTGTTTATCCGATCGTTCCAGCAGGCAGTTCCTACAAAGGGATGAATCTTGGACCCTATATAAAGAAACGAAACGATGACTGAGCAGTTTACCACTGCTGCGAACATCCTGAAGGTCCTGGCCCATCCAGCGAGACTTGCCATCATCGAGGCACTCAAAGATGGGCCGGTGTGTGTGACAGATGTCTGTGATCTGTGCGACCTCCCCCAACCGAGCATCTCACAGCATCTGGCTGTTCTCAGGAGTAAAGAGGTCGTTCAGTATTATGAAGAGGGTAAGCGGCGATGCTACTATCTCAGTGAATCCCCGCTCACCGATGCGGTCTTATCTGCTTTGCATGAGAATCAACTTGAACAAAGCAACCCCGCAGACCTGAAACCAGTGGTCTGTAATGGGGATGCCGTTTGACTGGGATCTTCTGAAATAGAGGCCTTCACTCAGGATAGACAGGCTCATAACCCGGAGGTCGCAGGTTCGAGTCCTGTCCCTGCTAAATAATTATTTCTTGTTCTGTATGGATTTACAGAACGTTGCTCCCGGAAGAGCCGGTGTAACCAAATAAACTGACACCTGTACTGTCACCTAGACAGCACAGACTGGAGGATTTGGATGCATCGGTTTTCTTTGTATATTGTGAACTTCCCAGAATCTGTCCACTCAACTATGAAATAATCTGATCAGAAGATAATAAACTCATATAATACATAGAAATCACTGCTTTCCGGTAGCATTATCACCAAACATGTGGTACTATAGATTGAGTGGACA
>JAIPFY010000077.1 GCA_021736385.1 Spirochaetia bacterium | reverse complement strand
CCTTGGCTCAGGATTTTGCCTCCGACTTCCTTCAGATTCCACCTCGCGATGGACACCCTTGTCTTCAGCTAGTGGTAGGCACTGCAACCCCCACAGAGGACTTTCACCTCCTAGATAAGCACCATGCCCGGCGCACCAACAGAGAGGGACCCCCTGAAGCAGGATGCTCCAGGGGGTCCCCTCATCTATCTATCTCTTACCGCTATGCACGCAGTTGGTGAACCTACGTCACCAGGTCACTGGCGATGATCAGAGTTTGACCTTCACACCGACGACCAGTCGTTCAGGAGTGATCTCCTCTTCGGTATCATACCGTGGCCCATAGTAGGTAGCATTGGCTTCTACGAGCAGCAGATCGACCCCGACTCCTGCGGTGAGGATACCACGGTTGATCCCGCCTCGTACCTTTGCGATACCCAGTACGGAGATTTCAGCACCGGCTCGGATCTGATCGATCAGTTCCGGCTCTTCAGCAAGTTCATCGAGTTCCACGATATAGTCAGCCGATACCTTCAGATCGAAGAGTCCTCTTCCAGGTTTATCGAATCCGATCCCTGCTATGAGGGTCATGGGGATCGTATCAGATTCTTCTGAATCCAGGACCTCCTGCATCAGTGCTTCTGGGTCCTCTGTTGCCTCCAGCGCTCCCAAGGTCTTTGTTATCTTCATCATCTCGGTCCCGCCGATATCGTTGGCAGCGACACCTACGGAGAACCCTGCAGGCAGTTCAAGGATCGCACCGGCATCGAATCCGTATCCAGCGCTGAGCATGACTGGATCACCCATGGGATCATACAGTTCCTGAAGGACAGCGACCATATCGACACCGCCAGAATCGACGAGCTGGGTTCGTACGATCGCCTTCGCATCGGCACCTACATGCAGCTTCGCAGCCCCAAGGTCAAACCCATGGGAGAGCCCTGCGACCAGTGATGAGGTGATCTTGGGGGTCGCATAGATCGCAAGAGAAGTTATATCACCTGCATTCTCCTGCAGCCCTACAGACTGCAGTCCCAGATCGATGTCGGTCATGAATCCCAGACCCAGGCCGAAGGCCGCAAGCCCGAAGCCCATGTTGAGATTGGTGTTCACACCCTCTTCCAGACCGATCTTATTCCCGATCGCTACAGCAGTATCTGCGTTAGCGCTATCATTCAGAAAGGATTCAGGATCATCTGAGTTGGCGAACTCTTCCAGAAAGGCCAGATCATCTTCATCGAGCATGAAGTCTGAGTAGACGTTCACTGACCCGAAGAGCAGTTCCCCGCCCTTACGCGAGAGCCCTGCAGGGTTGGAGAAGAGTGAGTCGAACCCTGAAGCGGTGGCTGTCTGAGCCCCGCCAGCTGCTTCCACAGCAGCAGAACGATAGAACACCGGATCGGTGTTCACAGGTACATCAAGAGGTCCTGCCATGACCATCGTCATCGGCAGCAGGATCAGCATCAGCAGTAGTACGAATTTTTTCATATGGTATCCTCCCAGTTTGCCCTGCATGCTGCAGAGCGCTTTTCAATACATTCTCGATTACATCATTACTCTTTATAATACATGTAATTCCCTGATTCGACAAGAAATCTTTATCACAGCATGACAACTGTCATGCTGTGAGGGGCAGCTGAGCTCCCCGATCCTTGCCAGCATCTATCCCAGCGCCTCTCTACGGAGGAGCAATGTTCACATACAGGCAGTCTTGGCTGGAAAGAGAGATACCGGTTCCCCTGAACCCCTCTATGGTATGAACCACTGGCCTGCCAATAAGTTACAATGAGCACTCTGAACTGTGTAGATGGTATCTGGCATAGAGAGGGAGGATCCTAAGGTGATCAGGGCAGGAAGAGGATACGTGCAAGCAGCTTCACAGCCTGAGAGAACTCATCGATCAGCAGGTATTCATCAGGAGTATGGATGTGGTGCATACCCAGACCGAACACCACCACGTCCAGCCCTCCGGCATTGAGATTGTTGCTGTCCCCTCCTCCCGGAGAGCTCAGCAGCTCATGGGGGATCTGCAGGGCGTTACAGGCGGCGATGAACCGCTTGATCACCTGCCTCTCAGGCGGTATCAGGTATCCGGAATACCCATGTTCCCAGCTGATCTGTACGTGAGCCTCTGCAAGACGAGCCTGTTCTGTGCAGATCCTGTCGATGGTCTTCCGGTGGTGTGAGAACCGCTCTTCACTGAAGCTGCGCAGCTCACCGGTGAAGGTGACCGTATCAGGGATGATGTTCGTCTGTGCCCCTCCGCAGATCATCCCGACGTTCGCTGTCGAATCCTCATCCAGCTGCCCCTGCGGCAGTTGGCTGATCATCCGGGCAGCAACCTGGATCGCATTGATCCCCTCTGAGGGGGCGAGTGCTGCATGAGCACTCCTGCCCTCTACCGTACAGCGATAGGTACTCTTTGCCGGCGCTCTGGTGATGAGGGTCCCCGGGGGCGTCTCCCCATCCAGATTGTACCCGTAGCGGGATCTGATCAGCGAGAGATCCAGATCCCTGCTGCCTCTGCAGCCGATCTCCTCCTGCACGGTGAACAGGACCTCCAGTCCTCCGTGCAGCTGGGGATGCTCTGCTGCATAGCTGATCATCTCCAGTGCCGCAGCGACTCCTGCACGGTCATCACCGCCGAGGACCTGAGCTCCCCCGGTATGCAGCTTCCCATCATCGAGGAGCACCACAGGCGCTCGGTCTGTCGGTACGGGAACCGTATCGAGATGGGCACACAGCAGCACGCACTCCCTCCCGGGAGCCCTACCGCTGACGGTGATCAGCAGATCAGCGCAGTCACCCCCCTGGGGGATCGACTCCTTCGGGTACTCATAGACCATGATGCCCTCCTGATCAAGAGATTCCAGATAGGATCTGATGAACTCAGAGACCGGGAGTTCGGAGCATGAAGGGGCTGGTATGCTGCACAGTGAGATCAGTCTGCTGATCAGGGGTGAATCCTGTGCAGAAGGGGTGAGATCAGAAGAGGCGCCGGGTCCATCACTGGAAGTCATGGGCACCTGCGCCATGGAGGATCACGGTCGCCTCGAGGGCTGCAGTGATGCACTTCCTCTCACCAGAGAAGAAGAGCTCCTCCTTCTGAGCCAGGGTCGGCTGCTGCTCGAGCCAGATGTTCGAGTCCGTGGAGACCACGGCTCCGGTCTTCACTCCCCGGACACTCCCGACGATGAACAGCACCGCTGCCTCCTGCTCTGCAGCCTTCACCCCGCAGTCGGTTAGCAGCGCATTGAGCTGTGTATCCTGTACATAGTAGGCATCACGGGTGAAACCGAGTCCCACCTGGTAGTCGCTGCCGCTCTCTTTGAGCGCCTGCACCAGGGCATTGGTCACATCCAGATCAGCAACAGCCGGGAACTCTGCCGGAAGATAGGCCCGGGAGGTCCCCTCTCCTCGATAGGAGGCATTGATCACCACCGGGGTCCCGATCGGGGTATCCTTCTGCCTGCCGCCTGCTGAGCCCACCCGGATGAAGACCTTCGCACCGAGCTTGATCAGCTCCTCGAAGGCGATCGAAGCCGCTGGGCCGCCGATCCCCGAGGAACAGACCGTGACCGGGACATGCTTATAGGTCCCGGTATAGACGATGTACTCCCTGTTCTGTGCCAGCAATGTCGCATCATCCATCTGATCGACGATCCTTTTGACCCTGCCGGGATCTCCGGGAATGATCACGTACGGGGCAATATCGCCGACCTTGCATCTGATATGTTTCAGTATCTCATCACTCATCTTGTGTTCTTCCTTTATACACGTTCTATGATCAGCTTCTCCGGGTCGATCCGCATGCGGATCTCGCGAGTGTCCCCGGACATCGGTCTGCCGGGCATGACAGCCCTGATACTCTCCTGATCGACCTTCAGGGCATAGGAGCTGGTATTTCCCTGATAGTTCACATAGAGGATCTCTCCTGCTATGGTGTTCTCTCCCGCCTCATCTGTCAAGCTGGTATCATCTGGCCTGAAGAAGAGCGCCACCTGATCCCCGGGACTCAGACCGCCTGCGACCTGCGTCACGCGAGTGGAGACGAAGGAGCTGCCGTTCACCTCGACGGTGACCCGGTGCTTCTGTACCGCACGGACCGTACCGGTGAGCGAGTTATCGAACCCCACGAAGTTCGCCACGAACGGAGTTGCCGGCCGTTCGTAGATATCTTCTGGCGTACCCATCTGCTCGATGTTCCCCTCGTTCATGACGATGATGCGAGAGGATAGGCTCAAGGCCTCTACCTGATCATGGGTCACATAGATCATGGTGATCCCCAGCTGATGCTGGAGTCTGCTCAGCTCGGCACGCATCTCATCCCTGAGCTTCGCATCGAGATTCGACAGCGGCTCATCGAGCAGCAGCAGATCAGGTTCGATGACGATCGAACGGGCAAGTGCGACACGCTGGCGCTGACCTCCTGAGAGCTCTGATGGCAGACGCTTCTCATACCCGGTCAGAGAGACCAGTTTCAGCACATTGGCGATCTTCTCAGGGATCAGCTCTTTTGCGACCTTTCGCCTCCTGAGCCCGTAGGCCACATTATCATAGACCGACAGATGGGGGAACAGTGCATAGTTCTGGAAGACCAGACCGATGTTCCGCTTGTTGGGAGGCACGTTCGAGTAGTCCCTGCCGCCGATGACGACCTTCCCCTTCTCTGCCATGATGAACCCGGCGATCGTACGTAACGTGGTGGTCTTCCCGCAACCGCTGGGACCGAGCAGAGAGACCAGTTCTCCCTGTTCCACGCTCACATGGAAGTCCTTCAGGATCGGTTTTCCCTTCTCATACCCCGCATCTATGTTCGTTAGTTCGATGAATGACATAGTTCTTCCTTGTTACATGTATTTCGAGATCCCCAGCAGCTTCTCCGCAGCCTGAACGATGATCACCGTCAGGACGATGAGGATACTCGAGAGTGCTGAGATCGTGGGATCAAAATAGTACTCCATATAGATCAGCATCTGTATGGGAAGGGTCGCGACACCGGGTCCTGTGAGAAACAGGGAGACCGGTACGTTGTTGAACGACGTGATGAAAGCCAGGATGAAGGCAGCGACCAGACCCGATCTGATGTTCGGCAGCACCACGGCGAAGAAGGCATGCAGGGGGGTGGAACCGAGACTGACAGCAGCCTCCTCTATCCCCGGGTCGAAGTTCCTCAGACTCGCGGAGACCACCCTGACCGTATAGGGGAAGAGGATCGCCGTATGACCGAGATACAACCCCAGAAGGATCGGCACCTGTGTCACATAGATGAAGAATCGCAGGAGGGAGAACCCGATCACCAGTCCGGGAACGATCGCCGGAGAGGAGAAGAAGAGCTCGAGTACATTCTTCCCGGGATACCGGAACCTGACATTGGTGTACGCGACCGGTACACCGAGCAGCAGGGCGGTGAAGGTGGCTGCAAGACCGGTCTTCAGACTCATCCAGAAGGTCGTCTGGAACATCTGGATGTTCAGCACCTTCTCATACCACTGCAGAGAGAAGCCCCTCGGGGGGAATCTCATCACCGCATCATTGCTGAACGAGGAGATGATGATCACCACGAACGGCCCTATGAGAAAGACGAACATCAGGGCCATGATCGCTATGAGGATCTTTGAGTTCTTCATACGAGGTTCCTTGGTTTGAATAGCCGCAGCCCGTTATAGAGCAGCAGGGTGGTAGCGATCATGATCACGGCGATGACCGTTGCCGCTTCCCAGTTCATCAGAACCAGGGCCTCCTGCCTCATCAGGGTCGCAAGAGTGAGGACCTTCGCGCCACCGAGGATCGCCGGAGTCACATAGGCGGTGATACAGCCGGTGAAGACCAGTGTCACACCCATGATCAGTCCATCAAAGGAGAGCGGGACGATGACCCGGAAGAAACAGCCGATCCTACCTGATCCGAGACTCAAAGCCGCCTCTTCGACCTCTTCCTGCACGTTCTCCATCGCACTGACTAACGTCAGCACCATGATCGGCAGAAACAGCTGCAGCAGACCGACGATGATCGCACCTTCGGTATACATCATGCGGGCTGGCTCCTTGAAGAGTCCCAGAGCTCCCATGGTCTGGTTGACGATCCCGTACTTCCCCAGGATGACGATCCAGGCATAGGTCCTGGCGACCGGACTGGTCATCAGCGGGAGGATGACCAGAGACATGAGGATCGATTTCTTCCCTGCTGAGACCTTGGTCATCAGATAGGCTGAAGGGTATGCGACGATCACCGCGATCGGGGTGACGATCAGTGCCATCTTCAGCGTTCGAACGAAGACGATCCGAAACTGTGCATCGGAGAGGACCTCACCGTAGCGTGCGAGGGTAACCTGTCCCTGAGCTCCCCTCAGGCTCTCTGCAAGTACGAACAGCAGGGGAGAGAAGAAGAACAGGAGCAGGAACATCGCCCCGGGTCCGAGCAGCAGCATGAGAGATCTTCTGAAATGCAGTCGATTCATAAGCTCCCCATCATACAGCTGTGAGCGCTGTTCAGGACGGTAGTGACCGCCCTGAACAGCTTCACAGTCTGCAGTATCATCTATGGTCTATTTGGAGAAGATCGCATTCCATCTGTCGATCCACTCTTCCTGTACCTCTGCCATGGCCTTGTGGTCGAAGAAGTGCAGCTGTGAGATGAGCTCTTCCCCATAGGTGAGGTTCTCTGCGACCTCTGCAGGCAGGGTTATATCGGTTCGTGCAGGAGAATCCACCAGATCCATGGCCTCTGCAAGCTGCACCTCATAGGAGAGCAGATGATCGATATACAGGTGTGCGAGTTCTTCATGCTTGGTACCGGCAGCGACACTGATCATGCTGAAGGAACCGACGAGTCCCTCTTCGGGGATGACGCTCTCGACCGGCAGACCGGTGCCTTTGATCGTACCCCATGCGAACGATGAGTAGGGAGCGGCATAGACCTCTTCCTGAGAGACGAGGGTATTGAGTACCGATGAGCTGTTGTAGGCGGTCACCAGTGCAGGAGCCATCTCCTCGATCTTCTCCCAACCGACATCGGTCGCATCGAAGTCACCGGCCCATGCCTCTGAGAGCATGTAGATCAGCATGGGACCATAGGTCGTGGTGATCCCCGGGATACTGAGGACACCCTTGAGATCATCTCGTGTGAGATCTCTCCAGGAGGTGATGGGAGCGACTTTATCGGTTCTATAGAACAGACCCAGGTGCTGGATCGTATACCCGATCGCATAGTTTCCGCCGAGCGGGTCCTGAGCAGTCTCCATGATCGCTGAGAGGTTGGTCAGTTTAGACGGATCGTAGGGCTGGATGATCCCCTCTTCCATGGCCTTGTAGGACCAGGAACCGGCGAACAGTGCGACATCGACAAGAGGGTTCGCCTTTCTTGCCACCATCTTGGTGAATCGGTCGGCGTTGTTGCCCGACTCGGTCACCACGGTCACCCCGTACTTCTCTTCGAACGGCTTGATGATGTTCTTCTCAAGCAGGTCCATGTTATAGCCCCACATAGATATGGTCAGGGTCTGTCCTTTGTACGGCATATCATCAGAAGCAGCGGCACTCTCTTTCGCTCCCTGAGCGAATACGGGGGTCACTGCAAGCAGTAAAGCGATCAATACGATTACACTCTTTTTCATCTGTTCCTCCACATGTTTTGACGGTTCTTTGTTAACCGGTTAACTTATTTATTGCACATTTACCCGCTGCTGTCAATGAAAATGTAGATGCTTAGTTTCGATAATATCTTATGGTATGCTATAAGCTTGACAACTTCATTGTTGCATGCGATAAATTAGTTAATCGTTTAATGCAATCAGCAGAAAGACAGGTGTATATGAGCAGTATCAAAGAGATCGCAAAGCAGGTAGGGATCTCACCGGCTTCGGTGTCCATCTACCTCAGCAACAAGGAGACCAACCGCGTCAGTGCGAAGACCAAGGCACTGATCGACCAGGCGGTCACCGAACTGAACTATCACAAGAACGTCTTCGCCAGCAGCCTGTCGACTCATGAGTCGAAGCTGATCGGCGTGATCATACCCACGATCCTCCCGCTGTTCCAGAATGACTACACCAACGCCCTGCTCTCGGGACTTCAGACCCGGTTATCATCCTTCGGGTACGGACTGCTCTTCTTCCCCTCCTCTGCACAGTCGTCCATAGCCATCGTCAAAGAACAGTTGGAGAAGAGTGCCGGCTGTGACGGCTATGTACTCTTCAGCACCGGCTTCTGCACCCATGAGCAGATCCACCGGAACATCGAAGAGGTGGGGAAGACAGGGAAACCCTTCGTCACACTGAACATCCCCAAGGTCGATGAGGATGTCTCACAGGTGCTCATCGATGATCTCGCTCAGCCCTCGGGAGCCAGGTATCTGATCGATTGCGGTCACACGGAGCTGCTGCTCGTCCTCGGTCGGCAGGGAGGGGAGCATACCCGTGCCCTGCAGCGGAACTACAAGAGGCTGCTGCAGGAGTACGGGATCCCGTACTCCCCGGAGCGGGTACTCTACGGGGAGTACAGTGAAGAGACCTCCTATACACTGATCACCAATGCGCTCACAGCGATGCCCCAGATCACCGGGATCTGCTGCATGTCTGACATCATGGCAGCGAGCGCCATTCGAGCTGCTGCTGCGACAGGCAGGGCAGTCCCCCGGGACATCTCGATCATCGGCAGGAACGACTCCATCCATGCACGGCTCTCACTGCCGGCTCTCACCACCATAGATCTTCATATGCAGCAGGCCGGCTCCGGGGCTGCCAACGTACTGCTTGATGCCCTTGATGGCAGCACGGCTTCACAGAAGATCCTGCTCTCCGGATCGCTCGTAGAGCGTGATTCAGTCCGTTCTCTCCTCTAGGAGTTGTGCAGCATGCAAGTCGATACCATCTTCACCGATGCCCGGATCTACAATGTCTATCTCAGGAGCTGGGAACTCACCGATGTCGCTGTACTCAAGGGAAAGATCCTCTTTACCGGGGATACCGGCAGCGCAGGGCTCACAGCCGGGAAGTACATAGCGTGCGCCGGCAAGCCCCTGATCCCCGGTATGATCGATATCCACCTGCACATCGAGAGTTCACTGTGCGTACCGATGACCTTCGCGAAGGCCGTCCTCGGGCACGGAGTCACCACGGTGGTATCAGAGCCGCATGAGATCGCCAATGTCTTCGGTACCGCAGGTATCGAAGAGATGATCAGAGCCTCGACCGGCGCTGCCATCGATATCTTCTACGGGGTACCGAGTTCGGTCCCCTCCACCACCTCCGAGCTGGAGACCACCGGAGGCACCATCGGGACCGACGACCTCGAGTACCTGATGCGTACCTATCCTGAGGTGATCTGTCTGGGAGAAGTGATGAACTACGGGTCACTGATCAGCAACTTCGATGCGATCGCAGCAGGGACACAGCAGGTGAAGACCGTCGAGCTCATCCGTGCCATGCACAGCAGGTATCCTCTTGCCGCGGTAGAGGGACACTGTCCCTCGGTGCGGGGTCTGGATCTGGCGAAACTGCTCTATCTGGGGATAGACTCAGATCACTGCATGCAGGATGTCCAGGGGATGCATGAGCGCTTCGCAGCGGGGATGTTCGTCGAACTGCAGGAGAAGTCCATCACCCCGGAGATCATCGAGTACCTCATCTCCCATCGTGTGGAGGGGCTCTACAGCTTCGTCACCGACGATGTCCCCCCTGATGTGCTCTCATCAACCGGTCACCTGGATCACATCGTCCGCAAGGCACTGGCAGCCGGGCTCTCCCTGGAGCAGGTGATCATCGCAACGAGCCATGCCCCCGCTCAGAGGATGAACTTCCATGACCGGGGTGCGATCTCTCCGGGAAAGATCGCCGATCTGATCCTGCTCACCGATGAGAGCAGCGCCTTCACCATCGAACAGGTCTATAAGAACGGGATCAGTGCAGCAGAGCTGCCCGAGCAGCCGAGACACCGGTTCGACTCCCGGTTCACTGACAGTCTGCACTTGCCGCAGCAGATCACCGGGACCAGAGAGCTCTTCGAGGTGCCTGTCGATACGAAAGCACCAGAGGTAGAGGTGCCCATCATGCGCAAGGACAGCCGCCATACCTACACCGAAGCGGTCCACAGGAGACTGCCGGCAGCAGAGGGGCAGATCCAATGGGAGGGGATCCCGGATCTCAATCTCGTCGTGGTCCTCGAGCGGTATACCGGAGAGGGTGCCTTCTCTCAGGGGTTCATGGACGGGACGGCCATCACCGGAGGGGCTTTCTGCTCCAGTTATGCCCATGACCACCACAACCTGCTGATCATCGGCGATACCCTGAATGACATGCAGTTGGCACTGCAGCAGGTCATCTCCATGCAGGGAGGGATCTGCGTGGTGACAGGCGGCAGGGTACGGGCAGAGCTGAACCTGCCGATCGGCGGGATCCTCTCAGAAGCCCCTATGGAGTATCTTGCTCAGCAGGTCACAGAGATCCAGCAGCAGCTTGCCGGATCGGGGGTGAGCCACCCCAACCCGATCATGTCCCTGTGCACCCTCTCTCTCCCTGTGAGCCCCGCGCTCAAGATCACTGACAAGGGGCTGATCGAGGTACGAACCGAACAGCTCCTTCCCCTCTACACACCGCAGATCTGAACGACAGCACTTCTTATCTGAAGAGCTGCGATCGTTCAGATCTGCACCACGAGAGATGATCACTGCCAACAGCTGCCTGCCTCGGTACACCGACCGTATCACATCCGGGTAGACGACTCATAGCATGCTCACTTCCACAGCATCTGACAATCACTCCCGATACCTCTTGACTTCACTATGTGCATGATGTATATAGTAGCTATGTACATCATGCACATAGCATCATACGGAGGGACATGATATGGCTTGCGCGCACGCTTCTCACTGCATGGGTAAGACTCATACAACCGAACGGTTCATGGAGGTCTGTCTGCTGCAGCTGCTCACCAGAGCATCTACCCATGGGTATGATCTTGCAGAGCAGCTTGCCGACTTCGGGTTCGATCCCGGGGAACTGAACATCAGCACGCTCTATCGTACGATGCGCAAGATGGAAGAGGATATGAGTGTCACCTCCCGCTGGGAGAAGAGCGAACACGGACCGAGACGGCGGGTCTATGAGATCACCGAGCGTGGACGGGAAGAGCTCGCCCTCTGGATAGAGATGCTCAAACAGAGAAAGACACGGATCGAGCAGCTCATAGACGCCTATGAGCTGCAGACAGGCAAGCATGCTGACCACAGCTAGAGGAACTCATCGCGGGAGAGACATTCGCACGAACAACGGGTACGAGAGTACCGGACACACCAGGGAGGTGACCGACTGATGATCACGACTATCATCATCTACACGCTGCTCGCAGGATGCCTGATCGCATCATGGGTCATGAGCAGAGAGAAGACGATCAAAGCAAGCAAGATGGCTCTGAAGGTACTGGTGAAGACGATGCCGAGCCTGCTCGCAGTCCTCGGACTAGTGGGCCTGACTCTGGGCATCCTCTCACCACAGACCATCTCATCACTCATCGGGACTGAAGCAGGACCGCTGGGGACCATCATAGCGGCAGTCCTCGGAGCGATCACACTCATCCCCTCACTGGTGGCCTTCCCGCTGGCAGGCTCCCTGCTGAGAGCCGGGGCATCGGTGATGACCATCTCAGCGTTCGTCACCACACTGGTCATGGTGGGTGTGGTGACAGCCCCCATGGAGATCGCCTACCTCGGGCGCAGATTCACCCTGCTGAGGAACCTGCTGAGTTTTGCTGCAGCCTTCCTGATCGCTCTTCTCATGGGGGTGATCCTGTGAAAACCATCAAACGATACCTGCCGATCATCATCATAGGATTGGCCTTCATCGCCCTGGCGATCTGGGACCCCGAGAAGGCAGATGCTTCCCTGACAGTCTCCAGAGACTATCTCAAGGAGATGATCCTGATCATCCCTCCGGTCTTCCTGCTGATGGGACTGCTGGAGGTATGGATCCCCAAGGACAAGATCCGCTCCTGGCTCGGGGCAGGGTCCGGTGTGAAGGGTGCGCTCATCTCCGTACTGCTGGGGACCCTTCCCACCGGTCCGCTCTATATCGCATTCCCCATGGCAGCATCCCTGCTCGGCAAGGGGGCGAAAGTGAGCAACATGATCCTCTTCCTCGGGGCATGGGCAGCACTAAAGATCCCGCAGCTGGTCGTAGAGATGAAGTTCCTCGGACCGGAGTTCACCGCCGTCCGATTCACTCTCACCCTCATCGTGCTGGTGATCATCGGCCAGATCATGGAACGGGCCTTCACAGGAAGGCACGAGGTACTGTGGGAACAGCCCGGGGAGTCGGTAGGCCAGAAGACCAAGCAGATGGGTACGAAGCGGTAAACAGCAGGAAGACGTGTACAGCAGAGACTCAGGAAGGTCTCTGCTGCAGCCGATCCTGCCTGAGTCGGGTCATTCCCAGTCACACCAGATGAGACTCCACAGCGGCAGCTCTTCGATGGTACAGGAGACCGAAGGACCCCTCACGCCCTCACAGGGGGTGATTTCCAGCTCGGTCGGATTCAGCAGGCTGTGTTCGGGAGAACACCACCAGATCCTCATACCAGTGCCGTACTTCGGGATCATCAGCTGCAGGGCAGGACGGGTACTGCAGGGATGCTTTGGAGCATTCCAGCAGGCATCAACCTGATCGATCATGTTGATCAGGTTGATCACGACCCGATGATCACTCCGTTTGACCACTGCATGGATCCCGTTCGGCTCCCCTTCTATGCTGACCGGCCATCGGGGGTCTGTGGTGATCCCGAACTCCCGGTCTGCACCGAGGGCATGACTCTCGGTGATATCCTGAAGATCGGGACTGTAGAGCAGCTCCTGATACCGTACCTGCATATCATACTGATCGGTGATCAGCTGAGCCTCCTCAGGGGTGAGGACCCCGTAGTCGCTGTAGTACGGAGCAGTCAAGAGAGCATGTTCCTGACCAAGGAGCAGACTGGTCGCCCCTGCTGCTGAGACTTCTGCATTCAGATAGAGCGCAGAGGCCAGCACCTCAGGAGTATGCTCCTGCCTGAAAGGTGTGAGATAGGCTGCCAGGATGACCGGTTTGCCGGAGACAGCAGCTCTCTGTATCAGAGAGCGCAGATGGCGATAGCAGGTATGAGGTTCCCAGACTTCGATGTAGCAGGCTGCCTGATCAGCTGCTGCAGTGAGTCCTGCAGGCCAGCCTCCCACATTGTTGAAGATGTTCTCATCCCCATGGGTTGCCCACCTGTCGATCAGCTTCACGAACTCCCGTTCAAGCCGGACCGGCTGCTTGAGCTCATAGTCCCAGCCTGCCTTCGGGTAGCCGTAGGTATCCATA
>JAIPFY010000076.1 GCA_021736385.1 Spirochaetia bacterium | reverse complement strand
ATTCTTCAGCGATTGGTATACGAGGGTGCACATTACTGTGTAAACCGAATTCTGGAACCGCCGTGGTACGGGTCCGTATGCCCGGTGGTGTGGAAGGACGAGGAAACTAGGGTTGCCTAGTTTCCTCTCCTATCCGATTGGTACTCCCGGTTCACACCCTGGGTCACCTGCACACGCTCTAGCGGCGACGGACATCTCCAACAGTATCCATGGGCTCTGTTGTCCCATCGCATGGATGAGGCATCACAGCATCTCTGTTCGATCTTTGTCGCTCGTAGGAGACCATAGTACAGATCATGAACATGGCTCACTGTGTGACAGGTGAGGGTGCTGCTCACGCTTTCAGCGATCACGATACAGCTGAAGGTAGCTTCTCTAACTATCCGGCAGAAGGCCTCCGGTTCTCCAGTCAGGACGATCGATGGGTGAATCACATAATTTTTGCATATTATGTGTGAAACATCACATAATATGCAAAAATAATGTGATGATCCTTGACGGTCTCTCTTGGTACCCTGTATACTCATGTAAGGAGCACATGAGATTATATGGAACGAAATGCGATGCAGTCGTTGATTACATGGAAAGAATCTCCATACAGGAAACCTCTGATACTGCAGGGCATCCGTCAGGTTGGTAAGACGTGGTTACTTAAGGAGTTTGGACGAAGATACTATGCACAGGTAGCTTATGTTAATTTTGATGAGCATCCTGAGTACATCCAATTCTTCACTTCAACCAAGGATATAAAAAGGATCTTGGATAACCTCCAGTTCATGGTTGGATTCCCGATCCAAGAGAAGAATACTCTCATCATTTTCGATGAGATCCAGGATGCTCCACAGGTCCTGAACTCACTGAAGTACTTCCATGAGAATGCGAATGCTTATCATGTAGCCTGTGCTGGTTCACTCCTTGGAGTAACGTTAGCTAAACCATCCTCTTTCCCCGTGGGACAAGTAGAATTTCTTAAGATCCATCCGATGACATTCTCAGAGATGCTCCATGCTGATGGCGAGCGTCTGCTTTCTTATTTACAAGCAAAATCAGATCTTGAACCAATTCCTGACGCATTCTTCAACCCATTGGTTGAGAATCTCAAGAGGTATTTTATCATCGGTGGAATGCCCGAAGCTGTTTCACGGTGGGTTGATGAACGAAACAGTGAATCGATAGATACGGTACTCTTCTCACTGATAAAAGCATATGAACGGGATTTTGCCAAACATCCGGAACCCAGAGAGTACCCGAAACTCTTGCAGATCTGGAACTCCCTACCTTCCCAGCTGGCAAGAGAGAACAAGAAGTTTTTCTACCAACTTGTGCGGAATGGGGCTAGAGCAAGGGAGTATGAGGATGCACTTCAATGGCTGGTCTCATCGGAAATGATCACCAAGGTGCCTCGCTGCACGAAGCCAGCTGTCCCCCTTTCGGCATATGAGCAGCGATCGACGTTCAAGATCTATCCTGCGGATGTGGGTCTACTAAGGAGATTATCTCAGCTCGACAGTTCTGCATTCTTATACCCTTCCCGTTTGTTCACAGAGTTCAAAGGGGCATTCACAGAGACCTATATCGCACAATCACTAACATCTTTCTACCCTGTGAATCTCAGCTATTGGACCAGCAGTGATAATCGTTACGAGATAGACTTTCTCCTCCAATATGGTACCATGATCATCCCTATCGAGGTTAAATCGGAGGGAAATGTCTCGAGTTCCTCACTGAAGGCAATCAAGCGTCTTCATGCTGAGGATTTTCCATTACGGGTCCGCTATTCTCTGCAGAATCTCAAGCTTGATGGCGATATTCTCAACATCCCGCTGTTCATGGCAGACTTCACTGACAGACTCATCGCTCTAGCTCTCGATGCCCTTCAGTGATCCATCACTGCCATGCTGGGGATCCACCTTCTTTCTGATACAGTACCGGAGTGCTCCTGAAACTGCCTGATCCCAGAAAATACCTGCTCAGCAGCACAATACATCGTAGCAGACCACAAGCAGCACGAACGATACAGAGTACAACACACAAATACATCTACATCTACACCTACACCTACATTCGCTCTCTCTCTCATCATCATCTCCATCAGCAGCATCTGCTGCTGGTGGAGATGTGATCCTACAGGAGAGCTTCTCAGGCTCGGCAGGGGGAAACCGGGGCATCGCTGCTGTGAGCGGGTATCTGCTCTTTACTGTCACCTGATGGTGCGCTACGATAAGAGGGCAGCAGGTGATGAGCTGCATGATGCATCTGAAGTACACGGTAAGAGAGGTATGGTATGAATGAGTTGCTGGACATCTGGGAGAGAGCTGGTGTAGCACAGGCATGTGAGAAGATAGGTCTGGACTTTGAGAGGATCTTCGCTTCTCCTGCATCAGAGTGCTCGACGAATCCCTATCGGGACCATGGGTGGCTGGTCGTAGAACAGGAGGGCTTCACGGTGATCAATGCGATCATCGAGGATGCCGAGCAGGACCGCCTCTTCTGGGAGGAGTGGTACCTTCACGAAGGTGAGATACACCACCATGTGCTGAGTCTGTGGCGACCGCCTGCCTATGATGAGCTCTTCAGTGCGCCTGCACATGATGAGATCCATCCGCAGCAGTGCTTCTCCAAACAGTGGTATGTGATCGAAGACCCGGACATGGCGCCGCTGCTGTTGAGATGAGACCCTGCAGCTGCAGGGGGAACGTCCTTTCTCCTCAGCTGGAGCTTCCTGTTCTGCTCAAGGCAGCAGGTCTGCAGCAGCAGATCCGCTCAATACCAGTAGAGCACGTAGAGATTGAAGAATATGGTACTGGGTCCTGTAGCTGCTTCGGTGCTGCACAGCGGCAGCAGGATCCCGCCCTCAGCTCCGAATGATACCTTGTGGCTGAAGAACTGCTGTGCTCCGATCCCCATGTCGCCGTAGAGCATCCCGACAGCAGAATCCTCATGACCCAGACCGTCATTGACATAGGTGCCGGTGATCCCGGAGAACACGTAGACCTCATGCCAGCCCCGTTCGGTGAGCAGGTTCCTCGCATCGAGGCGGAACATCCCGATCCCCCGGTAGTAGTTGCACTCCAGCTGCCATCCCCAGCTGCCGGTATGATCCACAAGCTTCAGCGCCCCGGGCATGCCCGGGGGGGGGACCGAGAGTCCGACGGCGAGGTCATAGTCGGGTTTTGAGACGATGATGATATGAGAATACTCAGACCGTGCTGCAAGGGAACCTGCCGTACAGAGCAGCAGCAGGGCAAGCAGCAGAATGATCTTTCTGTGCATAAGAAGCCTCCTGAAAGACAGTTCAGGAGGAAGTGTGTCACATCAGCTGCACATCTGAACAAGATGATGCTTCCTCTTTATTCAAGTATACCGCATCGTGAGACTCAGGTGCAGAGCTGAGGCTGCAGGAATCTCTTTTCGTGGTAGGGACTCAGCTCAATGCGTCTCGAAGAAGGTACGGATGAACTGCGGTCCATGCATCAGTCCGAGAGAACCCCCTGCAGCAGAGAGCTCATCATAGGTGCCGATCCGGTCCCCCTCTATTCCGGGAGTGTAGATCATCACCGGGACCGGGTCATGGACATGGGTCCGCAAGGCACAGGGAGTGGGGTGATCGGGCAGGATGGCGATGGAGACCGGTTCTGAGAACTCGGCGAGTGCCTCCATGATCGGCCTCACAGCCCTGCTGTCAAGATACTCGATCGTCCTGGTCTTCAGCTGTGCATCCCCCTCATGACCTGCCTCATCACTGGCCTCTATATGGAGGAAGACGAAATCCTTCACTTTCAGGGCCTCGATGGCAGCAGCTGCCTTCCCCTCGTAGTTCGTATCATACAGACCGGTAGCCCCGGGGACGTGTATTCCCTCCAGTCCTGCATAGACCCCGATCCCGAAGATCAGATCCACCGCTGAGATCACTGCTCCGCTCTTGCCGTAGAGTTCTGTGAAACTCTTCATCGCAGGACGGTACCCCTGAGACCAGAACCAGACCGAATTGGCCGGGTGCTTACCGGCTGCGACCCGTCTGCGGTTGACCGGATGCTCACGTAGGAGCTGCTGTGATTCGATGATGATCGAATTGAGCAGCTCTGCAGTGGCTTGCCCTTCCGGGGCCGTTGCCCTGACCATGACCTGAGCACTGTCACTCCCCGGCACATCGTGGGGAGGGGTGCACTGTATCCGGTCACTTCCCTTCGGGAGGACGAACAGGTGGCGGTAGCTCACCCCGGGATAGAAGTGGAACTCTTTCGCTGCGAAGTGGTCATTGAGTGCTGCTATGAGCTGCTCTGACTCCTCGGTCGAGATGTGACCTGCAGAGTGGTTGACGATGACCCCCTGCTCATCAAGACAGATGAGGTTGCACCTCATCGCCAGATCATCGCTCTCCAGGTCGATCCCCATGCTCGCAGCCTCCAGGACCCCACGCCCCTGATAGACCTGCTTCACATCGTAGCCGAGGACCGCCAGATTGGCCACCTCACTGCCCGGGGGCATATCAGAGGGGACGGTCTCGAGCAATCCGAGCCTGCTGTGTCCACACAGTTCATCGATCGCCGGGGTATGGGCTGCCTGCAGCGGAGTCCGGTCTCCGAGCTCTGCGATGGGATAGTCGGCTGCGCCGTCTGCCAGAATGATCAAGTATTTCATCGTATCTCTCCTGTGCTGCTGTTCAGGCTCGAATGGACTGAAGCAGACATCGGTCTGTCTGAGCGCATTCTACCAAAAAGCGTTCACTGAGGCAATGCGTACCAGAAGGGTATCACTCAGCAGCAGGGGAGGGATTCTCGATCAGGTAGCAGAGCATCAGTGCGCAGGTCAGGGTATCGGCACTGCCCCCTGCAGCTCACTCATGTCCTCCGACCTCATGGAACGAGGGGGGTGAAGACCGTTTCGGTCTACACCCCCCTTCACTGTTGTATGATTCTCTGTCTGATGACCGTCGCTTGCATCCCGCACAGCGGTCTGTTAGGCGAAAGCCTGTCTGCGTTCTCTCATCTTGATGAATACTGCTTTACCCATGGGGAAGCAGATGGAGATGATCGTGAGGGCGAAGAGGACGATGCTGATCGGTGAGTTGAAGAAGATCTGCATACTGCCGTCTGAGATCGTGAAGGCACGCCTGAAGGACTGCTCCATGTTGTTCCCGACGATGACCGCAAGGATCAGCGGCGAGGTGGGGATCTTGGCCTTCCCCATGATATAGCCGAGGACACCGAAGACCAGCAGGATATAGAAATCCATGACGCTGTAGCTGATCGCATAGGCTCCGACGAAGGAGAGACCGAGGACGATGGGGTAGAGGATCTTCGGTGGTACCGAAAGGACTCGTACCAACCCCCCTGCAAGTGGGATGTTCACGATCGCGAGGATGATGTTACCGATGAACATGCTGGCGATGAGACCCCAGATGATCACTGGCTGCTGTTGAAAGAGCAGAGGACCGGGCTTCATGCCCAGGATCATCAGAGCACCCATCATGACTGCAGTGGTACCTGACCCGGGGATCCCGAGGGTGAGCATGGGGATCATGGCTCCGACAGAGGCTGCATTGTTCGCAGCCTCAGGAGCGGCAAGCCCTTCGATGGCCCCTTTGCCGAACTCGTCGGGGTGTTTTGACATCTGGCGCTCATTGTTGTAGGCCATCAGTGATGCCATGGTACCGCCTGCACCCGGGAGGGCTCCGATGAAGAAACCCAGCGGGGAACTGCGAAGGATAGGGATCACACAGCGTTTCCAGTCCTCACGTGAGATCCAGATCCTGCCGAAGTCCTTCTGTACATGGGTCTTCCCCTCCTTGATGTTCTGGAAGCTCTTGAAGACCTCCCCGAGGGCGAAGATGGCGATGATCACGATGAGGAAGTCGATACCCGACTGCAGCTCGAGGATCCCGAAGGTGAATCGTTTGACCCCGGACTGTGCATCGATACCGATGGTAGCGATCATCAGACCGATGATCATGGCCATGAACCCCTTGATCCTGTTGCCTTTCGACATCGAAGCGGTAGCGGCCAGAGCGAAGACATAGAGCTGAAAGTACTCAGCTGCACCGAACCTGATGGCAAACCGTGCCACCGGTACCGATACCAGTACCATGAAGCCCGTCGCGATGACTCCTCCGATGAATGATGCTATCGCTGAGATGGCCAGTGCTGCTTCAGCTCTTCCTTGCTGGGTCATGGGATACCCGTCGAAGGTGGCAGCCACAGCTGCCCCGTCTCCGGGGGTATTGAGCAGGATAGAGGCACGTGAACCACCGTACATGGCTCCGTAGTAGACACCACCCATGGTGATCAGTGCCGCTACCGGTCCCATGCTGAAGGTCAGAGGCAGCAGGACTGCGACACCGGTCGCCGGTCCCAGTCCGGGGAGCATCCCGATGATCGTTCCCAGCACACCGCCGATCGTCACCCACATGATGTTCATGGGTTGCAGGGCTACGGTGAACCCCTGCATCAGTTGCATAATGCTTTCCATAGTTCCTCCTAGAACCCGATCACCGGCATCATCGGCAGGTAGACTCCGAGTAGTTTATTGAACAGAATATAGATCGTGAGGCTGAAGATGACCGATACCAGGATGATCATCTTCCACCGTCGCTTCCCGTTGAAGAGCAGCAGCTCGAATCCGAGGAAGACGCAGGTAGAAAGGACATAGCCGAGTCTGCCGAAGAGCAGCCCGTAGGCCACACCGTTGACGACGGTCAGGGCGATCTGTCTGCTGTGGATGTCGAACATCGGCTTGTGTTCGTTCACTACCTCTTCGGTGCTGCCTCTGATGGCTGCGAGCTGCTGCACGAGTAGTCCCGCTCCGAGGAGTATGAGTGTCGCTCCCAGAGCGAACGGGAAGATCTTGGGGGCGTTTGGCATACCTACAGCGGCTTGAGGCAGGGCAGCGGTCATGATGACGAATGCCAGCCCCAGCAGCATGCATACCACCGCGGTGATCAGGGAGGTCTTCTGCGCATCAGATGCGGCAAATGATCTGTTACCCATCATTATTCTCCTTATGGTTATGGAAGCAGGAGCTGCCCGGTGAGCAGCTCCTGCATACGTTTCGTATCGTCTCTCCTACTGGTGGAGCATACCGATCTCTTCGAGGATCGATTTGAAGTCATCGTTCGCTTTGCCCAGGAAGGTGGTGAATTCAGGGGCATCCATGTAGGCATCGTCCCATCCATTCATTTCTTTGGCAGCTGCCCACTCGTCGGTGGCAACCAGCTTCTTGATCGTCTCTCTCCAGTAGGTCACAGCATACTCGGGCATCTCAGGAGGTCCGAAGATCCCTCTCCAGTTGATGAAGGTCGCATCGATCCCCTGTTCCTTACAGGTAGGGATCTCAGCGATGATGCCGGTGCCGACCCGGTGATCTGCGGTCTGTCCGAGTGCTCTCAGGTCACCGCTCTCGATGAGTCCTGCCACCTCTGATAATCCTGTGGAGAAGAGGTCAATATGACCGCCGAGGACCATGGCCACTGCCGAGTCATCGAAGCTGACATAATCGATCTTGTTCAGGTTCTTCACCCCTGAGGCTTTCGCCATGATGAGGAACTGCAGGTGATCCATGGAGCCTGCTGATGAGATCCCGCCGATCTTCACGCTCTTGATGTCGCTCTTGAGTGCGTTCATCAGATCTGCCATGGTCTTATAGGGGGAATCCGCTTTCACGACGAATGCGGCATAGTCAGCGATCAGTCCGGCAAGGGGGGTCACATCCTCATACCCGAGGTCTGTGGTCCCGGCGAGCTTGGTGAGCAGCAGAGGGGGTGAGTAGACGGTGATGGTCCTGTCCTGACCCTTCATCTCCTGCAGACTGGCAAGATGGACCGATCCACCGGCACCGGGGTTGTTACGTACCGGCATCGGTACAGATACCAGGTTGGTGTCTTTCAATATCTTTGCAGTGGTCCTGATCGTCAGGTCCCATCCGCCACCGGCTCCGCCCGGTGCGACGAAATCGAGGTTCCCTTTGGGATAGTTCTCAGCGGTGGTCTCTGCCCCGCCGTTCGCGAAAAGCGCTGTAGCTGTACTCAGCAGCAGTACGATGGTCACCAGGACCATCATGGACTTTGTCAGATGTCTCATACCGTAATCTCCTTTTTTCTCTCGTTCTTTCTATTTGCAGTCTGCCTTCAGACGTCATGCACTATGCTTGTACCTGCCTGACCACATCGAGGATGGTCCCGTCGCGGTATTCGACCACCGCAACGATCTTCTTCTCGAATATGATGGGTTCGGGGACCCCGGCGAGTTTCTGGGCCTTCTCCTTCAACTCACTGATGGGGATGACCGGCAGCTTGCAGCGTCGAAGCTGTTCTGCTACCTGAGGTCGTCTCGGGTTGACGGCGATGCCCCTGTCGGTGACCAGCACATCGATGGTGGACCCGGGGGTGATGACCGTCTTGATCTGATCCACGACGGTGGCCGATCGTCCCCTGATCAGCGGTGCTACCACGATGGAGAGCCCTGATCCGATGGCTGTATCGGAGTGTCCTCCTGATGCGCCTCTGAGGACTCCGTCTGAACCGGTCAGGACGTTGACGTTGAACTCCGTGTCGATCTCCAGCGCACTGAGGACCACCACGTTGATCTTGTTGACCGCACAGCCCTTGTTCAGCGGATTGGCATAATAGGAGGCATCGATCTCGGAGTGGTAACGGTTCTCACCGATCGATCGGATCGCTTCCTGATCGAAACTCTGTACATCGAGCAGCCGCTTGATCAGGCCGTCTTCGTGCAGCTTCACCATCTGTGCGGTGATGCCCCCAAGAGCCCAGTTCGCCCTGATGTTCTGCTGCTCCATGTATTCGCGCAGGAACTTGGTGGTCACCAGGGAGGCTCCGCCGGAGCCGGTCTGCAGGGAGAAGCCGTCTTCGAAGTAGCCGGAGCAGGCTATGACCTTTGCTGCCAGAGATCCGATGAGGATGTCCCGGGGATTCTTGGTGAGTCGGGTCGCCCCGCTACTGATGCCTTTCGGGTCACCGACCTGATCTACGACGACGATGTAATCGACCTGATCCTGATGGATGCTGAAGGGGGTGTTGGGGTATTCAGCGATGGTGTCGGTGATCAGGACCACCTTACGGGCGAAGTGGGCATCTACCTTGGCGTATCCCAGTGACCCGCAGGCAGAAGCTCCGGTATAGCCGTTGGCATTCCCGTAGACATCACAGGTGGGGACTCCCAGGAAGGCCACATCGATCTTGATCTTTCCCGTCTCGATCGCCCGTGCACGACCTCCATGGGAGTGGATGAGGATCGGATGGTCCATCAGGCCAGCGGAGATCTCATCTGCCAGCTCACCCCTGATCCCGGAGGTGCAGATCCTGGAGATGGTACCGCTCTTGATGTGTCCCACCAGCGGTGAGTGGACGGTGGTAAGGGAGCTGGCCGCAAGGGTCAGATTCTTGATCCCCATATGGGAGATGACATCCATGACCATGTTGATGACCTTGTCACCGCCTCGGAAGTGGTGGTGGAAGGAGATGGTCATCCCGTCAGACAGGCCGGTCTTGATCACCACCTGCTCGATGGTATCGACGATCTTGTTCAGACGGGGCAGGGACCGGTTCCCCTTGTCTATGCGGATGTGTGGGGTGTTGCTGTAGGCACCGGAGAACAGCTTCCGATCGAACGCGGAGAGGATCTCGTCCGGGATCTCATGGTTCACAGGATTATCAGGCATGGAGTACTCCTTCTGCAGGTGATGAGTAGTCTCTCAATCCTGCTGCATCAGCGCGTTCGAGGGTACTGATCGCCCGCTCGACGATGGGTTTATCGATCATCTTGCCGTTCACCGCGATCACTCCTGATCCTTTGGCCTTCGCCTCTTCGATCGCTTCGATCACACGCTCGGCAAAGGCGATCTCCTTCCCGTTAGGGGCGAAGACATCATGGACGAGCTTGATCTGTCTGGGACTGATGATCGACTTGCCGTCGAAGCCCAGCTGCTTGATCAGCCGCACCTCAGCTTCGAAGCCCTCTTCGTTGTTGAGGTCCGAGTAGACCGTATCGAAGGCACAGATCCCTGCAGCACGTGCTGCTGTGACGATGGCACTGCGGGCATAGAGGATCTCGACCCCTGAGGCACTTCGTGCGGTCTTCATGGCTGTCACATAGTCCTCGGCTCCGATCGCGATACCGATCAGGCGATCTGATGAGGTCGCGATGCTGTAGGCATTGATCACCCCCAGGGGTGATTCGATCGCAGCCATCATCCCGATGGTCCCGACCGGCATACCGTTCTTCCGTTCTTCGATCTCTATGAGCTTCTCGACTTCCTGAACATCCTGTGCACAGTCGGTCTTCGGGAGTCTGATGATGTCCGGACGGGCCTTCACCATGGCTCTGATGTCTTCTCTTCCGTAGGGGGTGTCAAGACCGTTGATCCGTACGACCGTCTCGATCCCTTCGAAGTCAAGGGTCCGCAGATTCTGGAAGACCAGCATCCTCGCGGCATCCTTCTGCCGGTAGGCCACCGAATCCTCCAGGTCGAACATGATGGAATCGGAGTGGTAGATCGCGGCATCCCTGATCATCCCGGCGTTGTTCCCCGGTACGTAGAGCATGCTCCTTCTCAGTCGTGTCCTGTCCATCAGAGGGCCTCCCAGTCGATCTTCTCGATCCCTGCTGCCCGATAGACTGCAGAGACCAGCCGTGCCGTGATCGCACAGTCAAGGGCTCCCTGATCCTTCACGTCGATATAGGCATGATCGATGCTCATCGACTTCAGGGTATCCTCGATCGTTGCGCGTATCTGCTTACCGAACTGTTTCTCTACGATGCTCTGCAGAGCGATCTGAACCCCGTCTGTCCCGTTGGATCTGACGGTGATCATGACATCGCTCGATTCGAGGGTCCCTGCGGTCCCCGTCTTAACGATTCTCATCCTGTATACTCCCTGTTCCTGCGTTAGAACGTCTGCGTATCTCCTTTTGTGCATACGCTGATGCATCAGAGGAGAGGAAATCATAGGTACTCTGAGGGACCAGCTCCTTGAGCGCGGCCAGATCAGCTGCTCCAAAGAGTCTGCGGACCTCTGATGCACTGATCTCTTTTCCCTCATGCTCAAGTCTCGGTATGACTGTCAGTTCGATCCCTGCTGCAGGCAAGATCTCCTGCAGGCAGGAGTTGTAGTCATCGGTCACCGGACAGAAGGGCTCATCTCCGACATAGCGTCTGGTGATCCCCAGCGCCGGGGCGATATGTTCTGCGAAGATGGTCGCATCAAGCTGTGCATAGGCATGATCGACGATCTGCTGTTCTTTGAGGAAATAGGTGGGGAAGGTGTTCCGTGAGATGATGTACTGCCCGCCTTCGAGGACTATGACATTGGCAAGATCAGCGGTACCCAGCTTCACCAGCTCCAGCCGGTCTTCGGTACGGAAGATCGAATCATCCTCGGTGACGACGAAGATATAGAGGATGCTGCTCATGGCAGCAGCTGTCTCTATGATGCTGCGGTGACCGAGGGTGAAGGGGTTGCAGTTCATCACCAGAGCTGCTGCAGGTCCGGATGAGGTCGATGTGACCTGTTCTGCTGCAAGGGACCTGCAGTAGGACGAGATCCCGCGGGGGTCCTGTTCCAGGAGTGCGATCAGGTCCCCGACGATGGCCACAGGATGGAAGCCGAGCTCACTGAAGGTGCGGAGGTTCTTCACTCTGGTGAAGAGGAAGAGCCGGTCCCGGCCGAGCTCGGTGAGTTCTTCGATCAGCAGGGTGATCATCCTCTGGGCAAGCCCGGTGCCCTCGAACAGGGGATCCACTGCCACGCACTTGATGACCTGAGCGCTGTAGGAAGCGGTGGCGACCGGGTCGCTGTAGCTCCCGTCGATACTGTTATAGATGATCACTGACCCTTCGATGTCGTCTTCCCACTGGAGACCCTGTCTCTGGAGGACGGTGATGCAGTCTGCTATGCTCTGGTGCTGTACTCTGGTTACGATGCGTTCAATCATGCATATGATTATAGGAGCTGAAGTCCGAGGCGGTATGTAGGAAGGCGATGGTACCGGCTGTAGGAAAATCCTTACAGCCGGAAGGCTCCGGTCATCGGGAGAAGGGTTTGATCAGGTCATGACCCATCGCATAACAGGTGAGCTGGTAGTTGTTCTTCATGTTCATCTTGGCAAGCAGTCGGGCACGGTAGGTGCTGATGGTCTTGACGCTGAGAAAGAGCTTCGATGAGATATCGGAGATCGAAACCCCGGAGGCAAGCATCACCATCACCTGGTACTCCCGCTCGGAGAGCTGCAGGTGGGGCAGGTCCTGCTGCTTCTGCTGCAGGTTCTGCAGCAGCAGTTCGCTCACCTCATCGTTGATGTACCGGCCGCCCCGCTGCACCTGGGTGATCGCATCGACGAGCTCCTCGGGTGCAGAGGCCTTGTTCAGACATCCCGAAGCTCCGAAGCGCAGAGCTCTCAGAGCATACTGCGTCTCAGGCTGGATGCTCAGCATCAGGACCGCGACCTCCGGATACCGTGCCTTCACATCCTTGAGGACCTCCATACCGTCCTTGTCGGGCATGGAGATGTCCAGCACCAGCACGTCTATATCGGGATGGGCTGCAAGCTCCTTCATCGCAGAATGGCCGTCGCCTGCCTCATAGACTGTCTGTATGGCGATGCTGTCCGACAGGATCTGCCTGAGCCCGGTCCTGATCAACGGGTGATCATCAGCGATCAGTATCTTCATCTGTTGTTCTCCTTCACAGCAGGCGGGATCGGGATGAGCAGTTCGATCCTGGTCCCGGTCGACCAGAGCCCGTCGCGCTGACGCTCCTGTATGGCAGTTTTCCCTCCCATGGCCGGGGAGTTGATCCTCATGGTCCCGCCGAGGGCTTCACAGCGCTCACGGATGCTGATCATACCGAAGGAGGTCTTGGATCTGATCTCCTTTGCGGTGCACCCCACGCCGTTGTCGGCGACCTGGAGGTAGTAGCTGGTGTCATTCTCATGAAAGGTTATGGCTACCTCAGTGGCCTTCGCATGTCTGATGATGTTCGTCAGCATCTCCTGCAGCACCCGGAAGAGGGTGAGGGAGATCTCTTCGCTGATCTGATGGCTCTCCTTGGCGATCTCGAGGGTCACCTGTATGGAGGTCCTGCGCTGGAACTCCATCGCCTGCCACTGCAGAGCCTCAGAGAGGCTCAGGCTGTCAAGCGCACTGGGGCGCAGTCTCGTGGAGATCGTCTTGACCGAGTCCAGTGCAGCATCGATGGTCTCGAGGACCGTATCGGTCTGTCCCATCAGCTGCTCTGATGCGAGCTGCTCCTGTTTGAGCTGCTTCCGTATCCTGTACATGTCGAACTTGAGCAGTGTGAGGATCTGACCGAGCTGATCATGGATCTCCCGTGCTATGGTCTTGCCCTTCTTCTCCCGGGCCTCCTGGATGTAGACCGAGTACCTGCGTAGCTCCGCATTCTTCGCATGCAGAGCCCGTACCCTGAGCTTGAAGATCAGGAAGACCAGAGCTGCGGTGAATACCAGCAGGGAGAGGAGGAAGTACCACTGCTGATAGAAGTGTTTGCTCACTTCGATGGCGATCGACTGTTCGATCGGATGGTCCAGTCCGTTGTAGTGGGTAGCCCGTATCCTCAAGTTGTAGCT
>JAIPFY010000005.1 GCA_021736385.1 Spirochaetia bacterium | reverse complement strand
GGAAGAACTATACGAACATGCTTCCTCCACGAGTTCATACCGAAGAGACTTTCAGGGGACATCTGTTACTGACCTTCATATCCTCTGTCATCGTGAAGATGATTCAAGATGATCTGAAAGATACAGCATTCAACCCAACAAGTGCGTTCCTCCAGTTGAGGAATCAAAAATGCAAAGTCTTTGACAACGACATCATACCCCAAGAAGCTGTAAAGAAGGTGAATGACATCTATAAGAAATTCAAATTCAAGTCCCCAAAGACTATCCTACGTACCAAGGCAATTCATGTGTAATTAGAAAATCTACCCGGGAACTACAGTTTATATGATCAAAGCTCCCGGATAGGGAGCCCTAAGTTTGGAAAGTTACAGTTTAATCTTCGGGGGTACTGCACCGAGAAATGCGAGGTGGTGGATGTACCACTTACCATCAGATGCTCGAGCAGGCAGAGAGATCGACTTCCCGGTATACAACCCCTGATCATACGCATCAGACAGCAGCTCGTTCATCCTTACACCTCCAACCAAAGTAGCCTGTTCTCCATCGTTCTCAACAGTCAGGATCAATCAGGACGTTGGAAACCAGTCCTCCTTAGCCATCTGGTGGACAATAGGGATCGGGACTGTGCCACCAAACAGTTCCACCTCCTAACGTAGATCCTCAGTTGTAAGGATGGTCTCAGAATGGATTCACGTGCTCCGGATATGCGCCATATTGATACACGCACCCTGCAGGGTGCGTGTATCAATATGGCCACAGGAGTGGTACTCGGCAAGAGCGAACTCAACCCGCTTCCCCTTCCTCGGTCTGGGCAAAAGCCTCTACCGATCTCTGTGACCCTCTTACATACTACTACCGACAACCATGTCGGTCAACGCTCTCAGCAGAATGTCATTGTCATTGAGATCTTTCCCTGAAACCTCGTCAAATTCTCCCAGGTAACAAAACGGAATTGTAACAATAGCCCCACCTTGATTGGTTGCCGCGGTGTATCGAGAGATGACTGCAGAGACAATTCCGGAAACTTGAGCACGTGAGCTAAACTCCAGCACAATATGCTGAGCTTTCTCAGCTGCTTCCTGTATCGGATATCAGACAGGAGCTTTGTGCCTCATAATGACCCATTCATAGTCTTTATGAGGCACAAAAAATTATGGGACAGGGATGGATCCCAGATTCCGCTGTTCACTCCGACACGACTGATTCTGTCCACCCGGCAGGTGGTGTCTTCATCCTGCAGAGACCGGCTATGCTGTCAGAGTCTCTGCACGCTTCAGTGCGCAAGAATAGCCCCCAATGCTCATGGGACTCATGATCATTGGGGGCATCACAGCCACAAGGGGCTATCTGTACTAGTGTGATAGTTTCGGGTTATAGATGGATGCTGTCCTCTCGAACAGATCGAGTCCCTGCTGTTTGAGCCACCATGGGATATCGATGAGAACCCAGTTCTCTGAGAGCTTATCATCGATCCGGTAGTAGACATCGACTACCTGCATGTCAGCAGCTATATCTCCGCCCCCTGGAAGGCCTAAGAACCCTCCGAGCGGTTTGTTCGTCAGGTTCGGCCATCCGAAGAAGCAGGCAAAACTCCCTTCTGCGAAACGGCAAACATGTCCATTGAACTTCTTACCAGCGAGATTGTTACGGAATGGCAGCTGATGCTGCATCTGGTACCGGGGGATGGTATAGCTTGCACCGATACCCGCCGGTCCATACCAGATCATATCCTGTGCCCATGCCTTCTCAAGTACTTCGGGAGGACATCCCTCAGCTCCGCTGTCATTGAGATCGGAGAGATCCTGGACCATCTTGTTCACAAGATCCAGAGTCTTCACAGCCTCCAGGGCCGGTGCATCTTCGAAGAGCAGTCCATTATGGTCTTTTGGTCCCGGATAGATGAAGTAGTGTCCGGTCGAAGGGGGAAGAGGGTAGACCCCTGCCTGATCCATGAAACCGATCAGATCAAGGAACAGTCCTGTCTCTGCGATCTTCCCATCCTCGACCTTGCAGAATTCTGCATATCGGAGACTGACCATCTTACCGGTAGGCCTGATCCCCAGCCACTCTTCGTCGAAGAGCCCCATGAAGTGCCCCATGCTCATGACCCAGATGCCCTCGGAGATCTCATTGTCCCCGCCGATGAAGATATCTTGTCGGCGTTGTACGTGTTTCACTCCAGTGAGGAACGGTCTCCAGAAGACTTCTGCAACCGCTGCGGCACTGGTCTGTTCCCTGAAAGGATAGACTCCCTTCCAGTTATAATCAGCTGTGGTATGCTCAGCGATGATTGCAGTGACTGTCTCAGGAGTCGCTGTGTCCATCTCATCGAAATAGGCCCGTACAACCTCTTTGGCTTTCTGATATCTTCCCATCAGACTATCTCCTTATGCTTATCTTATGTGGAAGCAGTATACTGCATAAACTGAGAAAACACAATTGAAAACTTACAATCGCCTTACTGTTAGCATTACACAGACTTACACATGTAAGATGAATGTATGGAAAACAGCCTGAATTATGGTTCTATGGTGCTATATGATCACACATATAAACATGACGTAAGGATACGACCATGATAGCATGTGGATCCTGTAAGGATGATTCGTCGGTTGAGAATGAGGATGTTACAGTCTGGCAGTGTGAGAGAAGTCAGGATCTGATCTGCACAGACTGGAAGCGCAGTTGGACCTTCATGCGTGCACTGACTGAATCCTGACAGACCCTCAAGAAGTGAACAGCGATACGCTTCCTGAAGGGAACGTCTTCTCCGAGGTGACCAGTACGATCGCATCAGGCTGTGTCATCATGTGCGTTCCTGCATCGACTGACCTGTCCGAGGACCCGTTCTGTCGGAAGGGATCAGGAGCTATCGTAGGGCTTGATGCTGATTCGATTGCTTCCGAAGAAGGCCTGACTGACAGAGGAGCATAGTGAGGATTCGCTATCTGTAGTATTACGGTGCTTTACAGATTGCTCTGATAATCACGCATGACTGTAGGTGGTATTGGCGATTTCTGAGATGAAAAGTTCATATCACAGAGAGATAACTCAGCATATGAAGGGTATATATATGATGGCAGCATCATCAGATGCATCTGGTGACTGGATGGATTCACCTGCTGGATATCGGCTGATAGAAGCATCTGAGATGAGATGTTGAAGACCCCTATGCACCAGAAAGCATGACTGTTCTACTAGGTCATAGGGTGGATTCAACATAAAGGACTCAGCTCCGGTAATCAGGTCAGTTCTCCCGAAAGAACGTTCGGTGAGTACGGCAGCAGGTGTCTCGCACATCCCTGGCGGCGGTTCTCAGGTTCACGTGGATTCTCTGTTTTGCTACCTCTTTCGATCCTTCCGAAACCTGGACGGTGGCCCTCAGAGCAAGTCCTTTGATGAGCTTCGCATAAGTTTGCTCACTATAGGGGGGGGTACGGCATGAACCGGTTGGCCTGTGGTCATGGCAGGTGGCACACTCGTACACAGCAGACTCCTGAAGATGGCTCTGAATTTCTTTACCAATATCGTGACGAGCAGCATCGCTTCTGGTGGCTGATTATTTCATCCCATATGGCTGCCAGATGCTTTTCTGCTTCCCCTCACAGATCTTAGTGCTAAGTAATAGAGAGTTTTAAAGGAGTCGTCTATCTCCTTGCTGCAGGCCAGTATGATGTAATCTTGCACATCGGCATGCGGGGGGCTGATGAGCAAGTCCCGAAGCGTCGATCCTATGATTCTTTATGTCACTGGCCATCGCCAGATGTGAATACGTACTGCCTGAGTGAAAAAAACAAATTTATATTTGACGTAAGCTTACGACCGTGGTATGGTTAATGTACGTAATGACTACGCTGTCAGTTTTCAAAAGGGGGAAACATGAACAAGAAACTATTAGCATTTATGATTATGGTCTGTCTGGTGGCTCCGATTGCACTATTCGCTGGTGGACAGCAGGAAGCAGCTGCACCTGCAGAAGAAAGCGCGATCACCGCACCGGCACAGAAGACAACGATCGACATGATCGGCTGGAGATATCCGATCACAGAGTTCTATGCTGGAGAACTCGAGAAGAGTAACTCAGTCAAGAACTTGACTGTCAATGTACAGATGTTCGATTCAGGTTCCGCAAAGGAACAGGTTCGACTCGCACTATCAGGATCCGGTACATCTCCTTATGAGATCGTACATGGTGATGATGGGTTCGTATTGGAAATGGCTGCTGAAGGCTGGCTGATGCCCCTTGATGATCTTATCGCCAAGTATGCTGATAAGTATGACCTCGGTGATATCTCAGATGCACTGTACGGACTCGGTTCATTCGAGGGAAAGACCTATGGTATCCCTATCATCTCAAACTCCATGAACTATTTCTACAACATGGACCTGTTCGAGAAATACGGACTTGAAGTCCCAGAGACCTATGATGATGTGATCGCTACGGCACAGGTACTGAAAGCTGAAGAGAGCATCGACCTTCCTTTCACGATCAACCTGCATGCTGGTTGGGCTTGGAGGATCGAGTTCCATAACTTCCTCATAGGATATGGTGGAAAATGGCTCAACGATGACAACACACCTGCATTCAACAATGAGATCGGTGTGAAGGCTGTCAACAAGATACTCGAAGTATATCGTGCGACCATGGGCGAGAAGGGGCTTACCTGGTCGATCGATGATTCTGAGATCGGTATGGAGACAGGGACCCTCGCTTCATGTACCACCTGGACTTCACGAGCTGCGAACATGGATGATCCGACGAAGTCACTTCTCGTTGGCAAGATCGGATTCGCTCCGGCTCCACGTGTCGTAAAGGGTGGACCACATGCAGGACCTGCAGCAGCAGACTTCTATGTGATCCCTGCGAACATCGATGTAGACCCGGAACTGATCTTCCAGGTCATCATGGAAGCAGCAGACCTTGAAAGCCAGATGGGCGCAGCAGAAGAGGGGATGGTAACCAGAGGAGCTGTCGCAGAAGCCGGTGCTGGTGGTAGATACCTTGCAGCCGCTCAGGCGACGGTAGCGAATGGTGCCGGAAACTACGGTGCGAACCCTGCAGTCAGACTTGCTACCGCAGCGATCGACAACCTGCTCTCAAAGGTCGCAGGTGACGAATATACGGTAAAAGAAGTCCTTGATATGGCTGCTGACCTCTACGTAGAAGAGGCAACCAAACAGGGCTACCTCTAGGATCCCGTAAGCAGAAATCGATTGTGATGTAATATGAGCCTGATTCTGATATACTATGAATCAGGCTCATTTTTCAAGAAAACTAAGGTGTTAAACTATGAATGACAAGACGTTCTTCGGTTTCGTGAGTCCCTCAGTGATCATCATGGTCCTCTTGATGGTGATCCCGTTGATGACCGCAGTGTTCCTGGGGTTCCACTTCGTTACCTATTCTAACCTTGAGTCACCACAGTACGTGGGACTTCAGAACTATACGGAGATGCTCACCGATCCTGATTTCTGGGCATCATTCAACTTCACGTTCATCTATATCGTGACTGTGGTACCTGCTTCGCTGGTGCTGGGCTTTGGCATAGCGATGCTGCTCGACCAGGTCACAGCTTTCAGGGGATTCTTCATCGCGGCGGCCTTGATCCCGCACATCATCACACCGGTGGTCGGTTCGTTGATGTTCAGGACCATGTTCGACCGTTCAGGACTCTACTGGTACCTCTTGAGGGCACTCTTCGACTATGACTTCACCATGACGACCACCACGGTCAGAATGCTGATCATAGGTCAGGGGATCTGGCAGACGACCCCGTTCGCCATGATCACCCTGTTCGCAGGACTGCAGACATTGCCGAAACAGCTCATGGAAGCGGCTACGGTGGACGGAGCGAATGCGTTCCAGAAACTCTGGCACATCATCCTCCCTCACCTGAGAAGTCTCTTCCTGTTCATCAGTCTCATGGGTGTCATGGACGCCTATCGAGTCCTCGACCAGGTTCTTGTAATCACGAAGCAGAATCCGCTCTTCCGGGCAGATACGGTCATGTACTACAACTACAAGGTTGCAGTCATGTTCAGCAGGTTGGGTAAGGCGAACGCCATGTCGATCCTGACCGTCTTCGGAATCTTCATAGTTCTCATACCGTTCTTGAGAATCACCTACAAACAGCAGATGGAGAGTAGGTAATGGAAAAAGTAAAGAATCCAATCGGAAGAGTATTGATCTATCTGGCTCTCATACTCCTTGTTGTCTATAGTGTGATGCCGTTCGTCTGGAGCCTGCTCACTTCTATCAAGTATCCGATCGAAGCGAACAACCCCAAACCGAAACTGTTTGGTTTCACGCCTACGATGATGAACTATGAGGAACTGTGGCTCTACATGGAAGGATCAGCATTTGTTCCCTATGCCATAGCGATGCTCGTGCTCATGATCGTGATCGTGGTATTCGCGGTCCTCTCAGTCAGGCTGCAATGGCTTTCAAAGCCCGTGACGAACATGATCGCCGTCGGCCTGTTCCTCGTCTTGCTGTTCGTGCTGCCGCAGGTAGCTCAGATGTCGAAGTTCTATGACTACTTTCTCAACTCACTGGTCGTCACCGTCGGCACCCTGGTCGTCTCGATCTCCATCGGATGTGTCGGTGGATATGCCCTGGCAAGATACTCAAAGATCTGGGGGGTCATTATCCTGATCGCAGCCCTTGGTTTTCGGGCACTGCCGAGAATGGCTTTCAGTCTGCCGTACTACTTCATCGCACAGATGACTCATCTGTATGACACACGGATCCTGTTGATCATCGTCATGGTCGCTATCAATCAGCCGTTCACCATCTGGATGCTTCGTTCCTTCTTCATGGATATCCCCAAGGAGATCGAAGAGGCAGCCATGATCGACGGAGCGGGAAGACTCGAATCGTTCTTCAAGGTCATCATCCCGATCGCATGGCCGGGAATCATCACCACCAGCTTGTTCACCCTGCTGTTGGCCTACAATGAGTTCCTCATGCCGAAGATCCTGACCCAGGCAAATTGGACACTACCGGTAGCTATCGCATCGTACACCAGTGGTGAGGATGCAGCATACCGCGCGATCGCAGCAGCAGCGTCTGTATCGATCACCATCCCGATCATCATCGTGATCATCTTCTTCCAGAAATATCTTGTGAAGGGTTTGGCTTTTGGAGCCGTTAAGGGATAATGTTGTTCTAGATATGCTTTTTGTGGGGAGCTGTTGAAAGACAGCTCCTCACTACTTCTTACATTCTTCCTGTTTGGGAATTGACGTATGTGCTCCTTTTTGAGTAGGATAGACGTAAGTTTACGTAAGGAATCAATATGAATGGTCTTGAGAAAAAATCGAAACTGACATTGCAGCAGCAGATCGCTGAACAACTCGAAATACAGATCACCAGTGGTGAGTTGCAGGTAGGGCAGAGACTCCCTTCCATGAGGGCGTTGGGCAGGCAGTATGATGTCAGTCATGAGACCGGGAAAGGGGCTATCAACATCCTTCAGGAGAAAGGCCTTGTTGAGATCATACCGAGTAAGGGAGCCTTCGTCGTCAATTCTCAGAAACAAGAGATAACCTCTCACGGCCTGATCGGTGTGGTCATCGATAACGGTGAGGGGACTACCCCGAAAGACCAGTTGCACATCCTCTTCGGGAATATCCTGACAGCGGTACATGATCTTGCTGATGAGTTCGGCTGGCATCCTGTCTCCAGCTATGTCAGTTATACCGATCTGCAAAGCAGGGCTCAGTATCTTGAGATGCTCAAGAAGATCGATGGACTGATCATCGTGAACCTGATCGATGTCGAGTTGATCCGATTGGCACAGAGCCGGGACATCCCCGTCGTAGCACTGATGCCCGCAACGATCGAAGACCTGGTGGATGTCGTCGGGATCGATTATATCAGGACCTACTTCCTTGCAACCCAGGAGCTCATTGAAAGGGGCTGCAGGCATATCACCTATATGGATAATCCGAAACCCTTCGATGCGGCAAAGAGACGTTGGCTGGGAGTCAAGCAGGCAGTGGCACAGTATGATGGGGATGATATCATCCTGGACAGACTCGATGTGACCGCCTGGACCATGGGGAAATACCAGGAAGCCGTGGAAGCATGGCTGAAAGAGGGAAACAGGCCTGATGTCATCATCAGCGCGAATGACCACATGGGGGTCGTGGCGCTCAATGAACTACAGCGGGCAGGGATCAGATCTCCTGAGGAGATCATGGTTCTCGGCAGCAGGAACACCTCTGTCTGCGAGTTGTCCCATCCGACCCTCTCGAGTATCGATTTCAACTATGAGAAACTCGTGGAGATCGCCTTGAAACGGATCAACGAGCGAATTCAGAATCGTAAAGAGGTCAATATGCGGATCAGTATCAATGGGCATATCGTCTTCAGAGATTCCATCATCGATACGAACCGCGACTAAGCATACGACATATTCCAGATACTACCAAACCCATTCACACCTTCGATCTTGTGCCTGTGACCTGCTCACCTGAAGACAAGATGCCCGAAGTAGATGGATCGTCATACGAGAGGATGACTGTCATGTACCAGCTTACGCCTTCAGGTTCAGGATCTGTTGGGGTCGGGATCCCTGAGGATACTGCAGGACCCTGTACGATCAGATAGCCACGATACGCAGCAGTAAGCTGAATGAACCTGCAGGGAACACGTGCGTCGGGCCATGTTCATATCCTGAACAGTCCCCTGTGATGAGCAGGGAATTCTCTTCGGTACGGGACCCTCGGCAGCAGTGACCACAACCTCGGCATCTATCGTTCATCGAAAGACCCTGAACACGGTGTCTCCTTATTCGAACAACGTGAGATATTCAGCGTAGCCTTCGTTCTCCAGCTCCTGCACCGGGATGAACCGTAGGGCTGCTGAGTTGATGCAGTATCGCAGTCCTCCCGGAGCAGGTCCATCAGAGAACAGATGTCCGAGATGACTGTCTCCCCCGGTGCTCCTGACTTCTGTTCTGGTCATTCCCAACGACCTGTCGGTGATCTCACGGACGCTGTCCTGATGCAGGGCCCTGGTGAAACTCGGCCAGCCGGTACCTGAATCGAACTTGTCGGTCGAACTGAACAGCGGTTCACCGGATACGACATCCACATAGATACCTGCCTCCTTATGATCCCAGTAGTCATTTGCGAAGGGTGCTTCAGTAGCGTTCTCCTGCGTGACGCAGTACTGGAGATCTGTGAGCTGATCCTTCAGGATCGCATCATCAGCTCTGGAGTATGATTCCAGAGGTGTACTTCGAGGTATATCTCTCTGTGGGGGTGCTGTCGGTGATTCTGCGGAACCCCGTGCTGCCAGCGGAAAGGCTGCAAGGGCCGAAATGAACAGGATCGAAAGAATGATAGTTTTACTCATGATTGACCTCCGTCCCTGATAAGATAGTCATTTCCCCTGAGAAAGACAACGATCACAGCGACCGGAACGCAGGAGAGAGGTCTCAGGAGAGAGGCAGGAGCTGCAGGGCGACAGCCATGAGCAGGCAGAAGAGGATGACCCGTATCAGCACGCGCAGCTTCCGGTGGTGCATGTGGCGGTTGATCACTGCCCCGAAGGCAGCCCAGAGTGAGATGGCGGAAAACGAGCACAGGGCAAGCCCCGCTGCGGTCCCATAGGCTTGGACAGAGGGCACAGACATGTCTTGGAAGAAGGTACTGTAGAGCATGACCCCGTAGATGATCACTTTGACATTGACCAACTGCAGGACCATGCCGTGCTTGAATCGCAGCGGCATCTGATCTGATCTGGTGATGCGAAGGTCAGCCCTGAGGGTCATGAGCGCGAGATAGACGATATAGGCGGCACCGATGACCGAAAGGTACGGCTGCAGGGCTGAGAAGCGCTGCAGCAGCAGTTCTGAGATGTGAGCACAGAAGAGCATCATCACGAAGAACCCTGTGCCGATCCCTGCACGATAGGGAAGGGACCTGCAGTATCCGTAGATCAGCCCCATGGTTGCACTCGAGAGGGTGTTCGGACCGGGACTGAAGGTCGTCACCAGGATGAATGTCAATGCTGCATAGAGATCTGAACCCATATATGGCTCCAAAGAGCAGAACGAACACGATTCGCCCGCGATAGCTGCTGTATATGAAAGCAGCTGCCGTTACGGCAGCTGCTTATGGTCTTCGTATGTCCGATATCGAATCTAGGGAATCGGGTAGTAGGTCTTCATGTAGTCGATGAGCACTCCGTCAAGAGTTCCCACTTCAGCCTGGAGGGGCTTGCCTGCGAACATGGTGTACCCGTCTCCGCCGGCTGCCATGAAGTCATTGGTAGCGACACTGTAGGTGGCATCCTTATCTACCGTCTCACCGTTGATCTTGAGTTTGTAGACTCTGTTGCCCGGTTCGTTGTAGATATTGTAGATGGCAACAAGATTGCCGAGCTGGCTGTAGGCACCGTTAGGTTCCGGAGCCTGGCTCAAACCATGTTCCACTGCCTGATACAGTTCTTCACCTGTGACATTCACGACAACACAGGTGTTGTTGAAGGGAAGGACAGAGATGATCTCACCCATGGTGACCTCTCCGGGCTGGATGGATGCCCTGATACCGCCGCCGTTGGTGATCGCACAGTCGGCACCGGTAGCCTCTACCATCGCACTGGTAATGATCCTTGCAAGGTTCGTGGGGCGGGTCCTTACCTGTTCCCGTTCACCATCAAGCACTTCATTGGTGAAAGCGACCACTTCGTTGGTGATCTTATCCTGTTCGATGATCAGGTCCTCGACCACTGCGAGGACAGCAGGATCATCGGCGATCTCCCGTTCTGCTACCTGTTCTTTCGAATAGAGCTGGGCAGTGATCCCGGCGACCTGTCTATCGACGATATGGATATCGACCGCACCGAGGCTCTTATCATAGCTGCCTGCCTGCACGATCAGTGTGTCATTGACCAGCAGACCTTCAGGGAGGGTCGTGTGGCTGTGACCGTCAACGATCAGATCGATGCCTGAGACCTGCTCCGCGATCCTGATGCTGGTATCGGTACTTGCTTCATCGACCCCGAGGTGAACGAGCGCGATGATGACATCCGCTTCTGATGAGAGGGTATCAACCATCTCCTGACTGGTCTGGACAGAATCGGCGAAGGTGAGTCCTTCGATATGTTTCGGATGGACTTTATAGTAGCTCTCACTGGTAGTGATACCAAAGACAGCGACCTTCACATCATTGTAGGTGAATATGGTATAGGGAGGGAGGATCCTGGATCCTTCGGCATCGTAGGTGTTGGCAGAGAGGATGGGGAAATCTGTCATCTCGTTGAGTTCGATCAGACGTTCATACCCGTAGTTGAAATCATGATTCCCTGCAGCCATGGCATCATAGCCCACCGTGTTCATCACCTGTGCGATACTCTCGCCCTGGACGAGGGTGGCAAGGGTCGTCCCATGCATCGCATCCCCGGCATCAAGCAGCAGGACGTTATCAGCCTGTTCACGGTACATACCGGCGATCGTTGAGATCTTGGCGAATCCCATACCGTCATAGGCTCCTTCGAGCACTCGACCGTGAGTGTCGTTGGTATGCAGTACATAGAGATGAAAATCTGTCTCGACAGGCTGCTGCGGCTTATCAGCAACGGCAGGGGCTACAGCCTCTGGCTTGACAGCTGCCGGAGCTTCGGGTTCTGCCGGTACGACGGGTGCGGGAGTCTCTGCAGGTTCAGGCTTCACGGCAGGGACAGTCTCTGAAGGTGTTTCAGTGGCAGCTTCTGTGACCGGCTGTTCAGCGACACTCTGCTGTACCGATGGTTCGGTAGACTTACAGGATACGACGGTCATGATGAGCAGGGTGCTGATCATGAGCAAGATAAGAACTCGTGATATTCGTTTCACTTGGATCCTCCTGACGGATGTTTCAATGTAATAAACCCTCAATATATCATAACTGCACCATCTCGTATAGTAATCACCTTAATATATATAGGTCATATTGACGAGGAGTGCGCTTCACCGGTCGCTTCCAGGCACCGGAGGATATCGGCTGTGTAGCGGTGGAATATACCAAGTCTCTGGTGTGAACGCAGCAGCGGTATCCCCTGCGCAACGTCTTCCATCACTGCATTGAGCTCTCTGACCGAGAGGAATGTAGCGATCTTCTTGAAGAGTCTGTTCTGTTCTGCAGGGGTCAATGCCCCGATCTGTGCTGAGATATCGATGAACATGCGTTGAATATAGCATACGTACACCGGCTTGTGCAGGTCTTCAGCGTTATTTTACCGATTTCTCATCACGGTACCCTCAGTTTCTGTGCAACAGCTGCCGATCCTGTCAGATCCGATAGTGGCATCCGGTAGATACGGTATTGTGCAGTGCGGCACCGACGATGATCCTGGCAGTGGTGATACCGTTTCTCAGTTCGATGATATCTCTGGTCAGCTGGGCTTCGCGATAGAACTTGAGTATCCTATGGGCATAGTACCCGAGGTCAGCCTGTGCTCGATCGAGTCCCTTCTTTGTCCTGATGATCCCTGCATAGTTCCACATGGTAAGCTGGATCGCTTTCCAGTCCTGTTTGAGCAGCAGGGGATCGAAGGTCTCCTGATCCTTCGGGGTATCCCATTCAGGGATATGAGCGAATCGTTCAAGCTTCACCCGTTTGAGCTCGGCTGCAGAGGTTTCGGTCAACGGCTGCTCACACATCGCACCCATGATGTTCCCGGCTGCATTCCAGCCCCACAGCAGTCCCTCGAGCAGAGAGGTTGATGCCAGTCTGTTCGCACCGTGCAGTCCTGTGCAGCTGACTTCGCCCACCGCATAGAGATTCTTCAGAGAAGTCCTTGCACAGGTATCTACCTTGATCCCCCCGCAGAAGTAGTGAGCTGCAGGGACGACCGGGATGGGTTCCCGCGTGATGTCTATGCCGCCCCTCTTGCAGACTCCGGAGATCTGAGAGAACCGTGTGGTGATCGGTTGGCTGCCCTGATAGTGATCCGCAAGATTGAGCAGGACATATTCGGTACCATCCCGACTCATCTGATCATAGATGCTGCGGGCTACCACATCACGGGGGGCAAGATCTCCCAGCGGCGAGTATCTGCTCATGAACTCATTGCCCTGAAGATCGGTCAGTCTGGCACCTTCACCACGCAGGGATTCAGAGATCAGGAACCGTTTGATATCTTTATGGAAGAGGGAGGTGGGATGGAACTGCACGAACTCGGTGTTGATGATATCGGCTCCAGCATGATAGGCCATGCTGATGCCGTCGCCGGTAGCACCGGTGGGGTTGGTCGTATGCTGGTAGAGGTTCCCCACACCGCCTGTGGCAAGTACCACATGATGGGCACAGCAGCGTTTGACTTCGCCTGTGGTGTTCTCCAGGATATAGGCACCGAAGACTTCGCGCTGTCTGTACAGTTCCTGTGTATCGTTCGAGTGATGATTGTTCGTGATCAGGTCGATGGCAGTATGGTCAGCAAGTATGGGCACACCGATCTTCTGTGCATAGGCATACAGTGCCTGTTCGATCTGTTCTCCGGTATGATCCTCGAAGTGGATGATCCTCCTGTCAGAGTGAGCAGCCTCCTCGGTATAATCGATATGTCCCTGCTCATCAGTACTGAACTGCGTCCCGATATGCTCGATGAGGAAATCGAAGACCAGGCCGGGGCCGTCCTGGGAGAGCGTCTGTACTGCATCCGTGCTGTTGTAATGCTGACCTGCCTCATAGATGTCAGCAGCCAGTGATGCCGGTGGATCTCCCTGTTTCCAGGCGATGATGCCCCCTTGAGCATATCGGGTATTCGTCTCGATCGGGTCTGACTCCTTGGAGACGATCAGCAGTCTTATCCCGGCTTCATGCAGCCGTATGGCTGTGGTGAGTCCGGCGATACCGGTCCCGATGATCAGTACGTCATAGATCTCCTGCATGTCCTCAAGCTCCTTCAACGATCTCGATCATCTTCAGCAGCGCCGCTGCGGCATCTTTTCCGATCGTATGGTCGACGGTGATCTCTCTGGCAGAAGTGAGATTCCGGTCAAGATCGATACGTTTGAGTTCTCTCAGGGTATCGAGCAGGGATGAGACGGTGGTCTTATCCATGTTCGGGCAGAGGTTCCTCTCCAGCGGGATCACGATCTTGTTCCATCGTGCACCCTCGAGAGCGATCCGGTGGACGAAGTTGTATTCGGTCCCAATGCCCCAGACGGTCCCGGGTGCCCCGCCACGTACTGCGGCGAAGATCTGCTCGGTAGAACCGGTCAGGTCAGCAGCCGCTGCTACCGATGAATGGACTTCAGGGTGAACGATGATGGTGATATCGGGATACTCCTCACGCAGAGCTTCGATCTGGGTGAGGGAGAATCGCTGGTGTACCGGACAGAATCCGTCCCATACATAGATCCTTGCCGCCTCATGGGTGGAGGTGTCATCGTGAAAGACCGGGACGATCCTGAAATCTCTGGTCATCTTCTTCATCTCATGTGTGTGCAGGCCCATCTGGATCCCGGTGTTGATCCCCAGATACTGATCGGGAAAGAAGAAGACCGATTTTCCCTGTGCGAAGTAGTGGTCAAGGATCTTTCGGGCATTGGAGCTGGTACAGACCGCTCCTCCGTATTCTCCGCAGAAGGCCTTCATGTCAGCATGTGCGTTCATATAGACCACCGGAACGACTGCTCGATCACAGGTCTCTCTGATCAATGAGAGAGCCCGATCCGCTTTCTCATAGGTGATCATCTCCGCCATGGGGCATACCGCGGTCGTTTCGGGAAGCAGGACGCGCTGATACTCCTGTGCAAGCACTGAAGCTCCTTCTGCCATGAATCTCACACCGCAGAAGACGATATAGTCAGCATCAGACTTCCCAGAATCTACCGCCAGCTTGTAGGAATCTCCTACGAGGTCCGCAACCTCGACGATCTCTGACCGCTGGTAGTGGTGGGCTGGAATCAGCAGCCGTTTCCCGAAGTACTTCTTGAGTTCCAGAATCTCACGTAGCAAAGCCTGCTCATCACTCATATGGGGTATTCCTTTATTGGGGAGGGGTCTGTTTCAGGGAGAAGTCGAATGCTCTGACCGAGTGGGTGATATCCCCGACGGAGATGAAATCGACTCCCGTTCCGGCAACTTCTCTGATCCGCCCAAGACTCATATTACCTGAAGCTTCCACTTCGGCTCTGCCGCCGATGATCCCGACTGCCTGGCGCATCATGTCGCAGCTCATATTATCAAGCATGATCCGGTTCACACCGCAGCTGAGTGCTTCCCGCACTTCTTCAAGGTCACGGGTCTCGACTTCGATGGGGAATCGGTCCTCCCATCTGCTGCGTACCCGGGTGACTGCTGAAGTGATGCCGCCGGCTGCATCGGCATGGTTGTCTTTGATCATGACCATGTCGTACAGTCCCTGTCTGTGGTTCTGTGCCCCACCGCAGGTCACTGCGTACTTTGCCAGTTCCCTGTATCCGGGGAGGGTCTTTCTCGTATCCAGGATCACTGCTTTTGTATCGGTTGCTTCGATCGTATACTGGTATGCCCTGGTCGCGATCGCCGAGAGATGTGAGAGGAAGTTGATCGCTGTACGTTCTGCAGTCAGGATGGACAGGACCTTGCCGGTACAGACTGCGATGAGTGCTCCATGGGGAATCTGCTGTCCATCAGAGAAGGACCATTCGATCCTGACATCGGGATCGACCGCAGAAAACACCTCGTTCCATATCGCGCTGCCGCAGAGCACCCCTGAGTCCTTTGCATACAGATAGAAGGTATTCTCTTCGTCTGAGAAGATCGCCTGTGAAGTCACATCCCCGATGTCTGCGAGGTCTTCTGCCAGTGCCAGTTCAATGAGCCTGTTCATCATTTCATCCTTGTTGAAGCAAATGAGTATGTACTCTATCTGCATGTGTGTGACAGGATCTGCAGAGGGATGAACCAAGGGCAGTCCCTGCCTGTCTGCTTTCATGGTACCGAAGAATCACTGATTTTTCAATAAGAGAGCCCCCTCTCGGGGCTACTTCGCAGCGGCTTTCGGTGCTGGGGATCGTCTGGATATGCTCTGAAGCTGTACCGGTACACTCTCCCGGGATACTCCCTCAATCATTGTGCAGAAATATTCTGGGTGCAGGGGGGCGCCTACTTGTAATTTTCTCTGCAAGGATGCATGGTATGTTCGCCGTAGATGCAGTGCATCTTGTGTGCTCCTGCGACTGAATCCTCCACATCAGGGAGTGCGTACAACCATGTCTACCAATGAGTTCGTTCCTAAGCTTTTCACGATGGTACTGCAGGGGATCCCCCGCAAGCAGCTGCTCAGAGATCTCTCAGCAGGGATCATTGTCGGTATCATAGCACTCCCGCTTGCCATAGCCTTCGCTATCGCTTCCGGGGTAAGTCCCGAGAAGGGTATCATCACCGCTATCGTCGGGGGGCTCATCATCTCCCTCTTCGGTGGGAGCAGGGTGCAGATCGGCGGTCCTACCGGGGCGTTCATCGTCATCATCTATTCGATCATTGCCACCCATGGCTTCGAGGGGCTGCTCACAGCGACGTTCATGGCGGGTGTCATGCTCATCGTGTTCGGTCTGCTGAAGATGGGATCCCTGCTCAAGTATATCCCTCAGACCCTGATCATCGGTTTCACCACAGCGATCGCCGTGATCATTTTCACCACACAGATCAATGATCTGTTCGGGATGAACATCGAACATCTTCCCGGAGACTTTCTGGGAAAATGGGGAGCCTATGCTGCCCACCTCTCTGATGTGAATCTCTATGCGCTGCTGATCGGTCTGTTCACGATCCTCATGATCGTCTTCATGCCGGCGGTCGCTCCCAAAGTCCCCTGGACGTTCGCGGCGATCGTACTCACCTCAGCTGCCGTGTGGTTCTTCAGACTGCCGGTAGATACGATCCATACCCGGTACGGGACTATCAGTTTTGCGATGCCCCAGCTGCAGCATATGGATCTGAGTCTGGACAGCGTTCGTGTCCTGTTCGTCCCCGCGGTGAGTATCGCCATCCTCGGGGCTCTGGAATCACTGCTCTCTGCTGTGGTCTCAGACGGGATGATCGGCGGTAAGCACCGGTCGAACATGGAGCTGATCGCTCAGGGGGCTGCGAATGTCATCCTGCCGCTGATCGGGGGGATCCCCGCCACCGGTGCGATCGCCCGAACCGCTGCGAACATCAAGAACGGCGGCAGGACTCCTGTCGCCGGTATCGTGCATGCCCTGTTCCTGCTGCTGGTATATCTGTTCGCCATGCCGATCATCACCTATATCCCGATGGCTACCCTCGCAGGGGTACTGATCGTCGTCGCCTGGAACATGAGCGAACTCGATGTCTTCTTCAGTTCTCTCAGGATCAACTGCTACGAATCACTGGTGCTCCTGACGACCTTCTTCCTTACGATCCTCATAGACCTTACCGTGTCCATCCCGGTGGGGTTCGTTCTCTCTACGATCCTGTTCATGAAGCGTATGTCCGATTCTATCGAGATCGCACCGCTGCTGACGACCAAGCAGTCAGACGACACCCTCTTCTCTGCAGAGTTGGGCAGCTATTCGGACCGTATAGCCATCTTCGAGCTCAATGGTCCCATGTTCTTCGGTTCGGCCCATAACTTCGTGCATATCACCGAGAAGAGCCATGACTCCTGCAGATGCGTCATCCTCCGGTTCCGCTATGTCCCGATCATCGACACCTCTGCGCTGCATCGACTCAAAACGATACACAGCGAACTGCACAAACGCCACTGCGAACTGGTGATTTCTGGGGCTAATGAGAAGATCAGGGATAAACTGATCTCTCTGGGGATCATCGATGCAGACCATATCCATCGTGATATCCTAGATGCGCTGAAGTATGCAGAGTACGTCTCCTGCAGCAGCAGCTGACGTGCAGTCGGAAGGAATCGCCGGTGCTGTTGATGGGAAAGGTGGTCTGACCTCAGGAGACGGCATTGAAGGTGCTCTGTTGTGCAGGGACTCCTGCTGAGATATCTGCTGAATGAACGGGTACCGACTTCCTCTTGTACCGGGATCACTGGTATAATGGAAACACAGTCGACTGGTGCTGTGCTGACTTGAACGGGTGCTTCTCTGTCTGATGGTACCCCATATCTACCTGATCAGCCGGTCTTTCAGCTTTGGCAGATCCCCTTTGCAGAGGGGGTTGCATCGTAGCATTGACGATCAAGCCTGGTTTTGAGTAGTTCCCAACATGAGTATCGCCGTGCATGAAATCGGTCTATCGATGTGAGGGGTGATCGAATGGTGCAGAGACAGGAGCTTTTAGAACCTTCCCGGCAAGAGGAAGTACGACGATTCGGCACGTTCGGCGGGGTGTTCACACCGAGTATCCTGACCATCCTCGGCGTCATCATGTTCCTTCGCTTCGCACAGGTAGTCGGGAACGCCGGGTTCCTCTATACCCTGCTTATCCTGATCGCTGCAAAATCCATTACCCTGATCACCGGTCTTTCCATATCTTCGATCTCGACGAACATGAAGGTACAGGGCGGGGGTGCGTACTATCTTATTAGCCGTTCTCTGGGCATCAAGTTCGGCGGGGTCATAGCCATCATCTTCTATCTGGCACAGGCGGCGGCAGTGACGCTCTACGTCATCGGGTTCACCGAGGCTCTGACCTCTGCGTTCCCCGGTATCGGGATCTCTGCCAGAGCCCTCTCGACGATCACCAATATCGTCATCTTTGCCAGTGTCTATAAGGGAGCTGGATGGACTATCCGTATCCAGTACGGTATCCTGGCTATCCTCATGCTCTCAATAGCCTCTTTCTTCATTGGGGGAGCTCTGGCCTTCTCTCCTGCTATCCTCACTGCGAACCTGTCACCCCGATGGTCGGAGGGAACCGGTTTCTTCGCGATGTTCGCGCTGTTCTTCCCCGCCGTCACCGGTATCATGGCAGGAGTGAACATGTCGGGAGACCTGAAGGACCCCGGCAGGTCTCTTCCTGCGGGAACCCTGCTTTCTATCGCGTGTTCAGCCTGCATCTATGTGGTCGCTGCACTGCTGCTGGCTGGAGGTGTCGCACGAGAAGAGCTCCTGGGTTCCGGTTTCGTCATGCGTGATCATGCACTGGTCCCGATGCTCATCTATGCAGGAGTGTTCAGTGCGACACTCTCCTCAGCACTGGGGAGCATGATGGGAGCACCCCGCATCCTGCAGGCTTTTGCCCGCGATAAGATCTTTCCGGTGCTCGGCTGGTTCTCACGAGGCAGCGGGCCTTCAGAAGAACCTCGGAATGCTATCGTACTCACCTTCATCATCTCGCAGGCAGGGATCCTGCTGGGTGATCTCAACACGGTCGCTCCGGTCATCACCATGTGCTTCCTTCTCACCTACGGGACGGTGAATCTTGCCTGTTTCTCAGAGATGAGAGCAAAGAACCCGAGTTTCCGTCCAACCTTCCGTATGAATCACTGGTCTGTGTCGCTCATCGGGGCCGCTGGTTGTCTTGCGGTCATGTTTCTCATCAGTGCTGCAGCTGCAGTGGCCGCACTGCTGCTCAGCGCCCTGCTGTATTATGCGATCGCACGGGTCGATCTGAAAGTGGAGTGGGGGGATGTCGAGAGCGGGCTCATCTACCAGCGGGCACGTGATGCTCTGCTCCTGCTCGAACGAAAGGTCTATCACCCCAAGAACTGGCGTCCCTCCATCCTGGTACTCAGCGGAGGTGCCTTCAACCGGCGTCATCTGGCTGATTTCGCCTGCCAGTTCACAGCCGGTAACGGCATGGTCTCTATCGCTCAGGTCATCCAGGGAAGGCTTGAGGATCTCTTCGAGCAGCGGCATGAAGCTGAAGAAGTGCTGCATCATTTCATCCTGCAGGAACGGATACCGGCGTTTCCCGTGGTGGTGGTCGAGGAGAATATGCATACGGCGATCTCTGCTCTTGTCCAGTGTCACGGGATCAGCGGTCTGAAGCCGAACACCGTGCTGCTCGGATGGAGTCAGGACGAACAGAAGCGGGGACAGTACCTCAAGACCCTTCAGCTGGTGAAGAAGATGAGAAGGAGTCTGATCATCGTATCAGGTGGAGCAAAGCACAGAGGGGCAGCAGGGACAAACGGCATGATCAATATCTGGTGGTCTGATGATGAGCATGACACCCTGATGGTGCTGCTGGCGTTCCTGCTTTCGAAGAATCCGCAATGGGTGAACACTCCGCTGCGGATCATCAGGACGGTAGGTCCATCAGATGATGTATCTGGAGTCAGACACCGGATGGAGATGCTCCTCTCAGGTGCACGGATCGATGTAGGGCTGGTGATCATCGCGACTGATGATCCGCTGACAGCCGTGCGAAGAGCCATGATGCCCTCTGCCGTGCTCTTTGTCGGGTTCGATCCCGATACCGCTGCTCATGCATGGCTCGAGCAGATCATGGACCTGCCCGGTGACATCCTGCTGGTCTACCATGCCGGAGGGGCTTCGCTGCAGGCATAGGAAGACTTTCCCGAAGAGAACAGCTGCTACTTCAGTCGATCGCCTGTTCCAGATTGAGCATGCCCCTGATCGCAGAGGCGAGCTGGGCCGAGGAGAAGGGCTTCTGGAGAAAGTGAATACCCTCATCGAGTATCCCATGATGGGCTATCACATTCGCTGTGTATCCTGATACGAAGAGGCATCTGATCGCAGGCTGCTGCTCAAGGACCTTCTTCGAGAGTGTCCGTCCATCCATCTGCGGCATGATCACATCGGTGATCAGCAGATCGATCGTTCCCTCATGACCTTCCACCAGTTCCAGAGCCTTCCGTGGCGACTCGGTGCTCAGGACGCTGCACCCGAAACGGGAGAGCAGGGTGGTGTTCAGCTTGAGTAATACCGGGTCATCTTCTACCAGCAGTATGGTGAGCTCTTCGAGCTGCCTCTCATGCTGTTCTGTCGGGATCTGCGGCTGAGCGTGTGCAGTCTGCTCCTCTCTCGTGATAGCAGGGAGATAGATCTTCACCGATGTGCCGGAGCCCGGTTCACTGTAGACGTTGATGAACCCGTTATTCTGCTGTACGACCCCATAGATCATCGAAAGCCCGAGCCCTGTCCCCTCGCCTGTCCCCTTGGTCGTATAGAAGGGATCGAAGATCTTTGAGAGGATCTCCTGGGTCATGCCCATGCCGTTGTCACTGACCGTCAATCGTACATAGTCTCCAGCCCGTGCGTCCATATGGTCTGCGGCGTAGGTCCTGTCCACGTGGATCGAAGCGGTCTCGACAGTGATCTTTCCTACCCCGGGTATCGCATCACGTGCATTGAGCATCAGGTTGATGATGACCTGATCCATCTGCCCGGGATCTGCATGGATCATATGCAGCTGATCGCCCGGTGACCAGAGCAGTTCGATGTCATCCTTGATCAGACTGCGGATCATAGCCCTCAGATCCTCGATACTCTCATTCAGGTCGATCGGTACGGGTGCGATGGTCTCTTTTCGTGCGAAGGCAAGCAGCTGCCTGGTCAGCAGGGAAGAGCGCTTTGCCGCTTTGAGGATCTCTGTGATGTGCTGCTGCAGAGGCTCCTGCTCATCTGTCAAAAGCAGTGCAAGATCTGCATAGCCAATGATCACTCCCAGCATGTTGTTGAAATCATGTGCCACCCCCCCTGCGAGCTGCCCGATGGATTCAAGCTTCTGTGCCTGTCGATGCTGCTCTTCGATCAGGAGCTCTGAGGTGATATCACGCAGGACCGCGATGATATTGACCATCTCTTTGTCTGTACCGAGTACCGGTGAAAGCGCTGCATGCACTGTCAGCAGCTCCCCGCTGCTGGTGGGTATCATCAGATTACCGGAGAAGGTCTCCCCGTGCACCAGCAGTCGTTCGACCGCCAGGCACGGCTGGTCGACTTCCTGCTCGAACAGCAGGGATGAGAGGACCGGGGCATCGTGCTGCAGGTATCCTGTCTTCCGGGTGAAGGTCTGATTCACATAGGTGATGGTCCCCAGGGGGTCAGCCATCACGACCATCTCCCCGGATTGTTCCAATGCCTGCAAAAGGCGTTCTTTTTCCAGCTGCTGGTTCTTTCGTTCGGTGATATCACGAAGGATCACATGTATTCCTGATTCCCCGCGGTAGGAGAAGGGTGCGGCAAGGACCTCCACATCCACGATCTGTCCATCGATCGTGACGATCTGCTCTTCGGCAGGAGCAGCAGGTCTTCCGGTCTCTCTCATATACTGTATTCGTTCTCTGATCTGTCGGTGGATAGCAGGAGGGAACAGGTCGAAGATACTGCGGCCAAGCAGCTGGGCCTGCTCCGATGCACCGAAGAGCTCAAGTCCCTGATGATTGATCAGGGAGACCTGATCCTGAAAATTCAGGAAGATCGCATCAGGAGAGTATTCGACCAGCGATCGATACTGTCCTTCCTGCTCTTTGAGCATCTGTTCGGTCTCTCTATGGACTGCGATCTCCTGTTCAAGATTTACTTGCTTATCTTCGAGTTCTTTCGTACGATCGGTCACCTGCTGTTCAAGATCTGCGAACAGCTGTGTCTTGAGCCGCTCTGCTGCGGTGATCCTGCGGATGAGCAGGATACTGATGATGATCATCACCAGAGCGAGAGCTGCAAGCAGCAGGAGATTTCGATCGAACAGACGCTCTATATCAGAGATATAGGCGGTCTTGTCATAATGGGTACTCACATAGAACGGGTTGTTCTGGAGCTTTTGGGCTATGAGCAGGCAGTGTTCATCTTCGAAGATCTTCATCGCTCCGGTTATATCGGTCGTGCTGTACTGATCGATGACCGAGTTGATCCTGCTCATCATCAGGTCAGTGGAGAGTGTGGCGGTGGGCGACCGGGGTGTCTCCTCCTTGAGCCAGCTCGAAACGACTGTGCCGTCTTCGTCGATCAGCAGGACTCCGTTGAGTTCCTGAGTCTCGATGGTATGCATCCGATTGAACAGTGAATCCCGATCGAGTTCGACCACCAGAAAGACCCCGGTATCTTCTGAGCCGGAGATCGTTGCACTGATCACCATAGTTCCCTGTTCCGGATCCATGAATAACCGGTATCTGAGGTTCTGTATCTGATGAGCGGTGACAAGGTTCTCGATCAGGGAGGGAGAGAGAACAGCCTGTCTCATGGTGGAGTAGATCTGATCACCCTCACTGTCGATGATGAATGCAGTGGAAAGCAGGTCATCTGCGAGGACCAGACGCTTGAGCATCTGTTCGAACGCAGGCTTCGCGCTCCTGTCGGGCTGCAGCAGGTCGGTACCCGTACTGAGTTCCTGTACGGTGAGCACCATGGCTGAGACAGCATCAATAGAACTTTCCACAGCATCTGCGATGAACGAGTTCTGCAGCAGTGCGTGATCTCTCAGCCGATCATACGCACGATCCTGTATACCTGCGAAAGCCAGAAAGAAGATGATGAAGATCACGGTGATGAAGGTGACAGTAGCAAGCAGGATCATCACAGGTCGGTAGTACATGGGAGCTGATGAAGATCTGTCACTGTACATACGTGTGCCCCTCTATCTTATTCTGCTGAGTCTGTTGACATGAATCGTCCAAGATCGACCACATATTCAGAAGAGATGCCCATCTGTTCAGCGATCCTGAGCTCTCTGCTCTTCAAGACATCCCTCATGGATGCCGAGACTTCCTGTCTCGGGATACTGATCAGGATACCGTTCGCCAGCGCAGCCTCTTTGGCTGATCTCTGAGCCTGTTCAGCAGCGATCCGCTGCGCTGCTGCTGCCTCTTCCCAGCTGTCGGTGATGATCTGCTGTGTCTCAGCGGTGAGAGAATCCCAGAAGGGTCTTGAGATCATGGGGACGTACTGGGCGAAGTACTGATTGTCTTCAAAGGCATAGAGCACCCCGAACTCCCACAGGGCAGCACTGCGTACCGATTCATAGGAAGTCAGCAGACCTGCTACGAGCCCCTGCTGCAGACTGCGGGGAACATCCGGCCAGGCGATGGTGACGGGCCTTCCTCCCATCGCCGAGATGCGGGATTCATTACCGGTACCGCCGGCAACCCGGACAGGCATGCCGGCGATGTCGAGATAGGATCTGATCTGTCGCTGTGTCGAGAACAGGTGGGTGTATCCCAGATCCATCCAGCTCCCGGGAACATGGACGAGCAGGTCCTGCTCGATCAGTGATATGATCTGCTTCCCGGCAGGACTTGCCAGATACCGGTAGACCAGCTCTGCGGAGGTCCCGTAGAAGGACGGGAGCAGGAAGATCCCGGTCTCGGGCACCAGGGAACCGAGCTGCCAGGTGCCGGGCACCGCCATCTCAAGCTTGCCCTGAGCCATGGCACGTACCACATCACTGTCACGGAAGAGAGAGGCTGATGAGTAGAACTCCACCTCGATGATCCCTTCGAGTCTTCTGCTGATATCTTCGGCGAACGCCTTCACCGCAAGAGTCTGTACATGCGCATCAGTGTTCTCCACCGATATCCTCATGAGCGGTTGGGCTGCTGAGACTATGGTGAGTACGGCTATCTGAAATAGTAGGAGCAAGCAGGTTCTTTTCATGCGTATGGTACCTCAAGATCATCATACGGCATATATAACCGGTTCGCAAGGATAATACGGAACAGGGACCATGGGTGCCGTATTGATCAGGGGTGGGTTCACATCGGTTCTCTGCGCCCGGGTGCCGATCCGCTTCGTCCGGCAAGCAGTACTCCTGCGATGATGCAGACCATGGAGACCAGATGGATCCCTTCGATGTGTTCACCGAGCAGCAGGGATGCATTGAGAGCACTGAACAGCGGCAGCGTATAGTAGACGAACCCTGTCTTCGCAGGTCCGATGATCGAGATGGCTCTGTTCCACAGCAGGTAGGCGATCAGTGAGGCTCCGATACCGACATAGAGGATCGAACCGACCATCTGTGCATCCCACAGGATCGCTGTCCCGGTGATGCGGTCATAGATGAACAGCGGCAGGAGGAAGAGGGTCCCGATGATGAAGGTCGTGGACTGGAAGGTGAACAGCTCCAGCTCTGGCGGGCGGAACTTCAGGAGGATGGTGAAGACGGCGAAGATGAAGGCTGCAAGGACCATCCAGAGGTCTCCTGCAGATTTCCCGATGGAACGCAGCTCTGAGAGGTCTCCTTCAGTGATCAGAAGCAGTGCGCCTGCGATCACCATGATCATCCCAGCCGCCCGTGCTGGACTGATCCGCTCGTTGAAGAGGATCCTGGAAAGGATCACGATGTGGATCGGAAAGGTTATGGCTATGATGGAGAGGTTGATGGCAGTGGTGGTCCTTCCGGCAAGATAGACCAGGGTGTTGAAGAGCGCCACGCCCAGAAAGGAGGTCAGCGCAAGATAGGGGAAGTGGCGGAATATGGTGCGGCGGTTCCGGATGATGGATCTGCAGGAGAAGGGCAGGACCAGGACCGCTGCGGTACTCCAGCGGAAGAATGCCAGACTTACCGGTGAGATCAATCCGTTGAGATCGCGGGCGATGATGAAGTTCACCGACCAGAGGATCACGGTGATCAGGGCATACAGGTACCCCGCAGCCGGGGATGAAGGTGCTATGGTTCTGTTCATAAGCGGGAAGTATATACGAGGAAGAGGGTTTTGTAGAGAGCCGGAGTGAAGAAGCATGTCCATTTTTCCGACTCAATAAACATTCTTGTGTGATGTATACCTTTGATAGGGTGTTCAACTAGCCTCCATAATCTTCCAAGAGAAGGAGGGGGGGACATATATCGACCACAGAACATGATTGAGCAGGAAGCTTGAGGCGATGCTGCACTATGGTGCTTCTCTAGAAGGTGATGTCGAACGAGTGGTAGGTTCGAGTGATCGGGTGGACATCCTCTACGGTTATCTGCTCCACTTCAGCTGAAGGGGGACCCTCTCTGAGTGTGATGAGGAACCTGCTGAGGTCCCGCTCTTCTCCCTGGGCAAGAACCTCTACCGATCCATCATAGCGGTTTCTCACATACCCGTAGATAGCGTGCCGCTGCGCCTGTCGCACAGCAAAGAATCGGAATCCTACCATCTGGACCCGTCCTGTTATGGTCACCAGCTTCTGTGTCTCGGCCATCCTGCACACCTCCATCTGCTTCCATGATACCGCAGGACATCCTGTCAGTACAGCGGTTGAGAGGCGATCGAGGGCCGTTCCCTCTGTTTGCCCGGGGCGTTTGGGAGCTGCTGACATCGTGTATCTTACGAATCAGAAGGACTTCTCTGGTTACAGAAGGTATTGGGGGATTGTCCCATGACACGTTTAAACGTACGCGAGAAATGATACTGGTCTTCATATGAGAGCCGTGCTGCAGTCTCTTTTACCTGCAGTCCGCAGCTTGCTAAAAGATCGGCGGCGTGATTCATTCGCAAGCGGAGAAGATACTGATACGGCGACTGGTGTTCATATCTCTTGAAAAGTCTGCATAGATAGGCACCATCGATCCCACAGGCATCTGCGATATCCTGCAGTGTCTGGAGAGAAAGATAGCTGGAATCTATGATATCTTTGCATCGGGTACATGTTGTATATGAAGTGGTATACGATACACCATACGGTATGGCTGTCTGTGCGATCTTGTAGATGAGACTTTTTCCCAAAGAGGCACAGAGAGGTTCTGTATATCGAGTGTCAGAGAGACCATACAGAGACAGCTCTTCAAAGGTGTTCATGAGTGAGTGCGGGGAAGAGGTGTGTGATACGGTTCCCGGGATAGCCATCTCCTCCAGTAGTGTCTGCACAGCCTCACCTTTGAGATCAACGAAATACTTGATAAGATCCGTCTCCTGCTGGTCGTTCTCGATCGTATGGGCAATATTCGGACCATAGCAGAACAGTGTTCCCGGGCTGAGTTCGTAGGTGTGTTCTCCCAGCACAAGAGATCCCTTTCCCGACACTACCAGTTCTATGCCGTAATAGATGAACCCTGTTCGATGAATCCGATAGCCTGGTGGACAGGTCTCTTTACCTCCTGCGATAACAGAGAACTCACGGGAACCAGTATTTTGCGGGTTTCGGTAGAATCTATGGGCACTGGTTACCTGCTGAGAGAAGAACTGAGGTTCCTGTGTCATATGGATCATACCCCCTGATACCAAGATCTCTGGAGATGCCGCGCTGCGCTGAAGGACTGAGATGACAGGCATACTGTTCTTCCTATACTACGAAGAAGAAGATAGTAAGTCAATGATTGGCATGCACTAGTCAATCTTTGTCATTTCAACTTGATGTTTTGTAATCATATACTACATATACCTCAAAAGAAAGAAGGTCAAGAAGTGCAGGTGATGGGATGCAGTCAGACTGCTTTACTGAAGGTCGGTTCGCTTGGGGGGTGAGAGGTTGCCACTATCGTGGACGGTGGTTCGATGAGTTACCCTTGAGCATATGAAGCTGTGGGGTTATGCATATACAACCCTTTGATGAACAGGGATTCCCTGTGCTGCTCGTGCAGCATGAGTCTAATACACATAGGAGAGAATGATCATGGATGGAAAGAAGATGATGGGAGCTGTCCTTCCGGGAAACAGCACTGTAGCATTGCATGAGTATGCGGTCCCGACTCCGGGCCATGGAGAGGTGTTGATCAAGATGAAATCTTCAACGATCTGCGGGAGTGATATCAGGGCGATCTATCATGAACATCAAGGGACGGGACCGGAACGGTATCAGGGCGTCATAGCAGGACATGAACCCTGTGGACAGATCGTTGCTGAAGGTCCGGGACTTCGGAGATTCAAAACCGGTGATAGAGTCATAATCTATCATATCTCTGGCTGCGGTGTCTGCAATGACTGTCGCCGTGGGTATATGATCAGCTGTACCAGCACTGAGTATCGTAAAGCCTATGGCTGGCAGCGTGATGGGGGAATGGCAGAATACCTGTTGGCTGAAGAGAAGGACCTTGTGGCACTGCCGGATGAACTCTCCTATACCGACGGGGCTCAGGTTGCTTGTGGATTCGGTACTGTCTATGAAGGTCTGGAGAAGATCGGGATCTCAGGGAATGACACTGTGCTTGTTACCGGGCTGGGACCGGTCGGATTGGCTGCGCTCATGCTGAGTAGAGCATTAGGTGCCGCAAAGACCATCGGTGTCGATGTTGTACCTGAGAGAAGACGACTTGCCCTGGATCTTGGACTAGCGGATCAGGTGCTGGATTCACATGCAGATACAGTAGCTGAGATCAAAGCTTTGACCGGTGGGTATGGCTGTGAGAAGGCAATAGATTGTTCTGGCAATGACCAGGCTCGTCTTATAAGCATTCAAGCGACTCGAAAATGGGGTAAGATCTGTTTCATCGGTGAGGGTGGTACGGTATCCTTTCGACCCAGTCCTGATATCATCCATGATCAAAAGACCATATACGGCAGTTGGGTCACGAACATATGGCGGATGGAGGAACTTGTCGAACGTATCGTGCGCTGGGGTATTCATCCTGAAGAGCTTGTCACCCACCGATTCCCGCTGGAGAAAGCAGCAGAAGCCTATTCCCTCATGGCAAGCGGAACCTGTGGTAAAGTCGCTGTGGTGTTTGATGAGGAGATCCGTGCATGAGAGGGGAACAGAACTCTTTTTCATTGTCAGAGGATCGGGTGGATCAGCGTGCCATACCCTTTGTGACACTCTCATCCGGGGCACAGATGCCGGCCATTGGAATGGGGACGTTCGGCTCGGATCATGTTTCCGATGATGAGGTCGCTGCAGCTGTCAAAGAAGCTATTGCCCTTGGGTATCGTCATATTGATTGTGCATCTGTGTATGGGAACGAAGACAGCATCGGCAGGGTCCTTCAGGAAGTCCTCGAAGGCGGGGAGCTTTCACGTGACGAGTTTTGGATTACCTCAAAACTATGGAACGATATGCATGGTGATGGGGATGTGCTGCTCTCCTGCGCCAGGACCCTGAGAGACCTCAAGCTCGATTATCTGGATCTGTATCTGGTTCACTGGCCGTTCCCGAATTTCCATGCACCGGGATGTTCTGTTGATTCCAGAAGTCCTGATGCTGTTCCTTATATCCATGAGAGGTTCATGAGAACCTGGCGACAGATGGAACGGCTTGTGGATATGGGGCTGGTGAGGCATATAGGCACCTCTAATGTAACGATCCGGAAGTTGGAGTTGATCCTCCGCGATGCACGGATCCTGCCCGCTTGCAACGAGATGGAACTTCATCCCCATTTCCAGCAGCCTGAACTGTTTGACTATCTCTGCGCCAGAGGTATCCAACCTGTTGGATTCAGTCCCATCGGATCACCTCATAGACCTGAACGGGACAGGGCAGAGACTGATACCGTAGATATTGAAGATCCTGTCATCACTGCGATCGCTGAAGCCCACGGGGTACATCCTGCTGGTGTATGTCTTAAGTGGGCGGTCCAAAGAGGACAGATACCGATACCTTTTTCTACCCGGCGTCGGAATATACTCAGCAATCTGGAGGCTGTAGCTTCTGATCCGCTTAGTGCTGAGGATATGGCAGCACTGGCCGGAATAGATAAGAACTGCAGATTGATCAAGGGGCAGGTATTCCTCTGGAACGATGATCAAAGGTGGCAAGACCTCTGGGATATTTCAGATGGACCTGTGATACAGGACCACTCTGCCAGAGGAGGGATGCAGGGTTCGGATACTGAAGAGGAATAGATCGAAAACGAGGGGAGCGCTGTGCGATGCAGTGAAGTTGACGATTCGGCGGGAATCAGCCAGTACAACGGCCGATGACGGTACTGAACGCACGGACTGTCCGTTCCCTCTGTTCATTCATGATGTCGGTGAGCTGCTATGAGTTCGGGTCTGAACCGGGGTACAGGACCTCTGTAGGGAATCCCTCTTCGCAGGTCATGAGTTCTGCCCCGGTAGCGTACCGCAGAGACCGGACAGAAGTTATAGCATCTGAGACAGAGGATACACTGCCCTGAGGCCCGAACACCTTCGGCGGTGAGTTCCAGATTACCTACCGGACAGATCTCCACACACCTGCCGCACCGTGTGCACAGCTCATCATCTACCGAGATATCATCGCGGAGGACGGGGAAGTACGTGCGAAAAGGGGCTCTCTGCATGAGAGCGAGCAGCGTGGAGAGCCTGCTGTGTCCCTGCTTCAGCGGTCTGCCGGCGATCATCCGGTCTATCATATGCCTGATGCGCATATCGGTACGGGCAAGCCGTCGTTCGATATGGACTGGATCATTACTGAAGAGCAGCGGCATGATGCTCATACTGATGTTATTCGGCATCAGCAGGTGTACTGCGCTGTAGATCTCCCAACCTCTGTTCCTGATGGCATCTGCGTATACGTAGGCCCCGTCACCTGAGAACATGAGCTGGGTACAGTAGAGAAAGAGTCTCGGCTTCTGTGGTGGAGCTGTCGGCAGGATATCGTCGATGAAGTGTTTTACGCTATCAGGCAGGTCCGATCCGTAGATGGGGTAGCCGATCCCGACCAGATCGGCAGCACAGATGCTGCGGGAGCACTCTTGGGGATCAGTCTGCTCGATACTGATCATCTGTGACTCGATACCGTGTCTCTTCAGATGTTCGACCATGCGTTCTGAACACCACCAGGTGTTGCCGGTCCCTGAAAAGTAGAAGATGACCGCCTGCATGTGACTGCCTCCTGATCTGCTGGACAGGTCGTGTTCGTAGACTGCTCACCGCCGGTCCCCGCCTGAGCAGCGTCCTTTCCCTATCTGCCGCTCTCGATACGAGAGCGGCAGACGGGGAGTGTGTCAGATCATCGTGTGCGATAGAACCCCTTCAGTTCGATAGTCCCTGACGGTGGTGCGGTATACCAGACGAACATGCCCGAGAGAGATCCTTTTGCGATCGTATCGCTCCCACCGGTAGAGCTCCAGTTCATATCGACAGCCGCCCCGAAGGGGATGTTCCCTTCGATCCTGCCGTTTGCCTTGATCGTCAGGGTCTCTGAAGGCATGAACAGCTCTATGGTGCTGTGATTGGTGCCTGAGACGGTAAAGGTCCCATTGGCAAGAGGTTCCATACTGAAGTTGGTGAAGTTCATCATCGAGACCCGGGCACCCTGCAGCGATTCCCAGTCTGATGTGGTCACGACGCCTGTGAGCACCTCGTCGTTCGTCCTGAAGTGGCTGCTCATTCCGACTGCTTGGGTATCTGCACTGACTTGCTCGAGTGCTACGGTTGCGGTGAACGGGGTGAATCGGTTCACTGTCTCAGTCTCCATGCCTGTGGGCACGAGAGAACGGGATGAGGCTGTCGCCTGGTCCTCAATGCTCAACGATGTGTCGGCAAGGTCACAGCCGGTCATGCCGATGAGGATCAGCAGGGTAACGATCGTGATGCTTGTCACGATTCTCGAACTTTTTGTCTTCATGTCTCCTAAAGCTCCTTTTTCTATGAATGATGTTGATCATTCTATCATGGAACCTGATCTCGGTGTACATGAACAGTGATCGATGTGACACTCTGTACCGATGGGCTGGATGTGATGCTGCACACCGTGGGAATCCGGCGGTCTTTCACGCTGCAGTCGGGCAGGTGTGTCTGGAGCGAAGCGATGGCAGACCCAGCAGCGCGAGGAGGATGAACGGTCCTCCTGACAGTACCAGCAGCAGCCCGTTCGCCCCTCCTGCGATCCAAGGACCTGATGGACCTGTACAGGTGACAGACAATCGGTCAGCACAGAACCCGGTGAGGGCCAGAGCAAGGAGCAGTCCCAGTTGTGAGACGCAGGAGATGATCGACCAGACTCGTCCCTGCATCTGCTGGTCTATCGCCAGGCGAAAGAGTACTTCCAGCGCGGTGTTGACGAACGGCAGGGTGGTAAAGAAGACGAATGCGGCGATGGTGATCACTGCAGCATCCTCATAGAGCCCTATGCAGGTGAAACTGACAGCGGCTGCAGTGAGCGCTGCTGAGAGTATGGTCTTCTGGTCAGCACCTCGCTGCACCATCCCGATGAACAGACTGCTGAGTATCATCCCCAGAGCGGCGGTCGACTGTATCATCCCGAAGGTCCGCTCGTCTGCGAAGGAGAGGATCATGGGACCGAAGAGGGACTGCAGCACGCCGGTGAAGCATGTCAGGCTGCTGGCAAGCAGCAGCAGCTGCAGGATCGCCGGACGTCCGGTGATATAGGAGAGGGCTGCACGGAGGTCCCTGTACACGTGGATCGGATCTGAGCGCACAGGTTGAGCACTGGTGCGGCCTCTGATGAGAGCCACGGTCACTACGGCAGCGGCGAAGGTGATGACATCCACCGCCAGTACGACAGTCAGGGAGAAACGCGAGAGGAGCACGGCCGCGAGGATCGGTGAGATCAGGAAGCGGGAGGCTTCTGCCAGTTGGATGAGACCGCCTGCCCGGGCATAGTCTTTCGGGTCGATCAGGTCAGTCACAGAGGCTTTGAATGCTGGTGAGTGCAGTGACATGCAGATCGATGATGCGAGCAGTCCGCCATAGGCAGGCCAGAGACTCACGAGATCCAGCTGCAGCATGATCATGATGAACACGATAGAGCAGGCTGCACCGGTATCTGAGATGATCATCAGCAGCTTTCGATCATACCGGTCTGCAAGTACCCCTCCGATCGGATTCAGCAGCACTGAAGGCAGGAATGCTGATAGCAGCAGCATGGAGTAGGCCGTTGCACTGCCGCTGTTCTGATAGACATGGACTCCGAGGGCGAAGGCACTCAGGCCGCAGCCGACTCGGGAGAGCAGCTGTCCGATCAGTATGATGAGAAATCTTGTGAAACGGGTATCTGCGGTTATCGATGACATGATGGTCTCCTGTTACATCTCGATAGCGGTGAGGCTGGCATGCCAGCCTCCTTCATGATCATCCTGGCTGGATCTCAGGTGTCGGCAAGGAATGCACAGGATCCCGCCGGTGCACCCAGCTGCTGCTCGATGAGCGAGGGGATCGCTGCTGCCCTGCGTCTGAGCTGGTCTTCCTCCCAGGGGAAGATCCCGGTATCAGAGAGGGTCTGGATCCCCGTGAGCAGCAGCTCCGCACTCTCCAGCGGGTAGGCTGTGTGGAACACCCCTTCAGAACAGCCCCGTTCGATGACCTGGGCGAAGAGCGGGGCTATCCTGGTGATATAGACACCGAGTGCTCTTGTATGGAACTTCTCGTTCGACTTCTCATGCAGGGAGTGCAGCACCTGCTCATGCTCAGCAGCGATACTCGATGCTGAGAGCAGCATGCTCAGCTGCCCCAGGGCAGGCCTATCCCTGAATGAGTCCTGTGAGATCAGCAGCTGTCGTTTCGACAGCTCCTCATCGATGATACGATCGACCACCCCCTCAAGCAGTGCCTGCTTGGAGGGGAAGTAGTGATAGATCGTCCCTTTCGCGATATCCAGCTCATCCATGATCTGTTTCATGGTGACACTCTCATACTCCTGTGATGAGAACAGCCGCATGGCTGCCGTGAGGATATCATCTCTTCGTTCTTCGGCCTGTTTCACTACTCTCATGGTCATGTATCTCCTTATGAGGGTTGTTATACCAAATGACCGACCGTCGGTCAATAGCGTGTGTGAAGTTTTATACAAATAATCAAAATATATGGACAGCTACTGCAGCTCTTCATGGATCACTGCCATCAGATGTCTTCGGATGCAGATACCATTCTCAAGAGAATACCTGTGTCATATGCATGATATGTGCTATGATGAGAGATCATGCGATGAGCCTCGACTGCTGGATCAGGACCTGCAGGATGTTTGTGATCCTGTGTCGGACTGTGAGGTCTGCCTGCTTTCGAGGGGTAGCTCATGAACTGATGAAGGGACAAGGGGCAAGTATGAGAGAACAGATTCTTGATCTGATTGATTTTACCCGGGTCGATGCACTGCTCGAAGGATTCAATGCTTCCACGGGTTTCGTGACTGCCATCCTGGACCTCGACGGCAGGATACTCTCCCGATCGGGGTGGCGCAGGATCTGTACCGAGTTCCATCGCGTGCACCCTGAAACCTCGTTGCGGTGTACCAGAAGCGATACGGTACTTGCGGGCAAGCTCGCAGAAGGTGAATCCTATCACCACTACACCTGTCTCAATGGTCTAGTCGATGTCGCTGTCCCCATCATCATCAGAGGAGATCACATTGCCAACCTGTTCTCCGGTCAGTTCTTCTTCGAAGAGCCCGACCGTGAATCCTTCCTGCAGCAGGCCAGAGCGTATGGGTTCGATCAGACTTCGTATATGAGAGCTCTTGATGAGGTCCCGGTGGTGTCTCGGGAAGAGGTCAGGACCGCCATGCGATTCCTGCAGAACATGACAGAGCTGATCAGCGAGATGACCTATGGGAAACTGGAGCAGCAGGAGCTGAATCAGGCATTGCAGGAGAGTGAGAGCAGGTTTCGTCAGGCGGTGATGGGAGCCCCGTTCCCTATCATGATCCATGCCGAAGACGGCGAGGTAGTGACCATCAACAGACCCTGGAGTGCCCTTACCGGCTATGAGCATCATGAGATACCGACCATCGCTGCATGGACCCAGAAGGCCTATGGTGGAAGAAGGCAGCAGATCGAAGCGATCATCGCTGACACCTATACGATCGAGGAGTCGTCTGCAGAGGGAGAGTTCCCTGTCACCACGAAGTCAGGGGATCTGCTGATCTGGGATTTCAGCTCATCGCGAATCGGTCAGCTTCCCGACGGCCGCCAGATGGTGATCAGTATGGCTATGGATGTGACAGAACGGAAGAGCCATCTGAAGGCTCTGAGAAAGGCTAACCTGCGACTGGAGTCGAGCCAGAGGACCTCCGAGCGGCTGCTCAAAGAGTTGAAGGCAGAGAACCTCTCAAGAAAAGCACGTGAGGATGAGCTGGAGAAGGTCACCATGGCCATAGAACAGGCTGGGGAGGTGATCATGATCACCGACACCTCCGGGACCATCCAATACATCAACCCAGCGTTCGAACAGGTGAGCGGTTACAGCAGAGATCAGGCCATAGGGCAGAAGCCTTCCATCGTACAGAGCGGCAAGCATGATGCGGAGTTCTACCGGCAGTTCTGGAAGACGATCTCCAGTGGTGAGATCTGGCATGGCAGGCTGGTGAACAAACGAAAGGACGGGAAGCTCTATACTGAAGATGTCACGATCTCTCCGGTCACAGATCCCTCAGGCAGGATCATCAACTATGTCGGTGTCAAGCGTGAGATCACTGCACAGCTTGAACTTGAAGCCCAGCTCCGTCAGTCTCAGAAGATGGAGTCTGTCGGCAGACTTGCCGGCGGGGTGGCACACGATTACAACAATATGCTCAGTATCATCCTCGGGTATACTGAGATGGCCCTGCAGGACACAGAAGCTTCCGATCAGCTGCAGGCAGATCTCAAAGAAGTATACAGTGCAGCCGAACGTTCTGCTGATCTTACCAGACAGCTGCTGGCCTTCGCTCGCAAGCAGACCGTCGAACCCAGGGTACTGGATCTCAATACGACCGTCGAGGGTATGCTGAATATGCTGCGCCGACTGCTGGGAGAAGATATCTCACTCCTGTGGCAGCCTTCAGCAGCTCTCTGGTCGGTCAGGATGGACCCTTCTCAGCTGGACCAGATCCTGGCGAACCTGTGTGTGAATGCACGGGATGCCATCACAGGAGTCGGGAAGATCATCATCGAGACGGCCAATGTCATGCTCGATGATCTCTACTGTACCCTGCACCTGGGAGCTGTCGCAGGTGCCTATGTCATGCTTGCTGTCAGTGATGATGGCTCGGGAATGGATGAGCTCACCCGTGAGCAGATCTTCGAACCGTTCTTCACCACGAAGCAGATCGGAAAAGGTACAGGTATCGGGCTCTCTACCGTATATGGTATCGTCAAACAGAATGACGGGTATATCAACGTATACAGTGAGCCGGGTGAGGGGACCACCTTCAGGATCTATATCCCCAGAGAGATTGTCGATGCCGCTGATGAACAGTCAGCCGCACCTGCAGGACCGGTTCCCGGGAACGGGGAGACCATCCTGCTTGTCGAAGATGAGCCGATACTGCTCACCATGACCACGCTGCTGCTGCAGCGGCTTGGCTATCGGGTGCTGAAAGCCTCCGGCCCTGATGCCGCTCTCCAGCAGGCCTCCCTGCACCGAGGAGAGATCCATCTGCTCCTGACTGATGTGATCATGCCCGAGATGAACGGCAGAGAGCTCTCACTCAGGATCACAGCAGATGATCCCGGAATACGATGCCTGTTCATGTCAGGGTACACTGCGGATGTCATAGCCCATCAGGGAGTACTGGATGCCGGCCTGCATTTTCTGCAGAAACCGATGTCCCTGCATGAGTTGGCTGCCAAAGTCCGTCAGGTCCTTGATGCTGCACATCACTGATCATGCCGTGTTTCAACATCAGGGTGCCTCCGGTAGTGACATCTCCTGATCAAGCATCTCCGATCTCATAGACCAGTATCCGGTGAGCCTTTCTGGCCATGGGAACGATGTGAGCGATCCTGTAGGTGATCCGTGTGCCGCATCCCAGATCATCGATCACCTCGTTCGAGGTGAAGAAGATCTCTTCGGTGAACTGTATACCGCTGAACCATCGAGTGAGCTCTTCTGGATCATCGATCCCCCAGCGTATGGAGGCCCCGGTCTTTTTGAGTGATGGGTGATTCCTGACCATTCTGGAAGTGAAGACATTGAACGCATCGAATATGAGGGTATAGGGACCTGTACGTTCCCTGATATCCTGCAGCAGCGTCTTGATCTGCTGTTCATCAAGATACATGAACAATCCCTCTGCTACGACGAGCGATGGACGTCCATCTGAGGGCACCTGCTGCAGCCATGCCGGTTCGGTGACAGAGGATCCGATCAGGTGATAGGTATCAGTCTCAGGAAAGAACTCCCTGCGTATGCTGATCACCTCCGGGTGATCCAGGTCATACCAGTCCACGTTGGTATCATCGATCCTGACATACCTGCTGTCAAGCCCGCACCCGAGATGCAGTACCCTGGAGTGGGGATGGTCCCGCACGAAAGCTCTGGCGGCGGTGTCGATCAGTTTTGCCCGCAGACACATCATGGTATTGGTCTTCTGTGGTATCTTCAGTGCAGAGAAATCATAATCGAAGCTCTGTATGATCTCCAGCGCCTTTGCATCATAGAGGATCGGCCGTCTCTTCCTGCTCTCCACCGCTTTCCCATATAACGGGATCAGCAGCGTCTCTCGTTCTGTGTCAAATGCGATCCTGTGACCATCCATCTCTTCCCCCTTGTCTCCTGCAGTCGCTGATCGATGAATCCGAACATGAGAAGACTCCTGATACGAGAACAGCTCTCTCCTGTGCGCTTTCATGCCTTCAGATCCCACTCGGATGCTGATGATGGGTCATGACCACATCTGCTCTCTACGATCAGTGTACGCCCCATCTCCTGATCATGCAAGTGAACAACAGGGCGGGATCGTGCTGAGCTCCGGGTCCTGTTATCACGGGAAGCGGATGATCTGCTGATCTCGTACAGGACCGTATCAGCTCTGCCGGTCCTCTCTCCTGAGGCTCATGAGAGAACTTCAGACCGCTGTAACTGACAAATTGCGACAAATATGAGTAGAAAAAACATTAAATAACGCTTTTATAAGTTATAAAGACGTGTTAGACTGACATATGCCGACAAACAATAGGTCAACGACAGTACGAGGTACAGCTCTTCAGAGAAGCGGGAAGATGACTCTTCAGGAACAGCTGGTGGCCATCCTCACAGACGATATCGAACAAGGGGTCTATCGCACAGGAGAGCGACTGCCCTCGGTACGTGAACTGGCTGAACGGTATCAGATCAGCAGAGAGACTGCCAAACTGGCTCTGGGGACCATGCAGGATTCGGGGATCGTCGAGATCCTGCCGAGCAGGGGAGCCTTCGTGAGGGGGACGGTCACGAAGACAGAGAATCAGGAGAAGTACGGCATGATCGGACTGCTGCTGCATGTCGGGAACGAGGAAGATGCGGTGCACGATGTTCAGCTGGTCTATGACAGACTGCTGCAGACACTCGACAGTGAAGCCTGCCGGTATGATCTGCATGTGATCACTGCCTACATCGACCCCTCTCGCCCGGAAGGACTCGAGCGGATGGACCGGATGATCCAGAGGATCGACGGGTTGTGTGTCATCGGTCTGCATACCGAGGATCTTCTGCAGTACCTCAGGGACCTGCCGATACCGGTGATCTCCATCCTGTCCAATATCGATGTCGAACACATCGATGCTATCGGCAGTGAGAATGAGCGGAGTTATCGAATCGCAGCAGACTATCTGATCGACAGGGGCTGCAGGGATCTGGTCTATGTTGATGGGCCTGGTACCTATTATCAGGGAGAGCGCAGATTCTCCGGCTGCCGATCAGCGGTTGCAGCCCGTCCTGGAGAGGATCTTCAGCTGAGGCACTACCGGTGCCGAGGGTGGGGGACAGCAGATGCGAAGACAGGGTTCTCACAGCTGCTGTCTCAGCGGAAGCCGGACGGTGTGCTCTGTGTGAACGATATCACCGCGGCAGGGGTCATGCAGGCCTGCAGTGATGCAGGTCTATCGATACCCGGGGATATTTCAGTCATCGGTGCGAAGAACACGATGCTCTGTGAGAGCATGGACCCTCCGCTTACCAGTATCGAATGTTACTTCGATGAGATAGCCAGAGTCGCCATGGAGCGGCTCACAAAGCGGATCTCCGGGATCAACTACCGACCGGCAAAGATCGAGATAACCGGTGAACTGTATGTCCGGGGATCCTGTGATGATTGAACACCAGAAGGAGTAGAAGATGAGTCTGATCGGAATGAATCACATCAGTGACCGGGCAAAGAGGCTGCACGAAGGCTCTCTGGTGATCGATATCCATAACCATATGATGTTCGAATATGCGATCCACGAGGCCTTGGGGACCCCGGAGATCTTCGATACCTGCTATGCTCCTGCCCTGAGGGCAGGGGGTATCAATGTGATCGCGACCTCCGTCGGGGGGAACTCCCCGTGTGTATGTAATCTGACCGATGATCTGGTCCATGGTTCTCTCGAACAGATCGATATGCTCAGACGTGCAGAGGCAGAAAGCACCTCTTTTGTCATCTGTCACACCGCACAGGAGATCAGGATGGCCTGCTCGGAAGGGAAGATAGCAGTGATCCTTGCCTTCGAGGGGGCACGGGCTGCTCAGGGGCTGGAACAGGAACAGTCGCTGGTCATGCTCAGGACGTTCTATCGTCTCGGACTGAGAACCATCTGCATCGTCGGAGGGGGCAGGACCCGGTTCGCTGACGGTATGGGAGAGGCAAGAGCTGATGCAGGTCTTACCACCTTCGGGCGGGAGTTCATTCAGGAGATGAACAGGCTCGGTATGCTCGTCGACCTCACGCATATGACCGACAGATCCTTCATGGACTCGATCGAAGCATCACAGAGACCGGTGGTCGTCTCTCATGTCGGGGTACAGGCCGTCTGCCCGAACCCGAACAACCTCAGTGATGAGCGCATCAGGGCGATCGGCCGAAACGGCGGGGTCATCGGGATGGAGATGGTGAAGACTGAGATCCTGTGGGACTACGAACAGTATCATAAGCCGATCACCTGGGAACATGTGATCAGACACATCGATCATATTGCCGGGCTGATCGGAATCGAGCATGTGGGACTCGGTCTGGATTTTGACCATTTCGGGAAGATCGACAATATCCACAGAGCCATGTGTCCGGCCCCCGGGACCATCGAGGGGTTCTATACAGGGATCCCGAAAGAGAACCATATGCTTGATGAACCCAATGATCTGCAGGAGCTTTCCTTGATCACAGAATATATGCTTCGTCACGGCTATAGTGACTACGAAGTCAAATCGATACTGGGAGGAAACATGATGCGACTGCTGGAGGAGACGATATGGTAGCTGCACGATCATATATGCTGTTCGATACACATCAGGAGATGTTGGATGAATATGTGTATCAGTTCATCGTACAGGAGCAGGACGTGCTCTATAACGGGAAGCACATCTTCAGCTCGGTGTATGGACCGGTCCTTGCTGCCCAGGGCGTGAAGTTCGTCACGATGTCGGTGGGAGGGGACCATGTGGCTCAGATCCTCTACAGTGCGTCGGAGGACAGGTTCTGGGATGCACACAAGAAGCTCGATATCCTGCTCACTGAAGAGGAGTTCGGCGATGATTCGTTCATCCTGATCAGGAGTGCAGAAGACATCGCACGAACACTCTGCAGTGATGCCGTAGGGATCTTCGCCAAGATCTCAGGCGGTCGTCCGCTGCAGGGCAAGGAGAACCTGAATATTCTGGCGAACCTGCGCTCACTCTATCGATCAGGACTTCGTTCGGTCCAGCTGACCGGGAACGGGAGGAATCGGCTTGGGGACGGGGTGGCACAGGAGTGCAGCCGCGGGAGACTCACCAACTTCGGAAAGGCGGTCGTGCAGGAATCAGACAGGCTGGGTATGGTCATCGACTCTTCACAACTCTCTGACTATGGGTTCTTCGATCTCGCAGAGCTCACTGACTCACCCATCATAGATTCCCATACCGGGGCGAGGGCTGTATGTGACCATCCGCGAACCATCAGTGATGAACGGATCCGTACCATCGCCCGAACCGGCGGGGTCATCGGGGTGAGCTTTCTCTCTGCGATCGTTGCCGGGCAGAAAGAGCATCCTGATACGGATGATCTCCTGCGGCAGATAGACCATATCGCGGGGGTCGCCGGGATAGATCATGTAGCGTTGGGACCCGATTACTGCGCGTATCAGACGCCGGTGAACCGGTCTGTGATCAGGGGCTATGCGAACAGAGGTCCCTGGTTCTGTGAGTTCGACAGGCTCACCCCCATGCAGAGCGAGAAATACCCTGGATACGTCGAAGGAGTCGATTACGGGATCCGAACGAGTGATTATATCACAGGTCCTGACCACCACGAACGATTCGGGGAGATCATTCCGGTGCTGCAGGCCCATGGCTATGCACAGGAGGATATCGCTAAGATCGCAGGGGAGAACACACTTCGCGTGTATACCGAAGTACTACGATAAACAAGGAGCACTCTATGTCATCGATTCATGATAGGAACAAAGAACTGATCGCCAAGCTGAATGGATATCTGTATGATATCGAACCGGAACGACTGAAGGGGCAGCTCTCAGAGCTGTTCGCACCGGAGTGTGTGATACATCTCTGTTCACCGTTCGAGGACATCGCAGGCCCTGCAGAGTACTATGAACGGGTCTATGCACCGCTGCTGGAGGCTGTGCCGGATCTGGAGAGAAGGACCTATATCATGATGGCTGGTGATTCGGTGCATGATACGAACTGGGTCGGCTGTGCCGGTACCTATGTGGGAGTCTTCGAAAGACCCTGGTTGGATATCCCGCCGACCTGGCACCCGGTAGCCATGCGCTTCCATGAGTTCTACCGCATCGAAGAGGGTCAGATCGTTGAGATGCAGGCCGTCTGGGATATCCCGCACCTGATGATGCAGGCCGATGCATGGCCTCTGGTCCCGAGTCTCGGTGTTGACTGGATCGCTCCGGCTCCGGCACCGCAGAACGGCATGGATCTGTCTCCCCGCGATCCTGAAGCATCAGCGGCTCATGAGCAGCTGGTCATGGATATGCTCAACGGGCTTCTCAAGCATCGGGAACACGGACCTGAGGCCATGGGGCTGGATCAGTACTGGCATCCGAAGATGACCTGGTACGGACCGGCGGGTATCGGTACGAACCGAAGGATCTCCGGCTTCAGGAATTGGCATCAGAGGCCGTTTCTCAAAGGGATGCCGGACCGGGAGCTCAACTATGAGGTTCCCAGCTACTTCTTCTCAGACGGCCCGTTCGTCGGGGTCACTGCCTGGTCCGGGATGAAGGTCACCATCAGTGATGGAGGCTGGCTCGGCCTGCCGCCGACACAGCAGGGCATGATCGATATGCGTTCTCTGGACTTCTGGAGATGTGAACACGGACTGATCAGGGAGAACTGGGTCCTGGTTGACCTGCTGCATGTCTATGCCCAGATCGGGGTGGATGTCTTTGGCAGGATGCGAGAGATGACCGTAGCACGGCAGCTGCACAAGCCGGTGAACCTGACATGGGGAGGCCCGTTCGCCTGACGGTCGTATCGGACTGGTCATCAAGCGGGCAGCCGGTCCGATACCGGCTGCCCGCTTGATGCATGTGAAAGGGGTTCGCAGTCGGTCAGGGTGCTCTACGCAGACGAGATCTGTATCACCGGTATCGCTGAGGCGGCAATGGTGTCACAGAACGCAGCTCATTGACTTCTTCAGGTCCTCAGGCTATGCTGGCTCATTCTGTATGGACAGCTGGCTCATGCCTATGGCGTGTATGTGCTTTGCTCTTACACTGGAGGTTCGATCATGAACTCTTACGGCCCCGTGGCAGGATCGGAAACGTATACAGGGGCAGGGGAGGAACTGAGCCTGCTGCGCGTGATCGGTCTGATCGGTCTTCCGACGACCCTGCTGACTGCGACCTATATCATAGTCGGCCTGATACAGGATCGGATCCCATCTCTGCTGCTGTTCTTCCTCCTTGCGATGGTCATACTCTTTCCCTTTGAACTATCTGTTGTACTGCGGGCAGGCAGGAGGCAGTATGGACGGTTCTCGCTGCGCAGTGCCTGTACCGACCATTCCAGGATGAGTTGGTGGAAGATCCTTGTCTATGCCAGTGTGCTCTTTGGGTTCGCAGGTCTTATGACTGCAGTGATCGTACCCTTCGAGCTCCGGGTGACTGCACCCCTTGCCCGCCAGCTCCATACCCACCTGCCGGCCTATTTCGACTGGACCGATATCGAGCAGCTCAGGAGCTATTCGAAGGGTATCGTCGTGATGACCTGCATCGCATACGTGCTGCTCAATGGCTTTGTCGGTCCCATCATCGAGGAGCTCTTCTTCAGAGGGTATCTGACCTCCGGGATACGCAGATATGGCCGATGGGCGCCCCTGATCATCACGGTGCTGTTCTCTCTCTATCATCTATGGCTTCCGTTCAACAACCTCTTTCGCATCGCTATCTTCCTGCCGGCTGCCTATGCAGCCTGGAAGAAGAAGAACCTCTACCTGTCCATCTGGTTCCATTGCCTGTGCAATCTGTTCTCCTCGGCAAGCTTCATCATTGCTGTATATGGTACCTAGTGCTCTGAGTATAGTTCAGCATAGTTCTCTACTACTGTGTTCACAGCTGTCACCTCAAGCAGATGTGATGGTATACTATTGGTACTGGCAGCTGCTCGTTGGATCCTGACAGAAGAGTGAGCTGTCACTGCGTATGGACCTGAGATACACAGGATGTGTCTCTGGATGTACCGTTCAGGTACGAGGAGTGAGGTATGAAGAACGATCGTGGTGTGATCTTTCAGTCTTTTCACTGGTACAGCCCTGCTGATGGCACGCTGTGGAAGACCCTGTCTGATGAGGCTGAACAGCTGAGAACGGCAGGATTCTCTGCCGTATGGCTGCCGCCCGGGTATAAAGGGCATGCCGGTGCATCAGATACGGGATACGGTGTCTATGATCTGTATGATCTGGGAGAGTTCGACCAGAAGGGATCGATCCGGACGAAGTATGGAACGAAGGGTGAATATCTTCAGGCACTCAAGGCCCTGAAGCAGGCCGGTATGCACTCCTATGTGGATATCGTACTCAACCATCGCATGGGATCAGATGCGACGGAGATCGTCAAGGCGACCCCCTATCAGAAGGATGATCGTCTGCAGCCTGCAGGTGAGATGCATGAGATCGAAGCACATACGAACTTCACCTTTCCGGGCAGGGAAGGTGCCTATTCTTCCTTCTCATGGCACTGGTGGCATTTCGATGCAGTCGACTACGATGCTCGAGAGCCGGAGGCTTCTTCGACCATCTTCGTGTTCGAAGGAAAGGCCTTTGATGACTATGTTGGATCCGAATATGGGAACTATGACTATCTGATGGGCTGCGACCTTGATTTCCAGCAGGATGAAGTACGAGAGGAGCTCTCTGCATGGGGGAGGTGGTATCTTGATACTACCGGGGCAGATGGATTCAGGCTTGATGCACTGAAGCATATACCTTCATGGTTCTTCGTCTCCTGGATCAGACAGATGCGCGAACATACCGGAAGAGAGCTGCCGGTGATCGGAGAGTACTGGGATCCTGAACTCGGGAATCTCATGACCTATCTCGATCAGACCGAAGGGACGCTTCTGCTGTTCGATGTCCCGCTGCACTACCAGTTCCATCAGGCAAGCAGGCTGGGTAACTCCTATGATCTGCGACAGATCCTCGATCATACGCTCATGAAAGAGCGATCTGCTTCTGCTGTCACCTTTGTAGAGAACCATGACTCTCAGGCTCTGCAGTCTCTGGAGTCCGTTGTCGAATCATGGTTCAAACCCCTGGCCTATGCCCTGATACTCCTTCGACGAGAGGGGTATCCCTGTGTCTTCTCTGCAGATTATCAGGGTGCTGCATATACTGATCAGGGGAGTGACGGTACTGCCCATGAGATCGTGATCCCTTCCCACAGACAGCTGATCGATACGCTGCTCTCTGTCAGAGGTGCGTTCACCTTTGGCGAACAGCGTGATTATTTCGATCATGCCAATGTCATCGGCTGGACCTTTTCCGGTGATGCAGAGCATCCGGGTGCCATGGCAGTGCTCATGTCAAACGGGTCAGAGGGAAGAAAAGCGATGCATACAGGTATGGCAAAGGCAAGATTCATAGACAGGACGGGATATGTAGCGGGGGAGGTCGAGACTGATGAAGAGGGTATGGGGGAATTCAGCTGTCCGGCAGGGTCGGTATCGGTATGGGTCAGCATCTGAGCACCGGGGCAGGGGACCCTGTCCTGGTACCCAGGACCTCTTGTGAGTGTGCCTTTTCTGACCAACTGGTACCAGTTTGTTACCAATAAATAAAAAAGGCCCATAGACTTATCTATGCGCCTCATTTATATTGATACTCTGTATAGAGTTGCTAGCTCCCCCGGACGGACTTGAACCGCCGACCTAGTGATTAACAGTCACCCGCTCTACCAACTGAGCTACAGGGGAAAGTGTTCGTATCGAACGATTGCTAATTTACACAATAGGCACATATATGTCAATACGTTCTCAGAAAAAAGAAGAAAAACGGCCACCGATATCATGGAGGCCGTCTTCTCTCGGAAGAGGATGATCAATGGCCGGGGAAATGCCTGTGATAGACGTTCCAGGTCGATGCGATGATCGAATCCAGAGAACTGTACTTCGGATACCATCCCAGGAGGCTGTTGGCCATCTTTGAGGTCGCGACCAGTTTCGCAGGGTCTCCAGGCCGTCTTCCGGTGAACTCTGCCGGGATCTTCTGACCTGATATCTTCCGTGACGCTTCAAGGATCTCAAGCACGCTCAATCCGCTCTCACTGCCGAGATTCACCGTAAGGCTCTTCTGGTTCTTCACCAGATAATCGACAGCCCGCACATGGGCATCTGCAAGGTCGGTGACATGGACATAGTCCCGTACTCCCGTCCCATCCTCAGTGTCATAATCATCACCGAAGATCTTCAGGGCCTCACGTTTCCCGACCGCTGCTTCCATCACCACGGGGATCAGGTTCGCCGGGCTGTGCTCAAGACCGGTCATCTTCCCTTCGGGATCGTACCCGGCCGCATTGAAATAGCGAAGAGCGGCGAACTTCAGCCCTTTGAGGGTATCGAACCACTGCAGGTGTCGTTCGATCGCCAGTTTGGTGTACCCGTAATAGTTCTCCGGGTTCGTGGGGTGCTGCTCATCGATCGGCAGATAGACCGGTTCCCCATAGACAGCGGCAGAGGAGGAGAGTACGAAGTTCTTCACTCCTGCGGCAACACATTCGGTGATCAGGTTCAAAGAACCGGTGATGTTGTTCTGTGCATACTTCTCCGGTCTGGTCATGGATTCCCCTGCAGCCTTGAATGCGGCTAGGTGTACCACTGCATCCCATTTTTGTGCAAGGACCTCCTGCAATCGAGTACGATCGAGTATATCACCCTCATACACGATGGACCCTTCGAGCAGGTTCTCTCTCAGGCCGGAGGAGAAGTTGTCATAGATGCCGACGGTATCGCCGCGTTCCTGGAATGCCAGGGCTACATGGGTACCGATATAGCCGGCACCGCCAAACAGTAAGATCTTCATGTGTGCTCCTTGTGCTGTTTCATTATGAGAACTGACCGATGATCCTCTTCAGATCGGTGAGTTTGGCATCAAGCAGATGCTGAGTCTTGGCTTCGACTACCAGACGCAGATAGGGTTCAGTATTCGAAGGTCGTACGTTGAACCACCAGTCTTCGAACTCGATGCGGTAGCCGTCGATATCGAGGACCTTCACAGGGGTCTGTTTTCTGGTGTACTCATCAAAGAGTGCCTCCATCGCCTCGCTCTTCTGCTCGATGTGGAAGTTCGTCTCACCGGAGGTCGCATAGGAGACGATCTCGTCGATGAGGGAGGAGAAGGTGCGTCCCTCTCTCTTGAGTTCAGCTGCCACCTGAAGAACGATCAGACAGGCAAGGATCCCTGAGTCGCAGTTGTAGAAATCTCTGAAGTAGTAGTGTCCGGCAAGTTCTCCACCGAAGATCGCAGAGAGTTCTCTCATCTTGGTCTTCGCATAGGAATGTCCGACCTTCCAGGTGACTACGTTCGCTCCCAGTCGTTCGAGGAACTCGGTGGTAGAACGGGAGGTCCTGATATCCTGGAGGATATAGCCCTGTTCGTTCTTGAGGAAATAGGAACCGATGACAGCCGTTATGATATCAGGCTGGATGAACCTGCTGTTCTCATCGACGAACATGACCCGGTCGGCATCACCGTCGAAGATGATCCCGAGATCACTGTGGTGTTCAGCAACCGCGCTCTTCAGGTCGGCGACATTCTCCTCGACCAGCGGGTTGGGTTCATGGTTGGGGAAGGTCCCGTCCAGGACATCGAACAGGTAGTGGGGCTCCTCACCAAGCAGGTCCTTGATCAGCAGATTGGCCATACCGTTGGAATTATCGATCGAGAGGTCAAGACCGGAGATGTCGGGAGTGTAGGGACGGAAGAACTCAAGATAGAGCTGCTTCACGTCGATCTCACGCACCACTCCGGTATGCTCTGCAGGGACGATCTCATCTTCGCTGACCATGCGTTCGAGTTCTTTCAGTCCCGATTGGGCACCGACAGGAAGGGCTCCGGTCTTTGATATCTTCAGTCCGTTGTACTCTTTCGGGTTATGACTTGCAGTGATCTGCACCGATCCGTCGTAGCCGAGTCGAGCAGTGGCGAAGTAGACCATGGGTGTCGTCGCAAGGCCGATGGAGTCGACATCTGCTCCGGCATCGTTGATACCCCTGCACAGATACTCGAACACCTCTTCAGAAGAAGTCCTCACATCCCTGCCGACAAGGATCTTAGCTGCTCCGAGCAGTCTTGGTAAGAAGAACCCAATCTTGTACACATCGTCCTTGTCGAAGTCCCTGTCATAGACTCCCCTGATATCATACGCCTTGAATGCTTTCATTGTACCCCTCCACGAAATCTATGAAATCCTTATTGTTGAGCAGCTCCACATACCATGCAGGAGCATCGGAGAAGGAGATCTCCAGCACTGTCTGCGCGATGATCCTCTCCAGTGCAGAAGCTTCAGGGAGATGGACCGCAGTCATATGACCATCAATGAGTCTCTTTGCCTGACTTGCACGTACGGTATGCATCCCGGTGATGTGTTCTACCATACGGAACGTCTTGAACTTCTCGTACTTCTTCTTCTTCGAACGGGAGGTGAGCAGTCCCATCATCCCCGGATTCTCATTCTCGAAATCCTCAAAGATCAGCTTACCGTTGATCACATAGAGCATCCCTCCCAGGTTCACGGGAGTGCCGTCTGCATAGCCGAGAAGCCGGCAGTAGGTTTTGAACTCCATCGGTCCGCCGTTCTGCTTCTCCATCAGCGCCAAGAGATCTTTTATATCCTCATCCATGTAAAAACTCCTTTTACTTCACTTGATAATCATATATACTTCATCGCAAAAAGGCAAACGGTATATGAATTACGACTTAAAAGAGTTCAAGAAAATAGTGAAACTCACCTATCAGCAGATCAGGAAGGAGTTCCAACCCTACCACACCAACTGCATGAGGGTGTATGACAAGAATCTCAGTACCTATCCTGTGACCGTGGATGTCTATGGATCATATGTGAAGATCCAGAACTTCGGGAACAGGGATCTTGATACCGGTGCCATCTGTGATGCCGTGAGCAGGGTGCTCTACATCCCGGCCCGTAGGGTGTTCTATCAGGAACGGAAGAAGCGCGAGGGGCTTGAGCAGCATACGATCCAGGATGCTGCCAATGAGAGCAGGATCGGTACGATAGAAGTCGAAGAATCAGGACTGAAGTTCCTTGTGGACCTGCAGACCCGCATCGATACCGGGCTGTTCCTGGACCATATGCCCACCCGGGTCATGGTTCGTGAACAGGCTTTCGGCACCAGGGTGCTCAATCTCTTTGCCTATACCGGATCCTTTTCGGTCTATGCCGCTGCAGGGGGGGCTCAACGGGTCGTGACGGTCGATCTGTCAAATACCTACCTGAGTTGGGCTGAGAAGCACCTGGAGATCAACGGCTTCACAGGGGAACTCTACCCGTGCGTCCGTTCGGATGTCAAAGAGTATCTGAAAGTCCAGGCTCCTGAAGACGGGCCCTTCGATATCATCATCCTCGACCCTCCCTCCTTCTCCAACAGCAACCACTCCAGCGGGAACTTCAAAGTGCAGCGTGATTATATCTGGTACATCCAGCAGTGCATGAAGCACCTCTCTCGTGAGGGGTTCCTCGTGTTCTCCACCAACCTGACCGACTTCCATTTCGACTCGGGAAGGCTCCCTCGAACGGTCTGTACCAACCTCACCCGGACGACTCTCCCCCCGGGATTCTCCACCAAGCGGCGGGCTCACTCCTGCTGGGTCATCAAACACGCCTGATCGAGCTGAAGCCAGCTCCTCACGTTCTCAGATGCCATACGGTGTATCTGGTCATCGGAGAAGGATGAGAGTTCATAAAGCTTGAAGAAGTGGGAGTAGGAATCGATCTTCGAGAGATTGACGAAGAAGTCAGAGCCGAACATCGATCGGGAGATGATGATCCGCTGTTCCTCTTCAGAGAGGTTCTCGATGTATTCGATCAATTGCTTGTAGAAGGCGGCGGTACACCCGGAGAACGAGAAATCTGCATAGACATGCTCATAGTTCAGCATCAGGTCGATGATCCCGGTGAACCAGTTGTTCTCGGAGACCTGTGTCATCAGTCGTGCGGGCATGAGGAGATTCTGGGCCTTCGATGCCATCTGTGACACCGGTCGATACTGCTTGCCGAAGTGGGCGAAATCGATGATCAGATCAGGGTACTCCCGCAATACGTGCTCCCAGGTTCTCGGGGCACTGAACTCCCAGGCTCTCTTGGCCCCGATGGTCCGAAATCCCTGATCATCACAATGGGTGGTGATCGGTATGCGATGTCGAATGCAGTAGTCATAGAGGTAACGGACCTTCTCCATCTCCTGCTCATCATCCTTCGGCCACGGATCGAATCCGAGCGGTGGATAGAGTTTGATGCCGAAGCAGAACCGTTTGCTGCCCGGCAGAGGGACCGAGCACCGTTTTCGCTCATCGAGGTCTGTGATCATGTAGGTTGCGATCAGATCCTTGATGAATGACAGGTCGTGAGCGGCGGGGTTGATCCCCATGAACGGGAAGAACTCGAAGATCCCATGAGGACTGATCCGTCTGTAGTAGTCGATCCCTTCGAGCGTGTCGTCGATATAGGTGATCAGGCGGTCTTCACTGTGCGTATGTGTATAGACCCCGTGATCTATCTGTTCGATCTGCGTGAAATCCATGATCATGGGACAGAGACCGATCCGGTCATAGGTCCTCGATCGGAAATGGAAGTGTCCGTCTGCGATGAACGGGTCATAGGGTCTCTTCTCGGAACTCTTCGGCAGAAGAGACCATGAGGGGAACTGATCGAACCGGGTAGAGAGGTCCTGTTCCATCAGGATGAAGATCTCTCCTATCGACCGCTCTACGACAGCCATGAGATTCTGCACCCTGGCAAGGAATGCCGTGGACCCCTTGTAGTTGAGCAGGTAGTTCGGTGAGAACATACCGCTGACGACCTCTTCGGAGAAATTACTCTCGATCTCATGCATGAACGCCGCAAAGTTCGGATGGCTGATCGACATGGCATGAAGATGTGCATCGAAGAAGATGTCAAGGCTGTCACTCATATCGATCACCCCCTCTGTACCGGTGTCAGATCCCCATCTTCTTCTTCAGTTTCGCCCAGGAGTCCCGAAGGGGGATGGTCCTGTTGAATACCAGCGCATCGGGGCTTGAGTCGACACTGTCCACACAGAAGTACCCGGTCCTCATGAACTGCAGATAATCACCGGGAACAGCCTGTGCAAGAGACGGTTCGACCATACAGCCCGAAAGCTCCCTGACCGAGTCCGGATTGATGTCATCGAGGAAATTCCCGGTCTTCTCCCCGGGGAATTCAGCGGTGAAGAGTTTATCATATAATCTGACTGCTGCAGGCAAGGCGTGAACGGCACTCACCCAGTGACTCGTCCCTTTGACCTTTCTCTCATCTGCTGTCCATCCACCCCGTGAATCGGGATCATAGGTACATCTGAGTTCGATGATCGATCCGTCTTCAGCTCTGATCACTTCATCACACGTGATGTAGTAGGCATGCTTGAGTCTGATCTCCCTGCCCGGTGAGAGTCTGAAGTACTTCCTGGGAGGATTCTCCATGAAGTCATCCTGCTCGATATAGAGTTCTCGAGTGAACGGGATCTGCCGCTTCCCGGCAGAGGGATCCTCAGGATTATTGTCAGCTTCGATGTATTCAGTGGTATCTTCAGGGTAGTTGGTGATCACCACCTTGAGGGGGTCGATCACGGCCATCACCCGTCTGGCTCTGGTGTTGAGGTCTTCCCTGAGACAGTGGTCGAGCAGGGCGAAGTCGACGACACTGTTGGTCTTCGAGACACCGATCCTCCCCGCGAAATCCCTGATGGCCTGAGGGGAGTAGCCCCGTCTGCGCAGTCCTGAGATCGTGGGCATCCTCGGATCATCCCAGCCTGATACGTGTCCGTCTTTGACCAGCTGCAGCAGCAGTCGCTTGCTCATCACGGTATAGTTGAGGTTCAGACGTGCGAACTCATACTGATGGGGAACATCAGGAAGACCTGAGGCGGCGACGATCCAGTCGTACAGCGGCCTGTGATCCTCGAACTCCAGCGTACAGATGGAGTGTGTGATCTTCTCCAGTGCATCCGAGAGCGGGTGGGTGAAGTCATACATGGGATATATCGACCAGGCATCGCCGGTGCGGTGGTGCATGGTATGTTTGATGCGGTAGAGGGATGGGTCTCTCATATTGAGATTCGGGGAGGCCATATCGATCTTCGCTCTGAGGAACAGCGTACCTTCGGCATGCTTGCCGTCTTTCATCTCTGAGAACAGCCGAAGGTTCTCTTCGATCGATCGATCCCGGTAGGGACTGTTCACCCCGGGTTCTTTCAGCGTCCCCCGGTAGGTACGTACCTGCTCAGGGGAGAGTTCGTCCACATAGGCTTTCCCTTCAGCGATCAGCTTCAGGGCGATCGTGTGGAGGATCTCGAAGTAGTCCGAGGCATAGAACTCATACCCGTCCCAGGTGAAGCCCAGCCATGCGATATCGCGTTTGATCGATTCGATGTATTCGACCTCTTCTTTCGCAGGGTTGGTATCATCGAACCGCAGGTGACAGACCCCTCCGTACTGCTGTGCGAGACCGAAATTCAGGCAGATCGACTTGGCATGACCGATGTGCAGATATCCGTTCGGTTCGGGCGGGAAACGGGTTACGACCTTCCCCCCATGCGTACCCTGTGCCAGATCCTCATCGATGATGCGTTCGATGAAGTTCCTTGAGATGACCTCTTCATGTCCTGTTTCTGTTTCCATACCTGCGGGCTCTCCTGATTCGATTTTTATGCCCTATGATACCATAGAAGCATTATTTATGCTATATGGGTTCAGCAGCCCGCAGGTACTGTCAGGCAGTCTTCTTCCCCAGGTCCGCTCTTTCTGGTATAGTCACTACTTGAGGAGACAGCTAACGATCTGTCCGGCGGCAGGGAGGCAGGAACTCTCTACGGGATTCGTACGAAAAACAGCCGGAGATCACCGGTAGTCCTTGCAGTCCTGTCGCCATGTGGTAGTATATCTCTCATAATCAGGAAATAACACTATGATACAAGAACCGGGTGCCGATAACGGCCTCTACAGACGACTGATACTCCTTGCCCTCCCGATCATGGCGGCCAATCTGCTGCAGACCCTCTATAATCTTGCAGATACCTTCTTTCTCGGACGGCTCGGTAAGGAGGCGGTCTCTGCCCCCTCGATCGCCTTCAACATGATCTTCTTCCTGGTCGTCTTCGGCACCGGCTTCTCCTCGGCCGGGACCACCCTGATCTCTCAGGCAAAGGGCAGGGGGGATGATCAGAAGGTGGATTTCTATGTCGGGCAGACCTTCAGTATCCTGCTGCTGGTCTCGACGATGATCATGATCACCGGATTGCTGCTCACTGATACGCTGCTTGACCTGCTGCAGGTCCCCTCAGGGCTTACCTATGACTATACCCGCATCTATATGCAGATCATCTTCATCGGCATGCCCTGGATGTTCATCTCCTTTGCCTTCCGGGCTGTCATGCAGGGGGTCGGAGACAGCATGACTCCCCTGTATATCCATCTTGCCACGGTAGTGCTGAACGTCCTGCTCGATATCCTGCTGATCTTCGGATTCGGTCCCATCCCCCCGATGGGGGTCGCGGGAGCCGCTGTGGCGACTGTGATCTCCCGTATCGCAGCCTCTGCGGCGGGGATCTGGATCCTGGCGACAGGGAAGCGATCGGTTCATCTCTCATGGGCATCGGTGCGACCCGATATGAGAGCATGGAGACTGATCACCTCGATCGGTCTTCCCTCATCCCTCGGTCAGGGAGTGTCTGCACTGGGTTTCACCGTACTGCAGGGCGTGGTCAATACCTTCGGCCCCGCAGTGATCGCAGCCTTCGGCATCGGAGGGCGCATCATAGCGCTGTTCAACATGCCGGGACAGGGGATCAGTCAGGCAACGGCTATCCTGGTCGGACAGCACCTCGGGACCAGGAACCACGAAGATGCGGTACGGACGGTCAGGTATGCGATGTGGACCATCGGGGTGTTCATCATCACCGGTATGAGCCTGACCTTCTTCTACGGTAACCTGTTCGTACGCTTCTTCGTAGATGATCCTGAAGTCATCATCTACGGTGCATCACTGTTCAGGATCGTCTCGGTCTCAGTGGTCTTCTTTGCCCTGTTCACCGTACTCGTCGGGGCCTTCCAGGGCGGGGGGGACACCAAACCGATCATGGTACTGCAGATCCTCAGGTTGTGGGGGATCAGGGTGCCGGCAGCGATAGTACTCAGTACCACCCTGCAGATGGGACCGAATGGTATCTGGTGGGCCATGTTCTTGTCAAATCTGATCGTAGCGGTCATAATATATATCTTATATCGTACAGGCCGATGGAAATACAAATTGGATCCTGATACTATTTAGCTTGTCTGGTGACTATGCTATAGTAATCTCATGTGTGCGCGTAGGAGTCTGAGTATATGAGCAAACCATCAACAGATACAAAGAAGATCATAGGGCTGATCGCTCTGGTGCTGATCGCCTCTTTGATCGGATACGGCATCTATACCTGGACGGATTATCTCAACAAACGTGCAGCTCAGAAGATGCTGCAGCAGGCTGCAAGAACGGTGATGATGGATGAGGGAGAGGCAGGACTGCTTGAGCTTGCCGGTATCTCACAGCAGGAGGATGCAGGTCCTCTGGGCATCATCGCTGAGGCTCTGGCAGTCTTCTCCAGTGCCGGGTACTCCGATTACACCGAAAGTGAACAGCAGAACATCGATATCTATGAAAAATATAACAAGGCCGTCGTCAATATCACAAAACAGAGTTATCAGTACAACCTCTTCCTCGAAGCCATCCCCGAGTCAGAATCCGGCTCAGGTTCCGGGTCGATCATCGATCAGGAGGGTCATATCGTGACCAACTATCACGTGATCGATGGTGTCGACGAGGTCTACGTGAGTCTCTACGACGGGACCAGCTATGTGGGGAAAGTCATCGGGAAGGACAAGGAGAACGACCTTGCCATCGTCAAGATCGACCCGAAGGGTGTCAAACTCACGACCATAGACTTCGGGTCCTCGAAGAACCTGAAGATCGGGCAGAAGGTCCTTGCCATCGGGAACCCCTTCGGATACGACAGGACCCTCACTGTCGGGATCGTCTCAGGACTGAACAGACCGATCAAGACCGATAAGAATCTGATCATGCTCAATATGATCCAGACCGATGCCTCGATCAACCCGGGGAACTCCGGCGGACCGCTGATCGACTCGAGGGGCAGGATGATCGGCATCAACTCCTCCATCTTCACGACGACCGGCGGGTCCATGGGGATCGGGTTCGCAGCCCCGGTCGATACTGCCGTGAGAGTCATACCGGAACTGATCGAGTACGGGAAAGTCGTCAGGGGCTGGATCGACATCAACCCGGTACAGCTGGACAGCCGTATCGCTGCCTATGGGGGGCTGGAGACTGATGCGGGGATCATAGTCTCCAAGGTGGAGGCCGGAGGCAAGGCAGAGACCGCAGGGATCAGAGGCGGATCTGAGAAGGTCAAATACGGGGATCTGATCTTCTATCTCGATGGTGATATCATCGTCGAGGTAGCAGGAATCATCATCTCTGACTTTGCCGACTACTTCAGTGCCCTCGAATCGACCAAACCCGGCGATACCATCGATGTGGTGGTGATGCGCGGGAACAAGCGCATCAATCTCGATGTGGAGCTCGTCGAGCGTCCCGAACAGTATGAGTGGGATTGATCATGCCTGAATTTCGTGTACGATCAGACTATGAACCGGCAGGAGATCAGGGCGCTGCCATAGCGGCTCTCACCTCAGGGATACAGAAGGGCTATGACATCCAGACCCTCAAAGGGGTCACCGGTTCGGGAAAGACCTTCACCATGGCTAAGATCATCGAACAGGTACAGCTGCCGACTCTGGTGCTGTCTCACAACAAGACCCTTGCAGCACAGCTCTACCGTGAGTTCAAATCGTTCTTCCCCGACAATGCCGTCGAATACTTCGTCTCCTACTATGACTACTATCAGCCTGAAGCCTATGTACCCTCAAAGGACCTCTATATAGAGAAGGACTCATCGATCAATGAGGAGATCGACCGGATGCGTCTGTCTGCGACCTCTGCCCTGATGGAACGATCCGATGTGATCATCGTCGCTACCGTATCGTGCATCTATGGATTGGGGAATCCGGTCGCCTTCAAGGATATGCGCATCGGTATGACCGTCGGAGACCATTTCGATCACTCGGCGACCTTCAAGAAACTCATACGCATGCAGTATGAACGTAATGACGCCATTCTCAAGCGGGGCGGTTTCAGGGTACGCGGGGATGCCATCGAGATCCAGCCTGCCTATATGAAAGAGGCCTTCAGGATCCAGCTTGACTGGGATGAGATCGCATCGATCACCCGATTCGATCCGGTCTCCGGTATCTCTCTGGAAGATTCTGCCCATGTGATGCTCTATCCTGCGAAGCACTTCGTCATCCCTGAAGAACAGGTACGGCAGGCGATCGAGGGGATCCGGCAGGAGATGGAGCTGCAGTATGAGACCTTCACAGCTCAGGGGAAGGTGCTGGAAGCAGAGCGTATCAAGACCCGCACCGAGTATGACATCGAGATGCTGCAGGAGATGGGATACTGTTCTGGTATAGAGAACTACTCCCGACCCCTGAGCGGCAGAGCCGAAGGCGAACGGCCTGCGGTGCTGCTGGACTACTTCCCCGAACAGTTCCTGACCTTCATCGATGAGGCACACGTGACTGTCCCGCAGATCGGCGCCATGTATGAAGGAGACCGTTCGCGGAAGACGAATCTGGTGAACTTCGGCTTCAGGCTCCCCTCGGCCCTCGATAACCGGCCCCTGATCTATCAGGAGTTCGATGATCTGCTCTATAAGCGGATCTTCGTGACCGCGACACCGAGAACACAGGAACTCGAACGTTCAGAACAGGTGGTGGAGCAGGTCATACGGCCGACCGGACTGGTGGATCCCGTGATCACCGTACGACCGACGACCGGTCAGATCGAAGATCTCTACGGCGAGATCCTCAAGAGGACCGCCGTGCATGAGCGGGTACTGATCACGACCCTGACCAAGAAGATGTCAGAGGACCTGAGTGAGTATCTTGCAGGGATCGGGGTGAAGGTGCGGTATCTGCATTCGGAGATAGAGACCATCGAACGGGTGGAGATCCTCAGGGACCTGAGACAGGGGACCTATGATGTGCTCGTCGGGATCAACCTCCTCAGAGAGGGGCTCGATCTGCCGGAAGTATCACTCATAGCGATCCTCGATGCGGATAAGATCGGGTTCCTGCGGTCGGCGACCGCACTGATCCAGACCATCGGGCGGGCCGCCCGTAACGAGAACGGGAAAGTGATCATGTATGCCGATAAGATCTCAGCTGCCATGAAAGAGGCCATCGAAGAGACCGATCATCGCAGGAGCAGACAGCTTGCCTACAATGCCGAGCATGGCATCACGCCGATCTCTGTTCACAAGGCGGTTCAGGACATCCTGCACCGAAAGAAAGAGGATGCCAGAGCGACCGTAGAGACCGACATCGAAGTCATCAAACAGGGGTATAACATCATCATCCCCGCACAGAGGAAGAAGCTGATCAGGGCACTGGAGAAAGAGATGCTCGAGCATGCGAAACGACTGGAGTTCGAACAGGCTGCCCTGCTGCGTGATGAGATCGATGAACTGAAGAAGATGGATTGATCAGGACCTGAAGCACCGTACTATCATGAACGACTACCGCTGCAGCTGCAGCATCACCGTATCGGCAGGTCCCCCTGAGATATGAGGATAGTAGCTGGGGATATAGCTGCTGGTGAAGATATGCTCTTCGAACAGATCGAAGGTACTCCCGTAGGCCTCACTGATGGTGATCAGACCGTCATGGTTGCGGTCTGCCCCGGGACTGTCATACACCTGCAGACTCTCATGGTCGAATCCGATCGATTCGAGAAAGAAGTAGGTGAAAAAACCATTTTCATAGCTGCCGGATTCATATGATTCTTCATCTTCCCCTGCTGCAGAGACCACGATCATATCAGCATACTCACCTGCGGAGAGATCCTCCGACTGGAAGTACCGCTCCCAGCTCTCAGCGAAGGGAGAGCCCCCAGTGGTACTGTAGTAGTCCTCCGGCAGTCCGTCCACATCGTATCCTCCGCTTGATACGAACCCTCCGGAGTTACAGATATCGAGGATGACGATCTTCCTTCCCGGGATCTCATCAAGGGCTGCAAGCAGAGTCGATGCATGGAGTGCATAGCCGCTATCCTCGCTGGTCACAAGAAATGATTCATCCCGAACGGGATCGAATCCCCCATGGCCCGAGTAGTAGAAGAGGGTCGTATCATCCGATGTGGCGACCAGTGACGCATTCTCGATCCGATCGAGCAGATAGGTCCCGGTCGGATCGGTGTCGTTGATCGCTGCAGCCTCTCCCAGACTTCTGTAGCCGTAGGCGGAGAAGGCTATGGCCATGTCATCGCCGTCAGGGATGGTATAATCGAGTGTACTGATACCACTGATATCCTCATAGCTGGAGCTGAAGATCAGAGCATGCAGATCCCCTTCGGGCTGATGGGAGAACGGATCACAGGAGCTCACCAGCAGCAGAACAGCTGCTGTGAGCAGCACCAGTGCATAGCGTCTTGCCCTCACCGGTCTGCCCCCTTGCACAGCAGTATTCTCAGGCCCACTCCCACGGCCTGATTGACCGGGGTGTCTCTACGCACATCATAGATGAGCGGCAGATCCACCAGCAGGTCTATCGTATCACTTTCATAGATGCGCACGTAGGGAGTGAGGACTCCCTGAAGGTGAGAGAAGATGATGGATGTGTAGAGATACGAAGAGCTGTGGGCAGCTATGAGTACTCTGAGACCGGCTCGGGTACCGATCTGGTAATCGATCCCCCCTGAGAGCGAAACTGAGGTAAAGCCCCGCTCTATGAGGTTGCCGTAGGGCATCGAAGGCCCGGTATAGTCGATCCCCAGGGACGTAGCCCAGGACAAGCGGTCGGTGATCGGGTGTGAGATACCGGTACGCAGGCTCATGCCGTACTGCAGGTGAAGGAACTCATCAAAGGAGTCGGCACCGTTGGTCGTGTAGAGGTGAGGATAGGCTGAGAACTCCACGGTGAGACTGTAGATGGAACTACCGGCAGAGATCATCAGGAACAGTACGAGGCACAACTTCTTCATACGGTGAATATACCGTGAAAACCGGAAGAATACCAATCAATTATACAATAGTTTGCAAATCTTCTTGTTCTACCGTAAGCATATACGTATCTTTACCGTCCAGGCGCTCTTTACTGTATGCATGTAACTGAACACCCTGGTGAGTGAAGGTGCAGGCATAGTACTGCCCCGCGAACTCCTGATAGAGCAGCTGCACGTCATCGAAGAGTATCTCATTAGACAGCGGTACATGGGGAGCTCTCCTGATCGTCGTCTTCTCAGGCCGGAAACTGACATACCGTGCAATCCGGTCGTTCTCTGCTGCATCCGGTCGCAGCGGGACTGCAGAACGGGGAAGGATGTTCGATTCTCCGATGAACTGAGCGACGAACAGTGATGCAGGTCGGTGGTAGACCTCCTCCGGGGTGCCGATCTGTTCGATGCGTCCCTGATTCATCACGATGATCCGGTCACTGATCGCCAGAGCCTCCTCCTGATCATGGGTCACATACAAGGTGGTCAAGCCGAGATCATGATGGATCCTCTGGATCTCCTTTCTCAGTTGGACACGCAGTTTGGCATCAAGGGCTGAGAGGGGTTCATCGAGCAGCAGCAGTCGCGGGTTGGGTGCGACTGCTCGGGCGAGAGCGATCCGCTGCCGCTCACCGCCAGAGAGGTGTTCTATCGAACGACTCTCATACCCCTGCAGCTGAATGGTCTCCAGCAGTCCGGTCACAGCCTCTGAGATCTCGGAAGCAGGACGGTTTCTGATCTTCAGCCCGTACCCGATGTTCTGTGCTGCCCGCATATGGGGAAACAGGGCATAATCCTGGAACACGAACCCGATGTTCCGTTCCCAGACCGGAAGATCGCTGATGATCTCATCGCCTATCGCGATGCTCCCCTGATCTGGCTCGATCAGACCGGTGATCAGCGACAGCGTGGTGCTCTTCCCGCATCCGGATGGCCCCACGATGGTGATCATCTCTCGATGCCTGATCGTGAAATCCACATCGAGCAGGAACTCCGGGAATGATTTCTTCAGATTGCGTATGACGATATCCTGTTTCATAGCTCTCTCTTATGTAAGGAATTGGTAAGTGCGAACAGCAGCAGGCAGATTGCCATGAGCAGGGTGCCCAGTGCACAGGCCCCGTTGAAATTATAGGCCCCGATGAGCCGGTAAAGCAGAATGGGAATGGTGACCACCCGGGCATCGGAGAGCAGCATGGTCGCATGCATCTCACCGATGGAGATCGCGAAGACGAAGATCGCACCGGAGGCGATGGCACGCGAGAGCAGCGGGAGCTGAATATCGAGGAACGTACGAAACGGTCTGGCTCCGAGGATCAGGGCTGCCGGGGTGTACGCGGCATGGATGGTCCTGTAGGTCGGGAGGATAGCCCTGAGCATGAACGGCAGGGTGATCACCGTATGGGCACCGATGATCAGCAGGTAGGTGATATGCTCCACCGGGATCATGCGGGCGATGATCGAATACCCCAGTCCCAGGATCACCGAGGAGATCGCCATGGGCAGCATCAGGATCGTCTCCATGGTCATGCTCGCACGACGTTCGAGTCTGATGATCAGCGTCCCGAGGCTCAAAGCCGAGGGGATGGTGATCAGCGTCACGATCGAGGCGATCGACAGACTCGTCACGATCGCAGAGGACGAACCGGTGAAGGACCCGGGAGTCGATCCCGCCCCAATTAGCTGCTCATACCACCTGAAGGTCCAGACAGAGGTTCCCGTACGAAAGACCGGGGCCTGGAAGGAACGAACGGCTATGGCACCGAGCGGTGCGATGATCAGCAGCCCCGCTATGACCCCGTAGAGCATGATCAGTACCCTGTGCGTACGCCTGGGAGCCTTCGGCTGCAGCGAATAGGAAAGATCTGCAGAGGCTCGCTGCATCCAGTGCTGTGATCGGATATAGAAGATGAGGACCCCGGATGAGATGGCAAGGGAGAAGAGGGCGAAGGCTGCCGCATGGGGCAGATCGAAACGGACCCGTGCCAGCTGGTAGATCTGCACCTCCAGAGTCGTGAACCTCGGCCCGCCCCCGAGCACGAGGATGATGGAGAAACTGGTGAAACAGAACAGGAAGATCATCGAAGCGGCTGCGGTGATCGCCGGCATGAGGCGGGGGGCGGTCACACTCGCGAAGACTCTCATCGGCTGTGCCCCCAGCGTAAGGGCCGCATACTCCTGCCTGTGATTGAGCTGTTCCCAGAATGAGGCGATCATGCTCAGAGCGATGGGGAAGTTGTAGAAGGCATGGGCGAGGATGATCGATTTGAATGAGTACAGCAGGCGAACAGGGGGTTCTGAGAGATCGAACAGATCCATCAGGGCTCTGTTGAGTACTCCGCTGTTGCCGAAGAAGATGACGAATCCCAGAACCACCAGGATGGATGGGAGTACGAACGGCAGCTGTGAGAGGGACTGCAGCAGCCGCTTGCCGCGAAACTGATAGTGCGAGAGGATATACGCCCCCGGCAGCCCGAGAGCCAGTGCGGCAAGGGTGCTCACAGCAGCCTGCAGGAAGGTGAACCAGGCAATACGCCAGCTGTAGGGATCAGCAGCCACATCCAGCAGATTGGCTGCTGTGAGACTCCCGTCAGGGGCTCTGAAGGCCCCGATGAGGACCATACCGACAGGTATCAGGAACAGCAGGGTCAGCAGTATGATCCCCGGTGCAGATCCAAGGATCAGTGAGATGTCTCTACGGTGCCTGTGTCGGTAGCTCCTCACGTCCATGGGGCCTACCTGCTCATGATGGATGTCCAGGTATCGAGCCAGGAGTCCATCTGCTCGGTGATCATGTGGGAATCGATCGTCAGCATCGTCGAGGGCAGGGGGGCATACGCAAAGGATTCAGGAAGTTCGATTCCCTCCACTACCGGATACATCCAGTTCGTCAGCGGGATCGATGACTGAGCCTCCGGTCCCAGCAGATAGTCCATGAACAGCTGAGCCTGCTCCAGGTGTTCTGTCCCGTTCACGATACCTGCACCCTCGATCTGCAAATAGTGACCCTCCTCGAAGATCGCTGCCTGATAGACATCGGTCTCCTCGTACTCCACATGGTAGGCAGGGCTGGTGGTATAGCTGAGCACCAGGGGGGCCTCCCCGTTGGTGAACAGACCGTACCCGGTATCCCAGCCGTCGGTGATCGTCAGCAGAGATGGTTTGAGTGACTCCCAGTATGCCGGATAGTCATCACCATAGCGGGCGATACTCCACAGCAGCAGTCCGAGCCCCGGTGAAGAGGTCCGTGGATCCATGATGATCAGTCTGTCTTCGAACCGGGGATCGGTCAGGTCTTCCAACGATCGCGGAGGATCGGTGATGACCTCTGAGTTATAGATGATCGAGAAGAACCCGTAATCGAAGGGCAGCACGTGCAGTGTGGGATCGAAGATCAGGGACTGGTCGATGCCTGAGAGTGCCGGAGAGTCATATGGCTGGAAGACCTCCTCCTCGATCGACTGATAGAGCAGGTTGTTGTCGATCCCGATGATCACATCGGCTTTGGGCCGATCCTTCTCCAGGATAGCCCGCTGCAGGACCTGTCCGCTGTCCCCCATGGAGACCAGATTGACCTGTATGTCATAGGCGGCCTCGAAGCCGGCCTTGATCACCGGGCCCGGGCCCCAGTCAGAGATGAACGAGTCGTAGGCATAGACGGTGATCTCAACCGGCTGGGCAGCTGCCTCGCTCGGTGCAGCTGCTGCTGCCTGTGGTTCCGGTGCTTCTGATCGCTCACATGATACAAGGGTGAGAACCATCAGTGAGACAGCCAGAACAGTAGATAATAATCGTTTCATTACCTTCTCCTTAAGAAAAATGAGTTGTTCTGTCTGTGGGGATCTGTTTGAGATGACTACTCTGCATGTCGTTTCCCTTCGCTGGCATTACCCAGATCAGGTTCAACGGGTTTGATCTCAGGTTGTCCGTATCTACGAAACAACCACCCCAAGACACACTTACTCTACTGCGAACAGTCGGGAAAGTCAACGCTCCAGCGATAAAGTCCTGTGATGGACCCTCATTCGAACGTGATACTCTCTCAATGTAACGGCAGGGATACTGTCGTACAGAGGGATCGGGTACACAAACCACAGAACGTGATTGAGCAGTGATACTGAAGAGGGAGGATCAGCAGGGCCCCTGTACCAGGGAAGCCCCTGTGGGCAGAGCCGATCCGGATCAGCTAATCCTGCTGAGCCGGAGAGAGATGCTTCCCGTCGTAGGGAAGGGTGATGGTGAACACCGAACCCTTGCCCTCGATGCTGGAGACTGAGACCTCTCCGTGGTGCTGCAGGACGATGTGTCTGACGATCGAAAGACCAAGCCCGGTCCCACCCTTGTCGCGACTCCTTCCCTTGTCGACACGATAGAACCGCTCGAAGATCCTGTCGAGAGAAGACTCCGGGATCCCGTAGCCCTGATCGCGTACTTCGATACGCACCGCCTGATCCCCGGCTATGCAGACCACAGATACGCTGTGCTGATCGTCGCTGTATTTGAGTGCGTTATCGATCAGATTAATGAATGCCTGCTCGATCAGCAGGGAACTGCCGGTCACCGTCTGTGATCGGTCGCAGCGTATGGAGATCTGTCGATGCTCATTCCCCGGTTTCTCTTTACAGATCTGGATCGCATCCTCGAGGATCTGGTGCAGATCGATCGGTGTGAAATCTTTGGTGCGGTCCCTGGACTGCTCCAGACGCGAGAGGACCAGCAGGTCGTCGATGATCGCCTGAAGCCGGTCTGACTGGCTGTTGATGATGGAGAGGAACCGCTTGCTCTTCTCCTGATCTTTGCTCAGGTCGCTGTAGAGCAGCGTCTCGGTGAACCCCTTGATAGAGGTGACCGGCGTCTTCAGTTCGTGTGAGACGTTCGCCACGAAGTCCTTGCGAACCTGCTCAAGGTGCATGAGAGCGGTTATATCGTTGAGTACGATCAGGATATGCTTGTCATCCTCAAGCCCGATGCGTGAGAGATGCACCTGAAAGAACATCGCCTTGAGCTGTACCTTGATCTCTTTTCTGGCAAACTCCTTGTGCGGGAACTGCAGATACCGCTCGATGATCTCGTCAAGCTCGGTATGCACGAGGATCTGCTGATAGCTCTTCTCAAGCAGGGAGTCGCCAACCGAAGAACCGAAGAAGATCTGAGCTGCCGGGTTGGTCTGAATGACCAGACCCGTATCATCAAGGACCAGCACCGCCTCACTCATCCCGTCAAGGACGGCCTGCAGAGCCTCCTTCTGTGCGTTCACATCATGGAACTGTTCGTTGATCTTCAGGGCCATGTTCCTCATCGAGGTGAAGACATCCTGGATCTCCACAGACTGTGTCACGCTGAGCGATTCAGTGGTGAAATCAAGATCGGCATACTGATGAGCCGTATGTGCAAGCACAGCCAGAGGCTGTTCGATCTTGCGATCGATGAACAGGAACAGCACTATCGACAGCAGGATGAAGAGCACCGATCCGATTCCGATGTAGAGATAGATGATCCTGTAGGCCTCATGCAGCTGCGTGTAGGGCATGGCGATCCTCAATACATAGGATTCGACCCTGCCGGGAAAGTTGAACGATCTGGCAAAGTAGAACATGTCAAGATCGAGTGAGTCACTCGATCTGATGACCGAGTTGGGGATACCACGGAACGCCCGGATGATCTCCGGACGGTCCCCGTGGTTCTCAAGCAGTGCGGGATCCTTGTCGGTGTCGGCGATGACCAGACCGTCATCTCTGATGATGGTGATCCGGGTGAAGGAGTCACCGGTGATCATCGTGAGACTCTGCTGCAGGGCATCGAGGGAGGTGTTCTCACTGGTACTCAGATAGCTGTATACCATCTTGGAGACCTCTTTGAGGTTGTCTTCACTCTGACGGTAGATGAACTGCTTTGCCAGATACCCCGCGAAGAGGGTGAAGATCAGGAGGATGGCAAGCATGATCAGTGCGAGACGGGGGTAGATGATGGTCCTGAGTGTCTTCTTCCTGGTGCTTCGATTCATTCTTCTATCAATCGATAACCGATGCCCCGCACGGTCTCGATGATCGCCCCTTTCGCTTTCAGTTTCTTCCTCAGTGCCAGGATCTGTACATCGACCGATCGCTCGGTCACCGGATAATCATTGCCTTTGACCGATTCGATGATCTGTCCGCGGGAGAAGACCCAGCCGGGATTCCTCATGAGGAATTCCAGGATACCGAATTCGGTGACGCTCAGATCGGTCGGCTCTCCATCGATAGTCACCAGATGTCGTGCAGGGTCCATGAAGATCCCATGGAGCGAGACACTCTTGAAACTGTTCGAGGGCAGGGCATCCTTTCGCTTCCTGCGCAGGACCGCCCTGATCCGTGCGACGAGCACTCTCGGGCTGAACGGCTTGGTGATATAATCATCTGCTCCCATCTCAAGACCGAGGATGATATCTGAATCCTCGCTCTTGGCGGTCACCATGAGGATGGGGATCTCATATGATGAGAGGGCTTTGCATACCTCAAGACCATCGATGCCCGGAAGCATCAGATCAAGAACGATCAGATCCGGTTTATGGTGCTGAGTCATCGAAAGGGCCTCTTCGCCCGAGGATGCGGCCATGACCGTATAGCCTTCGCGCTCAAGATTGAACTGGATCAGTTCCCGGATACTCTCTTCATCGTCAACTACTAGAATCAGTTCTTTAGCCATGTTGTTCCCCTTTCGGATCAATGTAACAAAACAGGTCGTAACTTCAGACGAAGGTATCGCCGGCCCATCGGGCAGATCGCAGGTGCCTGATTCCCCTGTGCAGCGACGTGAAGCGTGTTGACCCTCCCATCATACCATGGATATGATCATCAGTTCAAACCTTCTGGCGTATCCCCTTCGCCGTGTGTATGAGAACCTGCAGATGTATGAAAGATAGACGAAAATGATGAGAGGAGTATCAGAACCATGTTAGAATACCGTTAACATCATGAGAGACGATCTGCAGAGCCTGTATGGCATAATATCTTGAATTCAGCTACTATATGCATGAAGAACGAACGACCTGATACCGAGGGACCATGAGAAGACGGATCGTCTGTACCGGCGGCGGTACCGGGGGGCATGTATACCCCGGGATAGAGGTGCTCGAAGCACTGAAAGAACAGTACGGCACCTCACTTGAGTACTGCTGGCTCGGGGACCGCATGGGCCCTGAGGCTCTGATCACCGGGCAGGAGGGAATACCCTTCCATGCGATCCGCAGCGGCAAGCTGCGGAGGTATCTCTCGATGCGGAATCTCACCGATCTCTTCAGGGTCGCAGCGGGTGTGGTCGATTCCTACCGGTTCCTGCGTCGGTATCGGCCTGATGTCCTCTTCTCCAAGGGAGGGTTCGTCAGTGTCCCCCCGGTGATCGCCGCAAGCCTGCTCGGCATCCCGGTCGTGACCCACGAATCTGATATGGATCCGGGACTGGCCAACCGTATCATCGGGCGGTTCGCCAAGTCGTTCTGCGCAGCCTATGAGCAGACGGTCCTTGGGTACAGGGGGCCGGCACAGGTCCATGTGACGGGCAATCCCGTACGCCGCGCCCTGTTGGACGGAGATGGGGCTGCCGGTAGAGCGCTGTTCTCTCTTGATGAGAGTACCCCGGTGGTGCTGGTGCTCGGGGGAAGTCAGGGGGCCCTGGAGATCAACGAAGTGATCTGGCAATGGGCTCAGGAGGGTATATCATCCTGTTCCATCGTGCATCAGGCAGGAGAGAAGACCTTCAGAGACCTGCAGGCCGAAGGCTATCATACGGTCCGTTACCTCTCCGGGGAGCTTGCTGATCTGCTGGCAGCCGCTGATCTGGTGATATCACGGGCTGGAGCCGGTGCCCTGAGTGAGATCGCCGCATCAGGGACTCCGATGATCCTGATCCCCAAGGGCAGATCCAGCAGCAGGGGCGATCAGATCCGTAATGCACAGCTGTTCGCATCTCATGGAGCGGCTATCGTACTGAAAGATGAAGAAGTCACTTTGGAGAATCTGAAAAATGCGGTATCATTAGTCTTGGAAGATCCTGAGACCGCGAAAGGACTTTCTGTATCAGCATCGCTGCTTACGCATCCCGATGCAGCCGGGCGAATCGCCTCGGTGATCACACCCTATCTAGAGAGAGGCAGTCTATGACCTTCAGCGTATTGGATATCGTATCATTGGTTATCATCGTACTCATGGCTCTTCGAGTCACCTTCAAGGGCTTCTTTGACGAATTCATGTCAAAAGCTGGTATCGTCATAGGACTTGCGGCAGCACTCATGTTCACCACGCTGCTTGCTCCGGGGATAGACTCCTACCTGAACATCGGTTCCTGGAGTAATCTCATTGCCTTCGTGGTACTGTTCTTCGCAGGCTATCTGATCATGAGATTCATCTCCATAGCGATCACCGGGATCCTGGAGGCTCTGCACCTGCCGTTCCTCGACAACATCCTCGGGTTCGCCCTCGGTATCATCGAGGGTGCGGTGATCATCTCCTTCATGGTCTTCGTCCTGAAACTGCAGACGATGGTAGATCTACAGCCGCTCTTTGCCGAGAGCTGGGTAGTCGAGATGCTGGAACCGATCGCCCCGTACAGCATCGAATTCGTGAAGGAGAATCTGTAACCCGTGTTTGAACAAGTATATGGACATCAGAATATCATCGGTCAGCTGCAGAAGGATATCGAACGGAACGAGCTCCCTTCTGCGATCCTCATCCATGGGAATCAGTACTCCGGGAGGATGACCACGGCCCTTGAGAGTGCCAGGGCACTCTCCTGCGAACGGGTGGCTCTCGGTGCCTGTGACTGCAGGCGCTGCAGGGCGCACAGGAGCCTGCAGGACCCCTATACCATGATCCTCTCGAAGCGGGATCATATCCCGGAGATCGAAGCTGCCTATGACTCCCTCAAGAGGGAGAAATCACGAAATGCGATGCATCTGTTCATCCGCAGTGTACGACTGCTGCTCGGTACCTATCATGCAGCCTTTCTTGAAGTCTGCACGGCGGCTAAGCGACCGCTGTTCGAACTTGCCGCTGAGATCGATGATGAGATCAGCAGCATGATCGAACAGTCTGCAGCAGCAGATGCGATCGATAAGGCGGTACGGCAGGCGAAGAAGATCATCTCGAGCTGCAGGAAACTCGCAGAGGGCTCCTATCGGCAGCTTCCGGTGAGTTACATCAGGAGTATCGCTTCATGGCTGCACAGCACCTCGGAGAACATCATCAGGATCGTGATCATCGAGGGGATCGATGAGTTCAACGATGCTGCGATCAACAGCATGCTCAAGATCCTGGAAGAGCCCCCGAAGCATGTCTACTTCATCCTCATAGCCCGGAACCGGAATCTGATCATCCCCACGATCCTCTCGCGGGTGCGCATCTACTATCTCGGAGAACGCGATGAGGCAGAACAGCAGGTCATAGAACAGGTCTATGCCGATGATGCACAGGAGTACGACTCGCTGAAGACCTTCTTCGCCGTCAAGCACGGTGTGGACTGCAGACTGGTGAGAAAACAGGCAGAGGACTTCATCTTCACCGCTATGGGAAGAAGGATCATCTCACGTATAGAGATCGAGAAGATCATCACCGAAGTCCTGAAGAAGCAGCAGTTCCTCATGTTCTTCAGTGAGATCGCCGCCATCCTGGAAGAGGAGGTTGCCGATGGGTTCATCCCTGCCTCTGCAGCTCAGCAGGTCATGCGTGCCATGGCGGATCTCCGGCAGCGGTCGGTGACCTACCATCAGGGAGACGCTCTGCTGATGGAAACCCTGTTCTACAGAATATCGGAAGCCGTATGAACAAATTCATCAGAAAGGCCATACAAAAACTGCCGAAACTCACTTCCGAGCAGATCGAACAGCTGATCGATCTGCTTGCGGACGAGAACGAGATGCTCTCGGTAGTCCTCGATTCCATGGAAGACGGGATCATCGTCACCGATCTGGATAACAGGATCAAGATCATCAGCAAGACGACCAGACGACTGCTGCCCATGCACAATGAGACTGACGAGAAGGTGCTGTGGGCTGTGATCAGCGACCATGAGATCGCAGACTATCTCGAGCTGCACATGGGAAGGGGCGACAGGATCCTTGATGAGGAGTTCTATGTGCAGAAGAGCTCACTGATCCGTGTGCTCTCCTTCTCAGTGTTCCCTCTGGTGAGAGACAAGGCCATCATGGGGAACATCATCATGCTCAGAGATATCACCGAGCGCAAGAAGAGTGAAGCCAAATACCGCAGAGCGGAGAATCTGGCATCGCTGACCACCCTGGCGGCAAGTGTGGCGCATGAGATCAAGAACCCGCTGGCCTCGATGGGGATCCATCTGCAGCTGATGCAGCGGGAACTCGAACGGGAGAACTGCATCGGCAAAGAGAGTGCCGCTGAATATCTGGACATCATCTCAGAGGAGATCGAACGGCTGAACAGTATCGTGGTGGACTTTCTCTTTGCCGTTCGGCCGATGGATACCCGTATGAAGTCAGAGGATATCAATGCGGTCATCAAAGAACTGCTGGAGTTCACCAAGTATGAACTGGAGCAGAACCAGATCGCCTATGTCTTCGACCCGTCAGACCATCTTCCCAAGATCGAGATCGACAAGAAGTATATCAAACAGGCACTGCTGAATATCATCAAGAATGCCATAGCAGCGATGCCCGAAGGTGGGGTGCTGCATGTTTCGACAGCGGTCTCAGGGGATATGGCGAGCATCGATATCACTGATAACGGGGTGGGTATCTCAGAAGAACATATGAACAAGATCTTCGAACCGTACTATACGACAAAGGATTTCGGCTCGGGGCTGGGTCTTACGGTAGTGTATAAGGTGATCAGAGAACATGGTGGTGAGATCTCCCTGGATTCGCAGGAAGGGAAGGGGACCACGTTCACCATCACCTTGCCGCTGCCCCAGAGTGAACGGGTGATGCTGGACTGGGAGGGTGATGCATAATGCAGATACTGATCGTAGATGATGAGAAGAACATACGCAACGGACTGGGAAAGGCGCTCTCCCTGGAGGGGTATCAGATCGTACTCGCAGAGCATGGAGCAGAGGCCTGGGACCTGATCAATTCGACCGAGATCGATCTGGTCATCAGCGACCTGAAGATGCCGAAGCTCTCCGGCGAGGAGTTGCTCAAACGCATCTCCTCTTCGTATCCGACCCTGCCGGTGATCATTCTCACCGGACACGGCACCATCGAGACTGCGGTGCATGCCATGCAGGACGGGGCCTTCGATTTCGTCACCAAACCGATCAATCTCGACCGTCTGGTCCTGCTGGTCAAGCGAGCCCTGTCGAACCGGGAACTCCATCAGAAGCATGAAGCGCTCAAGCGTGAGGTCGAGATGCTCAAGAAGCAGACCGAATACTCGGCCATCATCGGTAAGAGCGCGAACATGCGAAAGATGATGGATGCGATCAAGCAGGTCGCTGATACCAAAGCCTCGGTCCTGATCACCGGTGAGAGTGGAGTCGGGAAAGAACTGGTCGCTGATGCGCTGCACGACCTCTCCTCCCGTGCCGACGGTCCCTATGTGAAAGTCCACTGTGCGGCGCTCAGCGAGTCGCTGCTCGAAAGTGAACTGTTCGGGCACGAGAAGGGGTCCTTCACCGGAGCACTCTCTCAGAAGAAAGGGCGATTCGAACTGGCAGACAAAGGAACGATCTTTCTCGATGAGATCGGTGAGATCAATGCACAGGTACAGGTCAAGATCCTGAGAGTGCTGCAGGAGAAGACCTTCGAACGTGTCGGTGGTGAGACCACCATCCATGTCGATACGAGGATCATATCGGCAACGAATCGGGATCTGAAAGAGGAGATCGCAGACGGGAGCTTCAGAGAGGACCTCTTCTACCGGCTGAACGTGGTGAACATCGAAGTGCCATCGCTGCGGGAGCGTAAAGAGGATATCCCGCTGTTGATGACCTCATTCCTGCATGAGTTCAACGAGGAGAACGGCCGATCGGTGGAGGGGTTCTCACCGAAGGCTCAGTCGATCATGTACCGGTACTCATGGCCCGGGAACATCCGTGAGCTGCGCAACTGCATCGAGAGCGCTCTTGTCATGTGCAGGGGATCTGTGATAGATGTGGACGATCTGCCGCTCACAGTACGCAGCGGTGTGACCGATGATCAGATATCCATACCGTTGGGAGTCTCGCTGAGCGAGGCTGAGAAGGATATCATCAAAGCCACCCTGGCATTCTGCAAGGGAAACAAATCGAAGGCTGCGGAAGTGCTCGGTATCGGACGAAAGACACTGCATCGCAAAATACAGGAATACCAGCTTGAAGAATGATATCAGCATCATGGAGCTGCTCGGCAGCGAAGGGCCCATTGCCGGGGCCAAAGCCGGCTACGAATACCGTGACGGCCAGGTCACTATGGCCTCGCTGGTGCAGACGGCCCTCGATGAGGACCAGATATGCATCATCGAGGCGGGAACGGGTATCGGGAAGTCGTTCGCCTATCTCATACCGCTGTTCATCTGGTGCATGGACCATCCCGATGATCGTACCGTCATAGCCACCTCGACGATCCATCTGCAGCATCAGCTCTTTGAGAAGGATATTCCCTTCCTGCAGGAGGCCCTGCACATGCCGGTGCGCTCGAGTGTGCTCAAAGGCAGGAACAACTATCTGTGTAAACGCCGGATGTACAAGGCGATCGGGCAGCGCTCGATCTTCGATGCACAGGACGGGGACCTGCTGGGCAGGATCATGGTCTGGTCGAATCAGACGATCAGCGGGGACCGGGCTGAACTGCCGTTTCCCGTGTCGGGCAAGCTGTGGTCTCAGATCTGCTCTGATGCTGATACCTGCATGGGCTTCAGGTGCCAGCACCGTGACAGCTGTTTTCTCATGGAAGCCAGGAAGAAGGCTCTGCAGTCACAGATCGTCATCGTCAATCATCACCTGCTGCTTGCCGATATGATCCTCAAGCAGGGAGAGGAAGATCCTGATTTCTCGATCATCCTGCCGCCGTTCTCCCGACTGGTCATCGATGAGGCCCATAACATCGAGAAGAACGCCACCAGCTACTTCACCGATGTCTACGATGGGCGTACCCTGCTTTCGCTGCTCGCCCGGCTTACCCATACACGAAGGGGCAGCATCGGCGGACTGCTTGAAGAGCTGCGGGTGAGTTCTCATGATCCGCTCTCCTTCAATGCGATCTATCAGCAGCTCAACGGGTTCAAGCTAGCCATCGATGCCTTTGATACTGCGATCGAGACGTTCATCGCATCCAGACAGGGCTCCCAGTTCATCGAACGGGATCGGTTCCTGTCCAACAGGATGATCACCACAGCCTGCAGCGACTTTCACGAGCAGATACGTGCCTATACCGCGATCCTTCGTGCCTGTCTTGATTCCTGTGAAGAGATGCCCGAGGTTGCCAGCCAGTTCTATGAGGCGACCGCCATACGGGTGAAGATAGAGTCCATCGGGAAGCTGATAGGACACTATATCTCGTTCGATCTCTCAGAGACCCATGTCTACTGGATCGACTTCTGGGTGAGCGATATGCAGATCAGGCATCTGAGTCTCAAGCTCACTCCTGTGGACTTCTCGTCCCTGCTCCGAGAGGGGATCTTCAACGTCTATCACTCGATCATCTGCACCTCGGCGACACTGACGGTACAGAACCGGTTCGATCACTGGGAGCAGAAGGTGGGTATCGGTGATCAGATCGATCGGGAGTGTATCCGGCAGAGCATCCTCTCCCCCTTCGATTACCGGAACAGGGTACTGATGTGTCTTCCCTCGGATGCACCGGAACCCACCTCCTATCGGGAGTACATGGACTATGGTTCCCGATTGATCAGTGAACTCATCACGACTGCCGAGGGTGGTGCTCTGGTACTGTTCACCTCCTATGCCATGCTCCATGAGATGTATGATCTGGTCTGCGCTCAGCAGACCACTCAGCAGCTGCATATGCTCAAACAGGGGGATCAGGACCGGTATCGGCTGATGAAACAGTTCGTCGAGGATGAACACAGTGTGCTCTTTGCCACACAGTCGTTCTGGGAGGGGATCGATGCTCCGGGAAACACCCTGCGGCTGCTCATCGTCAGCAGACTGCCGTTCAGTGTACCCACCGAACCGATCTTCTATGCGAAGAAGCTGCTTCTGGAGAAGCAGGGGAGGAACTCGTTCTTCGAACTGTCACTTCCCGATGCGATCATAAAACTCAAACAGGGGTTCGGTCGTCTCATGAGGACCAGTGAGGACCGGGGTGTGGTATGTATCCTTGATTCACGCATCCTGAACAAGCGGTACGGCAAGCAGGTGATCGCATCGCTGCCGCAGACGCAGCTGATGACCGGTACCGGGGAGCGCATCGTGGAGCGGGTCGAAGACTTTCTCTATGCGAAGCAGCCATGAAAAAGCGGCAGTCCCAATGAACTGCCGCTTCTCATGCCTCAGAGCATCGGTCGCGTATTATTCTTCGATCACTGCCAGTACATCGGAGATCGTAAGCAGCAGATGATCTGCTCCTTCGATCTTGACAGCGGTACCGGCATACTTGTCATACATGACTTTGTCACCGACTTTCACTGTGATCGCATCTTCATCATCACCGACAGCCACTACTACTGCAGTCTGAGTTTTCTCCTGTGCTGTTTGTGGAATAAAGATTCCTGAAGCAGTCTTCTCTTCTACCTGCTCAGTTTTGACAAGTACACGATCACCAAGTGGTTTGATCTTCATGATTGACCTCCATAGATATAGCTATAATAATATGTGTTTCAGTGAGTCGTAAAAAAATATATGCATGAACCCGGGTAACGTCAAGTGATTTTCTACTTTTGTATCATACCATGCAGACCGTGGACTCATCAATCACCCTGCCCATGATTCATGCGATTCCCTCCATCTCATGAAAGTTCACACTTTTACTTGCCGCCTGTTGATGCTCTAGGTATATTGTAGGAGTTATGAAAGAGGTAAGACGGCTGATAGAACAGGGAAAACAGGAACTCTTCGAGAAACGTGCCGATTCGAGCATGCAGACCTTTCGTGAGGCGCTCATCGTCTGCCCTCCGGAGGACAGGATGAACATGGGGGAGATCTTCTTCTTCCTCGGGCTTGCATTCAGGAACCTTGGTCATAACGAATATGCTCTGCGCAGCTGGGAGAATGCGGCATTCATCCGTGATCGGGGTGAGGATGCCGAAGGGAAGGACTGGAGGGTCTTCCATACCATACAGACCAGCAGGTATCTGATCAGAAAGGGTACTGGACAGTTCGATTCTCTCGCTGAGAGTGACATGATCCATGACCTGATCAAGATGACCTGGTATGAGATCTATGATCTGGAAGGTCTTCAGCACATGGGGTATTACCAGCGGTGTGACTACTATCGTTCGATCCAGATCGCATTCCCTGAGTTCGGTATCAAGCAGATCAGTACGAACGGCAAGGAATCGAGCCATATTGTCCCATTTATCAAGCATAAATCCTGAAGTGTGTAGAATTGACACACTTTCAGTCTGATTCCTTCCTCTTGCGTCGTTTTGACACGGTTCTTCTGGATCCTGCTTCATGACCCTGTCTGCTACACTACAGCAAAATGGGTTGCAAGACCTTGTATTACAATAAGATAGAATAAAACATCTCAATGAGCAAGAATATGGCATGGTCATTGCATGTATATATCCATTAAGGAGGCATACGATGAAACATGCTGCTGCTTATATCAATAATTCCTACAATTCCTACAATGATGATGAGAACATCCTTTCGATGTATCTGAAGGAAATACATAGAATACCGCTTCTCAAGCGAGAAGAAGAGATAGATCTTGCCCGTAAGGCTGCCCAGGGTGATGCCCCTTCGATCAAGCGACTCGTTGAGTCGAACCTTCGGTTCGTGGTCAATGTTGCGAAGAAATACCAGAATCAGGGGTTGCCGCTCAGTGATCTGATCAATGAGGGGAACATCGGCTTGATGAATGCCATCGAACGCTACGATGTCGATAAAGGGTATCACTTCATCTCCTATGCCGTATGGTGGATCAGACAGGCGATACTCAAAGCCATCTGTGAGAAGTCCAGGACGATCAGACTGCCGCTGAACAGGACCAATGAACTGCTGCAGATACAGAAGGCTCAGAAAGAGCTGACGAGTCTCCATGGTGAAGAACCTGAACTGCAGGAGATCGCCAGACTCACACAGTTCGATGAGAAGCATATCGCAGACCTGCTGAACATATCACGGGACCTGGTCTCGCTGGAGACCCCTGTGTTCGCTGACAAGAACAACTCCCTGCTCGGGGACTTCATCGAAGACAGCGACTATATGTCACCGGAAGAAGAGGCCATGCAGAGTTCGCTCAGAAGTGCGATCAATGACGTGCTCGATACACTCTCAGAGAAAGAATCTGAGATCATCCAGTATCGATTCGGTCTCAACGGGAAGAATCAGATGTCTCTCAAAGAGATCGGCGACATCTATAATCTGACCAAAGAGAGGATCAGACAGATCGAGAAGAAAGCACTCGAGAGACTGCGTCATCCCTCTCGAAGCAAGTACCTCGAGGCATACACTGCCTGAGAGACGAACAGCTTGCAGGTTCAACAAACCATCCTTTTTCCGCTCAACTGTAAGAGTCCGCCTTCTGTTTATTGACAGAGCGGACTCTTATCACGTACATTCATTAGTATAACAATGTGGTCAGAATTCAATTATCATGGAGGTTGTGAATTTATGTCTAACACACAGTATGTCTATTTTTTCGGTGAAGGCGAAGCCGAAGGCAACGCGGGAATGAAAGAACTGCTAGGGGGAAAGGGAGCGAATCTTGCAGAGATGACAAGCATCGGACTCCCCGTACCTCCCGGTTTTACTATAAGCACAGAGGCCTGTGGTTATTACATCGAACATGACGGTGCCTATCCTGAAGGTATGCGCGAACAGGTTCTTGAACATCTTGAACGTCTTGAGAAGGTCATGGGGGCGAAACTCGGTGATGATGAGAACCCTCTGCTCGTATCAGTACGTTCGGGTGCTGCACAGTCCATGCCCGGTATGATGGACACGGTCCTCAATCTGGGGATGAGCCCAAAAGCAGTCCAGGGGATGATCAGAAAAAGCGGGAACGAACGTTTTGCCTGGGACAGTTACAGAAGGTTCATGCAGATGTTCGGCGATGTGGTCATGGGAGTCCCTCACCACGATTTCGAGGAAGCCCTGCAGGCGGTCAAGGATCGAACCGGCAAGGACCTTGATACCGATCTGAATGTCGATGACCTCAAAGAAGTCATCGAAGCCTACCGGGTCGTCTACAAGAAAGCCACCGGTGAGGAGTTCCCCATTGACCCCAAAGAACAGCTGTTCAAATCGATCAATGCGGTCTTCGGTTCATGGGATAATGACAGAGCGAAGAAGTATCGTCAGATGAATGACATCAGAGGACTGCTCGGGACTGCTGTGAACATCCAGTCGATGGTATTCGGCAACATGGGTGACACGTCAGGGACTGGAGTGGCCTTTACCCGTGACCCTTCTACCGGAGAGAATATGTTCTATGGTGAATACCTGATGAACGCTCAAGGAGAGGATGTAGTAGCCGGTATCAGGACTCCTCTGACGATCGACACCCTCAAAGAGGTCAATGAAGAGGTCTATGACCAGCTGGTCAACATCAGACACATCCTGGAGAATCACTATAAGGACATGCAGGATCTCGAGTTCACCATCCAGGAGGGGAAACTCTATATGCTGCAGACCCGTACCGGAAAACGAACAGTCTTCAGCTGGTTGAGAACCCAGGTCGAGATGGTCGAGTCAGGCCTGATCGATAAGGCTACCGCTGTTTCCCGAGTCCCTTCAGGTGAGTTCGGTAAGCTGTTCGCTCCTATCCTTGATAACAACGAGATCAGCAGCAAGCAGATCGTGGAAGTCGCCAGAGGGCTGAACGCAAGCCCCGGTGGTGCCTGTGGACACATCGCCCTGACTGCACAGCAGGCAGAGGATATGGCTGCTGCCGGTAAGGATGTGATCCTGGTACGAATCGAGACCAGCCCTGAAGATATCGGGGGTATGGCTGCAGCCAAGGGAGTCCTGACCGCACGAGGTGGTATGACCAGCCATGCGGCAGTCGTCGCTCGAGGCATGGGGTGTCCCTGTGTGTCAGGAGCAGGTGAAGTACTGATCAACTACAAGGCGAAGACCGTGACGATCGGAGAGGTCAAGCTCAAAGAAGGGGATTATATCTCCATCGACGGGTTTACCGGTGCCGTGTATGCAGATTCGATCAATGTGAAACCCTCAGAGATCGTGCAGGTCCTCAATGGTGAGATGGATCCCGAAGCATCCCAGCTGTTCAAGGACTACAACACCTTCATGGGGTATGTGGATGAGATCCGACAGATGAGCATCAGGACCAATGCCGATACTCCTGCCGATACGGAGATGGCAGTGAAGTTCGGTGCAGAAGGTATCGGGCTCTGTCGTACAGAACATATGTTCTTTGAAGGGACGAGGATCATATCGATCCGAAAGATGATCCTGGCCAAGAACCTCAGTGATCGGGAGACTGCTCTTGCAGAGCTGCTTCCCATGCAGAGAAAGGATTTCGAAGGGATCTTCACGGCACTCGACGGAAGGCCTGCCACTGTCAGACTGCTCGATCCGCCCCTGCATGAGTTCCTTCCCCACGACCATACCAGCCGCCACGAGATGGCTTTGCAGCTGGGCGTCAGTGTCGAGGAGATCGCCGCGAAAGTGACCGCCTTGAGCGAGTTCAATCCCATGCTCGGATTCAGAGGCTGCCGGCTCGCTGTCGTCTACCCAGAGATCCTGGTCATGCAGGTGAGAGCGGTCATCGAGGCTGCGATCAATGTGAAGAAAGCCGGTATCGCCGTCTATCCTGAGATCATGATCCCGCTGGTCGGGAATGTGAAGGAGCTGGCCTTCTGCAAGCGCTATGCTGAGGAGACTATCGCTGCGGTGTTCGCAGAGACGAACGAGAAGGTGGACTACAAGATCGGTACCATGATCGAAGTCCCCCGTGCCGCCCTGACTGCTGATGAGATCGCAGAAGAGGCAGAGTTCTTCAGTTTCGGTACCAATGACCTCACACAGATGACCTGCGGATTCAGCCGAGACGACTCAGGAAGCTTCCTGGGCCATTATGTGGATGATCTTGATAAACAGTTCTATGAATATGACCCCTTTGCTGTCCTGGATCAGGATGGTGTGGGAAAACTCATCAAGATGGCAGTCGAGCTCGGACGGTCCAAACGACCTGACATCAAGCTGGGAATCTGCGGTGAACATGGCGGAGATCCCAAGACCATCGCCTTCTGTGCCAAGGTCGGTCTGAACTACGTGAGCTGCTCACCGTTCAGAGTACCGATCGCACGACTGGCTGCTGCACAGGCTGTACTCAACAGCTGAATCTGATCTTCACCGGTGATCCTTTCAGGATACCGGTGAAGTGCTGCACGAGGGCTGCCCGT